>JAGWSV010000096.1 GCA_028869315.1 Rhodospirillales bacterium
GCGACCGGGCACGACCGCGCAGCAGCGACTGGTCGACCGCGCGGGCCGGGATGCCGACCACCGTGGTGTCCGCCGTCACCGGGTCCAGCACCACCGCGGTGGAGCCGACTCGCGCGTTGTCGCCAACGGTGATTGGGCCGAGCACCTTGGCGCCGGCGCCGATGATGACGTTGTTGCCGACGGTCGGATGGCGCTTGCCGGAGGAGGCGCGGGCGACGCCGAGGGTGACCTGATGATAAAGATAGCAATCGTCGCCGATCTCGGCGGTTTCCCCGATCACCACCCCCATCCCGTGGTCGATCACCAGGCGCCGGCCGAGCCGGGCGGCGGGATGGATCTCGATGCCGGTGAGCCAGCGGGCGATGTGCGAGGAGAATCGCCCGAGCAGCCGGAAGTTCCGCTTCCACAGCCCGTGCGACAGCTTGTGCCACAGCACCGCGTGAACGCCCGGATAGCAGAGCAGCACTTCGAGATCGGACCGGGCCGCCGGATCACGTTCCCGGTAGGTTCGGATCAGCTCACGCAGAAACATGAAAGCCATGCGACAAATCCGTTATACACCGGGGTCACGACTTGCTTATACTGTTGTCACGCGGGGCGCGAGCCCGTCCCGTGGCCTGCGGCAGCCGGGTGTGGGTTTGGGTTTTCGTCGCGTGTCCAGGCGGCTCGATCGCGTTGGGAGTTCGGTGTCCGGGAAGGAATATAGAATTTCCTACTGAGGTAGTCAAGATTACAGCACCGGCCGGGATGACGGCGCGGGCGTGGAAAACGGGGGGGCTCTACCTATTTCCGAAGATCGCGGGAGCGGGTCTCGGCGTCGACATCGGGGAATGTCGGGCGGGCGGGGCGCGACGCGCGAAACAGCGCCGGCGGGGCGGGAATCGGGGGGATTTCCGCGGACACCGTCGGGCCACCAATCATAAGCGGATTTCGGGACGCCATGCCTGAGGTTATGTTTGCCGGCCCTGACGGCCGGCTTGAAGGCCGTTACCACCACAGCAAGGACCGCGGCGCGCCGGTTGCCTTGGTGTTGCATCCCCACCCGCTGCACGGCGGGACCATGAACAACCGCATCACCTACGCGATGTTCCAGGCCTTCCAGCGCCTGGGCTGCTCGGTGATGCGCTTCAATTTCCGTGGCGTCGGCCGCAGCCAGGGCCGCTACGACGGCGGCATCGGCGAGATCGGGGACGCCGCCGCGGCGCTCGACTGGATGCAGGCGGTCAATCCGAACGCCGGCGGGCTGTGGATCGCCGGCTACTCCTTCGGCGCCTTCGTCGGCATGCAGGTGCTGATGCGCCGGCCGGAAATCTCCGGCTGGGTGAGCGTGGCGCCGCCGGCCAGCCATTACGATTTCGGCTTCCTGGCCCCCTGCCCCTGCGGCGGGCTGATGATCCACGGCGACACGGACGAGCTGGTGCCGGAACCCTCGGTGCGGAAGCTGGTCGACAAGCTCAACACGCAGAAGGGCGTGTCGGTCGACTACCGCGTGTTCAGCGGCGCCGACCACGTCTTCGCCAGCCACGCCGACGCGGTGGCGGAAGCGCTGGAAGATCACGTCGGCCAGGCGATCGCGCGCCGGCAGATGGCGCTGGCGGCGGACTGAACGACCTTCACTGACTGCCGGACCAAACGAAAACGGCGCCCCGCGGCGCCGTTTTCGTTTTTCCGCCCCGATCGGCGCCGCTACCAGGCAAAGCGCCCGCCTCCCGCATTCCGCCCAACAAGCGCCCCCGACTCGATCGAGCCCCTTGCGAATCACTACATTCGGTTGTCCACTGCCGCTCGTAACCCTATATCTGGGTTGTCGACCGGGAGTTGCCGCATGCCGTTTGATTCGTCCTCCTCCCCCCTTCCCGGCTCCAGCTTCGGTGAAGCCCCGCTGCCCGCCCGTGCGCTGGCGGCGGGCATGGGGCTCGCCGTGGCCCGGCGAACCGTGTTCCGTCCCGAAGACGCGGAGTGTTTCGGCCGGGTGGCCGACCGGGTCGCCGCCGGCAACATCGCCCTGCTGCGGCGCGACGACGCGGCGACCCGCGCCGAGCAGGCCCGGCTGCGCAACGCCATCGCCACCGGCGCGCTGCTGACCTCCGGGCGGCACCTGCAGCACGGCGATCCCGACCAGCCGGACCGCAACATCGAGGTGTTCACCAACTGCGCCACCGCGATCGCCTCGTTCGTGAAGTTCTACCTGCTGCTGAACGGCTCCGGCGTCGGCCGGTCCTATGACGACGCGCTGATCGCCGTCGACTGGGCGAACGCGCCCGATGTCCTGCTCTATCTTTCGCCGGCGCATCCGGACTGGCCGCGCGACGCGGCCGGCCTCGCCCGGCTCGCTGCGGAACTAGGCCTCGATGATGCGGCGGCGCTGGGGCGGGAACTCGTGCGCGATCCCGCCGCGGTGCCGGCGCAGGCGCGGCGGCACGCGATCGCCGACAGCCGCGAAGGCTGGGCCAAGGCGGTCGAGATCCTGGAGTCGATGGCGTTCGACGGCGCCCGGGACCAGACGCTGCTGCTCGACTTCTCCGCCATCCGCCCGGCCGGCAGCCCGATCAACGGCATGCAGGGACGGCCGGCATCGGGGCCGGTGTCGCTGCTGCGCGCGTTCCTCAATCTCCGCCGCCACGTGATCGAACCGGCGCGCCGGCGCGACCCGGCCGGCGCCGAGATGCAGCCCTGGGAGCAGGCGCTGCTCGTCGACCACCATCTGTCGGTCGAAGTGCAGGTCGGCGGCGCCCGCCGCGCCGCCCGGATGGCGACCAAGTCCTGGCGCGATCCCGGCGTGCTGCGCTTCATCCGCGCCAAGGAAGCCGGCGGCCTGTGGACCGCCAATCATTCCGTGATGGTGGACGCCACCTTCTGGGACTGCCTGCGCGACGGCGCCGCCGCCGGCCCGCTTGCCGCAGCGGCGCGCGCGGTGTTCGCCGAGGCCACGCGATGCGCCTATGTCAACGGCGAACCCGGCTTCATCAACGGCGACAAGCTGGAAGACCACCGCACCGGCTCGGCACGCCGGCGGCCGGTGCATGAGGACGGGCGCGACGTGCGCAGCGCCCGCTACCAGGTGGACGCCGCCGCCGGGCTGCTCGCGCATCTCGCGCGGGCCGCGTCGGCGGCGGATTTCCCCGTCACCACCAACCCCTGCGGCGAGATCGCGCTGCACGTGGCCGGCGGCTATTGCGTGATCGCCGACTACGCCCCGCTGCTGGCCTGCCCGGTGCCGTTCGACAGTTTCACCCCCGGCGCGCCGCCGCCCGAAGTGGCGGCGCTGTGGGACGCGCGGGTGGAGGACGCGGTGCGGCTCGGCGTGCGCTTCCTGATGCGGGCGAACCGCATGGATGCGCTGTACGGGGAGGAAGTGACCCGCACCAACCGCATGGGCATCGGCCCCACCGGGCTGCACGAATATGCCTGGCTGCGCTTCGGCCTGAGCTTCGCCGACCTGCTGGACGAAACCCGCGCCGCCCCGTTCTGGGCCATGCTCGCGGGGTTGTCGCAGACCGCCAAGGACGAAGGCGCCGCCTACGCCGCCGCGCTCGGCCTGGCGCGGCCGGTGACCGTGACCACGGTCAAGCCGTCGGGGACCATCAGCAAGCTGTTCGGCCTGACCGAAGGCGCGCATCTTCCCGCCCGGCGGCAGTATCTGCGCTGGGTCCAGTTCAAGGGCGTGCGCGATCCGGTGAGCGGGACATGGGCGCCCGGGTCGGACCCGCTGCTCGCGGACTACGCCGCCCGCGGTTACCCGATGCGCACCCTGGTCAGCTTCCCCGGCATGACCGTGGTGGGCTTCCCCACCGTGCCGCTGATCATGGGACTTGGCCTGTCCGAACAACTGGTGACCGCGCCGGAAGCGAGCCCGGAGGCGCATTACCGCTGGCTCGGCCTGCTGGAGCGCCACTGGATCGGCGCCGAGCAGGGCAACCAGATCAGCTACACGCTGAAGCTGTTCACCGACCGGCACGACCTCGACACGTTCCGCGACATCGTGCTGCGCCACCAGCCCGAGATCCGCTGCTGCGCGGTGCTGCCGAGCCGGCCGGATCATGCGCTGGGCTACGAGTACCTGCCGGAGGAGGAAGTCTCGGAAGAGACCTTCGCCGCGCTGACCGCGCGCATCGCGCAAAGCTCCGCCGAGGCGGTGGATCTCGTGCATCTGCAATGCGAGCAGGGGGTGTGCCCGATCTGACGCCGGACCCCGCTATCCCGAACGTATCCGTAACGGTGCAGCGCGGAACCGTTCCGATTTCGATGTCTTCGTCCGGCGCCGTTCAGGTGCCGGGCGGCCGGGCCTCGCGCGCCATCGCCGCCTCGATCACCGTGCGGTCGAACACGCCGCAGGCGTTGTCGGCGCCGGGCAGGAAGCGGCGGAACACCGCCGCGCGCTCCAGGTTCACGCGGTAGAGCCGCCGCAGTTCCGCCAGCGGATCGGGATGGTCGTCGGCGCGCAGGTCGAGATCGGGGTAGGGATCGCGCGAGCAGATCCGCAGCGCCGCCGCCTGCTTGCCGCGCTTGTCGCCGCCGGCGGCTTCCCCGGCTTCCATCGCCGCCAGCAGCCGCTCCGCCAGCGGGCCGGCGGCGGCGGCGAAGGCGTCCAGCGTGCGGGCAACCACCTCCGGCCCGGCCAGCATGTTGCCGGCGACCGAAACATCCGTCCCGCGCACCGACCCCGCCCAGGCGATGCAGCCGGGGCCGGTGTACTGCGCGATCCGCCCCCGGGCGTCGAGGATGTGGAACTGCCGGTGCTCCGCCCCCGCGTCGGCGCCGACCAGCTCGCCCAGCACGGCGGCCGGGTCTTCCCCGGCGCGCAGCCGCGGCATCGCCCGCACGGCGTACATCGGGTTGACGAGCGCCTGGGTGGACAGCGCGGCGACGCCGCCCTCCACCGCGATCGTCAGCACGCCGACGGCGAAGAAACGGGAGGCGACGGCGGCGCCAAGCGCGCCGGTCGCGGGATCGCGTACCAGAATCGACCAGGTCATGCGCCGATGATCCCGCCGCGCGCCGGCGGCGGCAAGAGGGGGCGGCCGTTGTTTCCGGTGGCCGGCTGATCCCTGAAATGCGAGGGCAGTTCAGGGGCAGGACGCTACCCGCCGCGTTCGGCGGCCTTCACCGCCTGCCAGCCGGCTTCCATTTCGTCCAGAGTCTGTTCGGACAGGGTCCGTCCCGTCCGCTCCGCCGCCTGCTCCATCGCGGCGAAGCGGCGGGCGAATTTCCGGTTGGCCCCGCGCAGGCATTCCTCCGGATCGAGGCCGAGCTTGCGGCCCAGATTGGCCAGCACGAACAGCAGGTCGCCAAGCTCGTCGGCGAGCCGCGCGGGGTCGGCGCCGGGCAGCTCGGCGCGCAGCTCCGCCGCTTCCTCCTCCAGCTTGTCGAGCACGGCGGGCGCGTCCGGCCAGTCGAACCCCACCCGCGCGGCGCGCCTGGTGAGCTTCTCGGCGCGGGTGAGCGCGGGCAGCGCAGAGGGGACGCCGGCGAGGGTGCCGGTTTCGGAGCGGGCCTTGCGTTCCCGTTCCTTCTGCGCTTCCCACGCCGCCGCGTGCGCGCCGGCCTCCCGGGCGGCTTCGTCGCCGAACACGTGCGGGTGGCGGCGGATCATCTTGTCGGCGATCCCGCGGGCGACGTCGGCGAAGGCGAAGCGGCCTTCCTCCTCCGCCAGGCGGGCGTGATAGACGACCTGGAACAGCAGGTCGCCGAGCTCGTCCTCCAGCGCCGGGAAGTCGCGCCGGGCGATGGCGTCGGCGACTTCGTAGGCTTCCTCGATCGTGTAGGGGGCGATGGTGGCGAAGTCCTGCACCTTGTCCCAGGGGCAGCCGGTTTCCGGGTGGCGGAGCGCGGCCATCACGTCGAGCAGGCGGCGGAGTTCGGGTTCGGGGGCGGGCTTGGTCATGGCGGGGCCATAGGACGGCGCGGCGGGGCGGGCAACCTTGTGGGGGACGGGTCATGGCGCGCTGGGCGGACGGCGGACAGACGGGCGGCGATTTCGGGAGTGTCGGAGCGCGGGGGCAGCGGGTCCGCGGGCTGGCTAAGGTTGACCCAACTCGGGCAGGGCCTTGCCCATCGGTCGAACCTGGAACCGGACGTTGAGTGCCGCTCGGCGCCAACAGCCATGCGCCCATCCTCGTCATCCAGTGGGCGTGGCTGGCGCCTGGGAAGCGGACATAGCCACCGATTGCCCGAACGGCCGGCATGGGGGGGCAGCAGACCGACCGGTTCGAGGCAAATCACGTGTCAAAGCTGACGAAAAAAGCGATCGCCGTCGGCGCGCATAAAGCCCGGCCCGCGTTTGTGGGCGCGCCATGATAGTCCCGGACCGTACTGCAGGCACCTGGCGACAAACGCCCGTAAGGCCTTTGGGCCTGGGAGCTTACAAAAGCTGTAGGGCGCCTACTGTCATTGATTTACCCCGCCCTACGGCGGAGCTGAAGGCTGACGCCGGTGCGGTCCAGACGCATGCGAAGCATTTCCTCGCTAACCCCGTACTCACTCGCATGTCTGGCGTGGTCGATCCCCTCGTAACCGATTCGCAGCAGGGCAACGCGAGGCA
>JAGWSV010000097.1 GCA_028869315.1 Rhodospirillales bacterium
CAGGCGGTGCCCGGCGGCGCCAGGACCGCGGCGGCGCCGCGCGCCACCGCCTCGGCGATGAAGGCGCGTCCGTCGGCCCGCGCCCCCGGCAGCGCGGCGAACAGGAATCCCGGCGCCACCACGCGGCTGTCGGCGGTGACGCCGGCAAGATCGAGGCCGACAAGCGCCTGCCAGGCCCGATCGGAGGCGGCGTCGGCCAAACCGGCGATCAGGTCAGCGCCGCGCAAGCGGAATCCCCCCAGCCGACGACGGGTCGGGGAACGGGGGCGGCAGGGCCTCGGCAACCCGGCCCGGCCGACGCGGCGGCAACGGGGGCGGTCGGTGCAGGAAGCTCCCGGGAGCGGCCGCCCTGCGCCGACGCAGCGCAGCCGCGCGCAGCGGCACCCGCGACGGCGGCACGATCCCGCCGGTCCGCGCCACCCCGGCGGGACCATAACCAGCGGGACCGTAAGCCGCGGAACCGGGGCCGGCGAGCCCGTAGCGCGCCGGGGTCACCACCTCCGGCGGGCTGTCCGGCGAGCTTTGCAGCAGCGACGTCGCCCCTGGCGGGACCGGCGGGTCGAGCGGCAGATAGAGCGCCTGCTGCAAGGCCGGCAGCTGCGCGGGCGTCGCCGGCAGGATGCCGAGCATCGGCCCGATGCGGGCGATGGTGTTCTTGATCACCGGCCCGGCGGTCCAGCCGCCGGTGGAAAACCCGTAGGTGCTCTTGTTGCCGTGCGGGCTGTCGAGCATCGCGTAGATGATGTAGCGCGGGTTGGTCATCGGGAAGGCGGCGATCATCGAGCTCAGGTTGGTATGCAACCGGTAGCCGTTCCTGCCGACCTTCTGCGAGGTGCCGGTCTTGGCGCCGAGCAGGAAGCCGGGGATCCGCGCCGGCTTGCCGGTGCCGCTGGTCACCACGATCCGCATCAGCTTGCGCATCGTCGCCGACACCTCGGGGCTGATCACCCGGTGCCCGGGCGGAACGTCCCCCGGCGGCAGCGCCAGCAGGGTCGCCGGGTGCCATACCCCGCCGTCGATCAGCGCCGCAGTGCCGGCGATCAGCTGCGCCGGCGTCACCGCGATGCCGTTGCCGAACGACACCGTCATCACCGTCGCCGCCCCCCATCCGCGCTTCGGATGCACGATCGGCGGCGCCGATTCGGGCAACTGGATCGGCGAGGCGGCGAACATGCCGTTGTTGCGCAGGAAGGCACGCTGGCGCGCCGCGCCGACCAGCAGGGCGATGTGCGAGGCGCCGATGTTGGACGACTGGGCGATCACCTCCGGCAAGGCGTAGTCGCTGTGCGCCGGCTCGAAATCGGTGATGGTGAAGCGGCCGATATGGATCGGGTGCAGGGTGTCGAACCGGTTCCAGACGTGGATGACGCCGTCGTTCAGCGCCATCGCCGCGGTCTGCAGCTTGAACGTGCTGCCCGGCTCGTAGGCGCCGCTGACCGCCCGGTTGAAGCGCGCATCCGGCGGCGCATGGGCGAAATCATTGGCGTCGTAGTCCGGCAGGCTGACCATGGCCAGCACCTCGCCGGTGTCCACCTTCATCACGATCCCGGTGGCGCCGATGGCGTCGAACTCCTGCATCGCGCGGGCCAGTTCGTCGCGCAGCACCGCCTGCACCCGCACGTCGAGCGACAGGCGCAGCGGTTTCGGGTCGGCCATCAGGCGCTTGTCGAAGTATTTTTCCACCCCGGCGACGCCCTGCTCGTCCACGTCGACGCCGCCCAGCACCTGCGCGGCGAGCCGGCCCATCGGATAGCGGCGGATTTCGGTCGGCAGGAAGTCGATCCCCGGGATGCCGAGGTCGTTGACCGCTTCCTCCTCGTCGGGGGTGATGTCGCGATCGAGATAAACGAACTGCCGACGGGCCTGCGCCAGCCGCCGTTCGACCAGGCTCACGTCAAGATCGGGCAGCACCCGTTGCAGCGCCGTCGCCACCGCCGCCGGATCGACGATCTGGCGCGGATCGGCATAAAGCGCGGCCGACGGCAGCGAGATGGCCAGGATCTGCCCGCGCCGGTCGGTGATCATGGCGCGGTGCACGGGCAGCGACGCGGCGAGCGTGGCCGGATGGTCGATCAGGCTGGCGACGGAATTGCGGGGCGGCGGCGGGCGGAGCGGCGCCAGCACGGTGGCAAGCGTCAGCTTCAGCAGCAGCGCCGCGAACAGCGCGACGAAGCCGCCGGCGGTCATGATCAGGCGCGAGCGGGTCCGCTGCTGCAGCACCCGGCGGCGCAGGTCGGGCGCGGTGACCCGCACCGTCTCCATCCGCGGCACCGCATCCGACCGGGCGGCGCCGACGCGGGTGCGCGGCGCCCCGGGCGGCG
>JAGWSV010000098.1 GCA_028869315.1 Rhodospirillales bacterium
CCGCATGATGAATCTCGGCGGCGGCTTTCCCACCCGCTACCGCGAGCCGGTGCCGGAGATCGGCGATTTCGCCGCCGCCATCATGGGCGCCATGACCCGGCATTTCGGCAACGCGCTGCCGGAGATGGTGATCGAGCCCGGTCGCTCCATTGTGGGCGACGCCGGCGTGGTCAGCGCCGAGGTGGTGCTCGCCAGCTATCGCGGGGACGATGCGGTGCGCTGGGTCTATCTGGATATCGGCCGCTTCGGTGGCCTGGCCGAGACCGAGGGCGAGTCCATCCGCTACCGTATCACCACCCCGCATGACGGTACCCCGACCGGGCCGGTGGCGCTGGCTGGCCCCACCTGCGACGGCGCCGACATCATGTACGAGAAAGCGAACTACCGCCTGCCGCTGGCGCTGACATCGGGTGACCGGGTGGAACTGCACGCGGCCGGCGCCTACGTCACCACTTATGCCAGCCAGGGGTTCAACGGCTTCGCCCCGCTTGCCGAGCACTACGTCTGACCGCTCTGGAGGGCTGATCCCAACATACGCATATCGGTCGGCGGGCGCCGAAGCGCGCCTGCCGACCGTGTGCGACGGGCGTGGTTCAGCTCAGTGTGCCGTGGTTCGCGCGGTCGCGGCGCGTGGCCGCCGCGCGAGCCAAGCCAACCCTGCGCGCGTCGCCAGGGGCAGAATCGCGAGCAGCAGCAGCGACACGAGGACGGTCGGCGAGAGGATGCCGGAGAAGCCGCGGAGATGTTCCAACCTCGTGCCGGCATTCACGTACAGAAGCGTTGCCGGCAGCATGCCAAGCTGGCTGATCCAGTAGAACCGGAACGCCGAGACGTCGGTGACGCCGAACAGGACGTTCACCAGCGCGAACGGCACCACCGGCACCAGGCGCAGGCTGAGAAGGTGGAAATCGCCGCTGCGTTCCAGACCGCCCCTGATCGGTTCCAGCCGCCGCGCGAATTTCCTTGCCACGAAATCGCGGAACAGAAAGCGCGCGGCAAGGAGCGACAGCACGGCGCCAAGACTGGACGCAAACGAAACCAACGCGGTGCCCTCGGCGACGCCGAATATGGCGCCGGCGGCAACCGTCAGGGGCAGCGCGCCGGGCACCGCCAGGCCGGCGACCATGACGTAGGTGACGAAAAACCCGCCCGCGATCAACAGCGGATGGCGCGCGACGCCCGCCGTCAACCACTGCTCGTTGGCACGGAGCGCGTCCAACGACAGCAACCGGTCTGCGCCGGTCGCGAAGAACGCGACGATCGTGCCGGCCAGCAGGACCACGGCCATGATCCGCAGCAATAGCGCCCGGCGACCTGGGGCCGGGCTTCGGGCCAGCGGGGCCCGGTCGCCCGAGACGGCAGGCGGGCGGACGCGAACCGCGCGCCCCATCACGGAGTTGTCGATCATGATCGGGCGAGCCCGACCCGATCACGAGCCATCGGCCTCGCGAGCGATTTCATCTCATATCCAATACGATCATGTGGTTGGGCTGACCGTCGCCGGTACCCTCGGTGGCATCCGGCATGGGCCGGTCATCCTCATTTCGTCCGACCTGAGTGAAGGGTTACAGACGGGTCGCGCTGGTCGGCCGTTGCCCGATGGGTGAGGTATCGCCGGGTGGCGGCGAGATCCGACCTTTCCGGGCCGCGGCGTGAATCGACGCCGGCGCCAGATCATATCTAACCCGGACCGATCGTTCGAGATCGAGATCCGGCGTGCGGCCGGCGCGCCCGACGGGATGGCACGGCCGTTCAAGTTCGATGGCTGATCCGATGGGTCGTTCGGTCAACGACCCCGCCACGCGAGCATGCCGCCCTTCCGTTCGCGCCCTGCTGCCAGTGCCTTGACGATCATGGGCCGGCCGCAGACCAGACCGGCATGCAGCGCCGGACCTCGGACAGGCGGCGACCCTGGCGGCGGCGGCGCAGCGGACCGATATGGCGAAGAAGTCGGCTTCGCGCTATTGGCGTTGCTCGGCTGATCTTCCCCAGAGGATGTTCCCCAGAGGATTTCGCATGACTTTATCGCACTGGCCTGCCGAGGCCGCACAGCCGGCTCCGCCTTGGCCCGTGGCGCCACTTGCCACGGCCATCGGGCGCGGGCTGCTCAGCCGCTGCCCGGCCTGTGGCGAGCGCCACCTCTTCAAGGGCTACCTCAAGGTGGTGTCGGAGTGCCGCCGATGTGGCGCGCCGCTGGGCCTTGCCCGCGCAGACGACGCTCCGCCCTATTTCACCATTCTGGTGGTCGGGCACATCGTGGTGCCTTTGCTGGTGATCATGCAACGGCTCGCCAACCCCCCGACCTGGGAAATGACGGCAATCTTCGTCCCGCTGACGCTGGTCCTCGCCCTTGGCCTGCTGCGCCCGATCAAAGGTGGGACTGTTGGCCTGATGCTCACCATGGGGATGCTGAAGCCGAACCCCGCAGCGACATGACTGCGTCGACGGCCGGATCGTCCCTTCCGGCAGGGCCGGAGCAGCGGTTGGGCCGGGTGGTCCTGACGGGCGAGCCGCTCGCGCGCCTGTCACCGATGCTCGAAGCCGACCGGGCCCAAGCGGTCGCCGACCTCGCAGCGGACAGTTGTTTCGCCCCGATCCTGCCGACGGCAGCGCGCCAGCCGACCGCGGCTGGCCCGTTCGCCTTGCATCTCGGGATTCAGGACGGGCGGCTCGTTTTCGATATTCGCGGTCCGGATGAGACGCCGCTGGCTGGGATCGGGCTGGCCCTGGGGCCGTTCCGCGCCCTGATGAAAGACTATCAACTCCTGGTCGAAAGCTACGCGAAAGCCATGGAGGAAGGGCGGGAAGCGCGGATCCAGGCGATCGACATGGGCCGGCGCGGGCTGCACAACGAGGGCGCGCGGCTGCTGCTGGCCCGGCTCGAAGGCAAGGTGTCGATGGATTTTGCCACCGCCCGGCGGCTCTTCACCCTGGTCTGCGTTCTGCATCAGCGACGCTGACTTGGGCATCGCTGAGCCGGTTCGATCGCGTCAAAGTTTGACAAGCAATCTGGGGTGCGGCCCGCAGCCGAAGCCGTTCGAGTCAGTTCACCGCGCGGCCGACGACCCGTTCGATTTCGGCCCGGACCAGACGCTCCACGAGCCCGGGCAGGTTGGCATCCAGCCAGTCCTTCAACAGCGGCCGCAAGGTCTGGCGAACGATGTCTTCGATCGTCGGCCCTCCCGTGCGCACCTGCAATGCGCGATCGGAGGCGATCACCCGCAGCAGGCTGCCGACCGAGGCGGCGGCAGCAGCCGCGGCTTCCGGTGCCACCAGCCCGATCGGCGGCATGTCCGCCGCGAGCGGCTCCGGCGAGGCGCCTGACGCGTCTATTGGCGCGGGCCCTTCCCCATCCGGCGGCGAATGCTCCTGGGCGTCCGCCAGGACCGGATTTGGAGGTGCCGATTCCGGGGTGGGGTCGTCGGGGGTTTGGCTCCGCAGCATGGAGGTGTCGAGGGTCAGCACCTCCTCATCCGCTGCTGCGGGCGTCATGGCGGCGGCCGGCGCAGTGGCCGGGGCGGCTGCCGCGCCTCCCTCGTCCTCGCTCAGGATGCGCCGGATCGAAGCCAGGATGTCCTCCATCGAGGGATCGCCACCGGTTGCGGCCGGCGGGGTTTCAGGTTTGCTCAATCCGCTCACGCTTATCTTTCTCCCTTCCGCGGGCGGGGCAGGCGTTCAGCGACCCGGCTGCGTCCGCTCCTGCGCGTCGCCGAGTCCGATCCAACGGTTATGCACGTCCCGATAATAGGTCATTTCATCGTAAAGTGGCACCTGAAGATGAAGATCTCGTGCAGTTAGCCGGCCCACTGCCGAGGCGACGGCGTAGGAGGCAGTCACCAGGTTGGACAGATTTTGTACCAGGGTCACGCGGGAATTGAGCAGCGCCTGCTGGGCGTTCAACACGTCAAGCGTGGTTCGGGTGCCAACCAGATGCTCCCGCTCCACGCCGACCAGGGCGATCTCGTTGGCGTGCACGGCGAGCCGTGTGCTGGCGGCAGCGGCACGCGCGGCGGCATAGGTCTGCCAGGCCTGTATGGCAGCCTGGATTGCGGTGCGCCGCGCGTCGGCGACGAGATCGGCCTGCTGTTGGGCCGTCTGCTTTGCCTGGCGAACCGTGGCGTATTCGGAGCCGCCTTGATAGAGCGGCACCGACAGGTTCAGGAGCGCGGTGTAACCGTTCACCTGGGCGCTGCGGGAGCTCGAGTTGTTGGACTGGAACGCCTGCCCCTGCAGGCTGAGCTGCGGCATCAATTGCCCGATAGCGGAGTCGACCGCGTTCTTGGCCGCCGCCTCGTTGAACTGGGCGGCCACCACGTTCGGGTTGTTGGCGACCGCCATGGCAGACGCCGCCTGAACCGAGGTGACCGGCAGCGACAACGGCTGCGGCGATACGAGGTTATCCGGCGGCTCGAAGCCGACCACCCTTCGATAGGTGGCACGCGCCGTTTGCAGATTGCCTTCTGCCGTCTCCCGCTGGGCTTCGGCGCCGGCCAGCGCGGCCTGCGCCTGCGCCACGTCGGTGCGGGTGACTTCACCGACCCGGAACTGGTCTTCCGTCGCACGCAGTTGCTGACGCAGCACCTGCTCGTTGTTGATGTTGAGGTTGAGGATTTGCTTCGCTTCGATCACCCCGACATAGGCGTTCACCGCGTCGGTGAAGCTGGTTTCCTCCCGCGCCATCAGAGTGGCACGCTCGGCCATCACGAGGTCTTTGGCCCGATGCACGTTGGCCGCAGTCCGTCCACCGGTATAAAGCGGCTGGGTGACGGTGAACTGGCCGGTGGCGATGTCGCGGTCCGTTTGCGTGTTGATATATCCGCTACCACGTCCGAAATTGGCAATCTCGGTGCGTGTCATACCGTCCCCGTAGCCGGTTCCGCCGCTAACGACCACCGTTGGCCGCCAACCCGCCAGCGCTTGCGGCACGTCCTCGTCCGTGGCGCGCAGCTTGGCGCGTTCCGCCTGCAAAACCGGTTCTTTGAGGTAGGTTGCGGCCAATGCTTGGTCGAGCGTACGTGGCACGCCGGGTTGTGGCACGGCCCGCGGCTGGGCAGGTCTTGCAACAGCGGCCGGACCCGCCGCAAGCAGTGCCGTGAGGCCGAAGGTCAGCGCCGAACTCAGTTTCATGCCTCGGTTCCCGTTCCGACCAATCCGCGTCTCATGTGCCACAACGAAGCCTCCGCCGCCAAGCATGCTGCGTGCCGGCCAGGGGATATGCGGGCCAGGGGATGTGCCGGTCAGGGGATCTGGTTCAGCGAAACCGTCGGCGCATGCGCCACCGCGTCATGGTACGTCACCTCATATAGGATCACGCTCATGCCCATCACGCCTGCGATCATGCCGGCAAAACCGAGCACCCCGAGCGCCACTCGCCGGTTCGATGCCCGCTGCCGCGCGAGATAGGCAGCGCGATCCGTGAGCGGCGAGGGGCGCGGGCCGCGCAACCGGTCCTCGTCGCGGGCCCAGCGGAAGATCACGACCATCGCCGCGACGCCGATCATGGCGGTGTCGCACAGCCAGAGCGTCTGCCCACCATACATCTGGTTGCCGAGCGGCGTGACCCCCCACAGCAGCCCATGCGCGGCATAAGCGGCATAAAGCGGCACGCTGGTGTAGGTGAGGTAGTAGCCGAGCAGGATGTTGCCGAGTTCAGCCCCCCAGATCATCATCAGTCGCGTGCCGATGGTCGGTCCGGCGGGCTCCGGCCGCAGGTCGAACAGGCCGCGAAAGAACGCGAGCCCGCTCAGCAGGAACGACCCTTGCATCGCTGTGCGGACCAGCGGATCGAGCAGCGCCGCGTCGCGCGCTGCGGGCCAGGCCCAGAGATATGCCGTGCCGACATAGAGCGCGGTCCCCGGCAGAGGGTGCGACAGGACCGCTGCCGCCGCCCGCAGCAACCGCGCGATCACCGGCGGCGCCGCGGCCTTTCGTGGCCCGCCCAGGCCGCGCATCAGGGTCGCCGTCGGTTCGGCCATCACCAGCAGCGCCGGCGCGACCGTGCGGACCAGCATCTGGGTGACGGCATCCAGCGCGAAGGAGTGCGGCGCCATGCTTCCGATCGGCGACTGCCAGGCCAGTGCCAAGGCAGCGATCCCGCCGAAAAACGCTGCCTGCCGACCCAGGGAGGGCGCGGCCTCCAGCCAGCGTGCCCCGCGCGCGTACAGCATACAGGCGAGGATCAGCGGCACACCGATGGCCGGCGTGAGTGGCCAGACCTCCCAGGGTGAGTGTCGCAACAGGACGGGGCTTCCCGGAAGCACGGCCCCCGCCAACGTGATCAGGGCCCAAGGGAGCAGACCCCAGCCCAGCAAAGCCCGGGCCAGCGACCCCCGGGCGAGCAGATCCCGGCCACCGACCAAACGTCCCGTGGCGGCGATATCCTTCATCGGCGCAGACCCCATTCAGACCGGTCGTCGTGTCCGGAGACCGGTTTCATCGTCGTTAGCTGCGGCAGCCGCGCCGTGGCACGCGCAAGGCTGGTGGCCGGGCCGGACGTAAATCCGGCCTCCTCACGCATCGCTCCGAACCAGTTCAAGCCAGCCGGATACGGTGGTGACCGCGGCCCAGCCAGGGCCGACCAGGGTGGACGTCTCGTCCTCGGTGATGATCGCCGGCCCATCCAGCCGCGTGCCCGGAGCGAGGGTCGCGCGTTCGAACACGGCCCAGTCGGCGATGGCGCCGGTGGCTGTGTCGCGGACCGCCCGCAGGCGATGCGGTTCCGCGGGCGCCGGCTGATCGGTGGCGGCCCGATCGGTCGCGGCCGGCGCGCCGGCCGCCGCCTCGGTCGCGGTGGCTACCAGGACGGCGTAGCTCATGATCTCGATGTCCGAGCCCGGGACCGGGCGGTCGTAGAACCTTGCATAAGCGGCATCGTAGGCGGCGCGGATCACCTCGGCTGCGTCGGCATCAAGGCGGCCGGCGGGCAGGGGTACCGGGATTTCATGCCCCTGGCCGACATAGCGCATGAACGCCAACCGCCGCTCGGCGGCCGGCACGCCGAAGCTGCCCGCCGCCACGACCGCCTGCGCTTCGGTGGCCATCTGTTCCAGCAGCGCCGTCACCGCGTCCGGGTCGAAACTGGAGAGGCGCTGATAGAGGCTGCGCACCACCTCATAGGCCACCGGCGCGCGCAGGAAGCCGATCGCGCTGCCCACGCCGGCGCCGGCCGGCACCAGGATCCGGGTGACGCCCAGCTTCTCGGCGACGCGGCAGGCGTGCACCGGCCCGCCGCCGCCGAAGGCGATCATCGCCCGTCCGGCAAACGAGGTGCCGGACTCCACAGCGTGCACCCGCGCCGCGTTGGCCATGGTCTCGTCGACCATTTCGATGACCCCGAGCGCGGCCATTTCGGGGGCCAGGCCGAGCGGTCCGCCCACCGAGGCCGCCATCGCCGCGCGCGCCGCCGCCGCATCAAGCGCCAGGCTGCCGCCGGCGAAGCGCGCCGGATCATAGCGTCCAAGCAGCAGATTGGCGTCGGTGACTGCCGGCGCGGTGCCGCCGCGCGCATAGCAGGCCGGTCCGGGATCGGCCCCCGCGCTGTCCGGTCCCACCGCGATGCGCCCGAGCCCATCGACCCGCGCCAGCGAGCCACCGCCGGCGCCGATCTCCACCATCTCGATCACCGGGATGCGCAGCGGCAGGCCGGAGCCCTTCTTGAACCGTCCCACGCGGGCCACCTCGAAGCTGCGCGCCGTCTGCGGCTGGCCGCCGTCGATCAGGCAGATCTTGGCCGTGGTGCCGCCCATGTCGAAGGACACCACGCGGTCCATGCCGGCGGCGCGGGCCAGCCCGGCCGCGAAGATGGCGCCGCCCGCCGGACCGCTTTCCACCAGCCGGATCGGGAAGCGGCAGGCGGTTTCCACCGTCGTCAGCCCGCCGCCCGACAGCATCAGGAACAGCGGCGCCGCCACGCCGCGCGCGCGCAGACCCGCCTCCAGTCTGCGCAGATAGCGCGCCATCAAGGGCTGCACGTAGGCGTTGGCGGCGGTGGTGGAGAAACGTTCCCATTCCCGCATCTCCGGCGAGACTTCAGACGACAACGAGACGGGAATGTCGGGCAGCATCGCCGCGAGGATCTCGCGGGTCCGCCGTTCGTGCTCGGGATTGACGAAAGCGTGCAGGTACCCAACCGCAATCGCTTCCACCACTTCGCGTTCCAGCACCGCGGCGAGGTTGCGCAGCGCCCCTTCGTCGAGCGGACGAAGGATCTTGCCTTCGTTATCAACCCGTTCCGGAACTGGCAGGCGCAGGTAGCGCGGCACCAGCGGTTCCGGCAGCACGATGTTGAGGTCGTACTGGTCGTAGCGGCTCTCGTTGCCCATCGCGAGGACGTCGCGGAATCCCTCGGTGGTGAGCAGCGCCGTTCGCGCGCCTTTGCGCTCGATGATCGCGTTGGTGGCAAGCGTCGTGCCGTGCACCACGAGATCGAGCGAGCCCGGTGCGACGCCGGCCGCGGCCAGCACGCGATCGAGTCCCTCCAGCACGCCCTGCTCCGGCGCCGACGGCGTGGTGAGCACCTTGGCGGTGACCTGCTGCCCGGCGTGTTCCAGGGCGAGATCGGTGAAGGTGCCGCCGATATCGACGGCAAGACGGACAGCGGCGGATGCTGGCATGGGCGGGCGGACCTTGGTGGCGGCAGTCACGGCGGTTACAGGGGGCTTGAGCAGTCATACAGACCGCCGGCCGACTGGCAAGGTGCCTGCGCCGCCCTCCGCCTCTCCCGTGCGCGACGGCGCGCGGGGGAGGCGGGAGCGAGGGGTCAACTCTTCATCGCCTCCAGGAACTGGTCGGCCATCGCCGCGTAGATCGG
Source organism: Rhodospirillales bacterium (assembly GCA_028869315.1). Classification (GTDB taxonomy): domain Bacteria; phylum Pseudomonadota; class Alphaproteobacteria; order Acetobacterales; family Acetobacteraceae; genus JAJZVS01. The sequence continues at coordinate 8,810 of JAGWSV010000098.1, forward strand.
CTTGCGGCAGATCATGCGCGAGAACGCGGTCCCGAGCATCGAGGCGGCGGAGACGGCGACTGTCATCTCGATGTTGTTGGTCATTTCCAGCACGATCACCGCGGCGGTGATCGGCGACTGTACGACGCCGGAGAAATACGCGGCCATCCCCAGCATCGCCAGCACGCTCAACGACACGTGCGGGAACAGCGGCACGAACCAGGCGCTGAGCCCGGCGCCGGCCGCGAGCGAGGGGGCGAAGATGCCGCCCGGGATGCCCGACAGGTAGGAGACGATTGTCGCCGCCCATTTCAGCAAGGTGAAGTCGATCGGCAGCACAAGGGTGCCGTTGAGGGCACCTTGCGCCTCCGGATGGCTGGAGCAGAACGCCTGCCCGCCCGACGCCCAGCCGATTACCGCGAGGCCGAGGCCGCAGATCGCGGCAAACACGATCGGGTGACGACGCACGAGCCAAGACAGCAAGCGGGGAAAGCGCTGGATCGGGATCGTCAGGATGCGTGCGAACGCCCCGCCCAGCAGACCGCCGACGATGCCGATGGAGGGCACCGCCAGCCAATTCCAGCCCCAGGGCATCGACGCATGGACGGTGCCGAAATAGGTATAGTTGCCGACGAGCGCCAACATCGCCATGCCGCTCAGCGCCGTGACCACGAGGAGCCGGCGGCCGATCGATGCATCCACGTGGTAGTGCGCCATCTCCTCAATCGCGAACACGGCGCCGGCGATCGGCGTGTTGAAAGCGCTCGCGATGCCGGCCGCGCCGCCGGCGAGCACGAGCAGGCGCAGCAACTCCCGCGACGGCTTGAGGCCGAGGCCGCCGACGATGTTCATGACGGAGCAGCCGATCTGCACTGTCGGCCCTTCCTTCCCGATCGAGGCGCCGCAGGCAAAGGCGACGATGGTGAGCAGCACTTTGCCGACCGCGATACGCCAGGACAGCATCGTATTGGCGAACTCGATCCGTTCCATATGGATCGCCGCCATCGCCTGCGGAATGCCGCTGCCCTGGGCACCCGGGAACACGGTGCGGGTGACCAGCGCCACCGCTGCGAGCCCGATCGGGCACAACAGAAACACATAGTAAGGATGCGGATCGGTGAAGCGGTGGAACAGCCTGATCGCCTCGTCAGTACCCCAGCCATAAGCGACCGAAATCGACCCGACGACGATGGCGCTGAGCCAGAAAAGCAGCCGCTGATGCCAGACTTCGGAACCGGTGAATCGCGATCTTCTTGGCAGTCGTTCTGCAGGTTCCACGATCAGTGAGTTTTTTCGTTGGCCAGGAGGAGCCGCGGCGCGGGGCGTGCCTCGTGTGCGCACGTGGGGGCGGGATGCGTAAGCGGGCGGCGGCCGGGCGGAGGAGAGAAAGGGGAAAACGGAACGCCACTCGCGGGCGCGCCGGAAGCATCAAACATCATGGTCATACCAGCCGGCAGGCGTCATCGCGTGTCAAGCCTCTTTCGTGTGCGATATCAGCACCGCGGAGGTCCGAGGTGGAACTTCGCGCAGATCCCAGGAATGAAGTAACATCAAGGCTATGCCAGAGCAAGCCCGTGCATCGCGGTCGCAGGAGCTTCGACATCCGATACCAGAGGGCCGAATGGCCGCGCCTTCCGGCCGTTCGGCCGCCTGGTATCGTGCGCCGGGTTTGCAAGCGCAGACAGCGAGCGGCTGCGCGCCGAATCAAGAGGGTACCAACGCTCGCCCGACAAACCAGCGAGCGAGGAAGCGCGGCCACTGGTGTCCGGTCGCGACCGGCTACAGGCTTGGACATGCGTAATGTGGTCATGCAGGGCGATTCAACCTTGCGCGCGCCGCCATCGGCGCGGGCTTATGGAATTGTGGCGTGGCCACCTGGAAGCGACGGTCACGAGCCCGTAAAGCGTGGCGGCCGCTTCTCCAGGAATGCCGCCACCGCTTCACGATGGTCCGCCGTCGCGTGCACCAGCGATTGCATCGCCGCCGCCATCTCCAGCAGGCTGTCCATCCGCATGTTGCGGCCTTCCATCAACAGCCGCTTGGTCATGCGCACCGCATGCGGAGGATTGGCGGCGATCCGCCCCGCCAGCGCTTCGGCCGCGGGCAGCAACTCGGCGTTCGACACGACGCGGGATACGAGCCCGCACGCCAGCGCTTCGGCCGCAGTCATCTTCTCGCCGGTTAGCGCCAGTTCGGCGGCCTTGGAGAAGCCGACCAGCCGCGGCAGCAGCCAGGCACCGCCGTCACCGGCGATGATGCCGACCTTCACGAAGCTTTCGGCGAACTGCGCGCTCTCGGAGGCGATCCGAATGTCGCACATGCAGGCGAGATCCAGGCCGGCGCCGATCGCCGGGCCGTTCACCGCAGCGATGACCGGCACGTTGATCCGCTCGAACGCGAGCGGAATGCGCTGGATGCCGTGCCGGTAATAGGACGGCGTCTCGGCCGGCGTGGCGGCGCGAGCGGCGGCGGCGTCCTGCATCGCGCGCAGATCGCCGCCGGAGGAGAAAGCGCTGCCCGCCCCGGTCAGGATCGCCACCCGCACCGACGCATCGGCGTCGATGCGCATCAGCGCTTCGACGATCGCGTCCACCATGCCGCGTTCGGAGATCGGGTTGCGTCGCTCCGGCTGGTTCAAGGTCAGAGTGACGATGCCGCCATCCTGGCGGTAGAGTACGTATTCGGTCATCGAACGTTCCTGCCAGAAATCAGCGCAGCCCGAGCCCGCGCGCGACGATGCCGCGCAGGATCTCCCGTGTGCCGCCGCGCAGCGAGAAGGACGGCGCATGCATCATCGTGTAGCCGAGCACGGCGACGAAGTCGCGGGTCGAGTCGATATCGGGTTCGGCGTCGATCAGCTGGCGCGCGATGTCGGGGATTTCCTGTTCTACCAATGCGCCGAGATCCTTCACCAGCGCTGCCGCCAGCGCCGGGTTCTCGCCGGCCTGCAACATCCCGGCCACCGAACGCGACATCCGCCGCAAGACCAGGATATGGGCCGAGAGGCGACCGACGGCGATCCTGGCCGCATCGGTCGGCGCGGCGCCGAGCGCGCGCACGAGTTCCACGAGCAGGGTGAAGGAGGACAGGAACCGCTCCGGGCCACTGCGTTCGAACGCCAATTCACCGGTGACCTGCGCCCAGCCGTCGCCTTCCTTGCCGAGCAGCGCATCGGCCGGCAGCCGCACGTCCTGGAACACCACTTCGTTGAAATGATGCTCGCCGGTCAGCGCCAGGATCGGGCGAATGCTGATGCCTTGTGTGTTCTTCAGATCCACCACGAACTGGCTGACGCCGCCGTGGCGGTCCGCGCCTGACTCGCCTGCCGCCCCGGTGCGGCAGAACAGGATCATGTAGTGGGAGAACTGGGCATGGGACGTCCACACCTTGGTTCCGTTCACGACATACGACTCGCCGTCGCGCACCGCGCGGGTGCGCGCCGAGGCGAGGTCCGAGCCGGTGTCCGGCTCGCTCATGCCAATACAGAAATAGCATTCGCCTGCGGCGATGCGGGGCAGGATCGATCGCTTCTGCGCCTCGGTGCCATAGCGCAGGATGGCGGGGCCCGACTGGCGGTCTGCGATCCAGTGCGCGCCGACCGGGGCGCCGGCGGCCAGCATCTCCTCGACCACGACGTAACGCTCAAGCTGGCTGCGCTCCTGGCCGCCATAGCGCTTGGGCCAGGTCATGCCGATCCAGCCGCGTGCGCCCATGGCGCGGGAGAAGGCGAAATCGTGCCCGGTCCAGCTTTCGGCGCGCTGGATCGGCGTACGGGTGGCGATCGCGTCGGCGAGGAAGGTGCGGATCTCGGCCCGCAGGGTTTCCGCTTCGGGGCATGGCGGCGGAGGCGGGAAGGCAAAAGCGGCGGACACGGTTCCTCTCCTGCGCGGTGCGGCTTCAGCATAGCAGCGGGAAGGGTAGGGGCAATCGGCCGGCGCCGCGGCACCGTTCCGCGCGGAACCGCTGGGTGAGCGCGTCGCCTCCGCGATGGCCGACGCGGGGTCGGCGATTGCGGCGTCGTTTCGAAGTCGGTTAGTGCCGCGGCGCGGCCTTCTTCGCCGCGGCCAGGGTCGGCAGGTCTTCCTCGAGGATCATGATGTGCAGGGAGAACGACACCTCCCCGTCCTCCTCGTCGCGGTGCACCGTGCCGAGGAATTCGGTGCCGACCCGCACTTCCACCGACGCGCCGCGGCCTTTCGGCACTTCGATGCGGATGCGGTCGTTGCCGAGGGTGCTGCGCAGATAGGCTTCCAGCCGTGCGACATCCGATGGCGTCATGGGTTCATGTCCTTATGCCTGCCCGGGCCGCCCCGAGGGTTTCCTCACGGGGGCCGGGTCAGTGGCGGAAGTGCCGCATTCCGGTCATCACCATGGCGATCCCCGCGGCATCCGCGGCGGCGATCACCTCGGCATCGCGCATCGATCCGCCGGGCTGGATCACCGCACTCGCGCCGGCCGCCACCGCTGCTTCCAGCCCGTCGGCGAACGGGAAGAACGCGTCGGAGGCGACCACGCTGCCTTGCGCCAGCGGCACGTCGAGGCCGGCGGCCTTGGCGGCCTCGGCGCTTTTCCAGGCGGCGATGCGGGCGCTGTCCACCCGGCTCATCTGCCCGGCGCCGATGCCGACCGTCGCGCCGCCTTTGGCGTAGACGATCGCGTTGGACTTCACGTGCTTGCAGATGCGGAACGCGAACAGCAGGTCGGCCATTTCGGCTTCGGTCGGCGCCCGTTGGGTCACCACCCGCAGATCCGCCTCGGCCACCCGGCCGGCATCGCGGGTCTGCGCGAGGAAGCCGCCGGCGACACTACGGAAGACGGTGCCGGGCGCCGCCGGGTCCGGCAGGCCGCCGGTCAGCAGCAAGCGCAGGTTCTTTTTGCGTGCCAGCGCCGCGCGCGCCGCCGGGTCGGCATCGGGGGCAATGATCACCTCGGTGAAGATGGCGGCGATCCGCTCCGCCGTCGGCCCGTCGAGCGGACGGTTCAACGCGACGATGCCGCCGAAAGCGGACACCGGGTCGCAGCGGAGCGCGCGGTCCCATGCCTCGGTCAGGCTGGCTGCGGTGGCCACGCCGCACGGATTGGCGTGCTTGACGATCACCACCGTCGGCGCCTCGAACTCGGCGACGCATTCGAAGGCGGCGTCGGTGTCGTTGAGATTGTTGTAGGAAAGGTCCTTGCCCTGCACCTGGGTGGCGGTGGCGATCCCCGGGCGCGGCGCGGTGACGTAGAACGCGGCTTGCTGGTGAGGGTTCTCGCCGTAGCGCAGGGTCTGGCGCAGCGAGCCGGCGATCGCGAGGCGCGGCGGGAAGGTCTCTCCTCGTTGGCCGGCGAACCAGGCCGCGATCGCGGCGTCGTAGGCGCCCGTGCGGGCATAGGCGGCGCCTGCCAGGCGCCGACGCAGCGCCAGGGTTGTGCCACCCTTCGCCGCGATCTCGGCCAGCACGTCGGCGTACTGGTCCGGCTCGGTCAGAACGGTCACGAAGTCGTGGTTCTTCGCGCCGGCACGGATCAGCGCCGGGCCGCCGATATCGATGTTCTCCACGCAGTCCTCGGCGCTGGCGCCGCGCGCCACCGTCGCCTCGAAGGGGTAGAGGTTCACCGCCAGCAGGTCGATCGGCGCGATGTCGTGTGCCTCCATCTGTGCAACGTGGTCGGGGAGATCGCGCCGGCCGAGCAGCCCGCCATGGATCTGCGGGACCAGGGTCTTAACCCGGCCATCCAGGATTTCGGGAAACCCGGTGTGTTCGGACACCTCGGTCACCGGAATGCCGGAGGTGCGCAGCGCGGCGGCGGAGCCACCGGTGGACAATATCTGCACCCCGCGCGCGGCCAGCGCAGCAGCGAAGGGGACCAGGCCGGATTTGTCGGAAACCGAGATCAGCGCGCGGCGGATCGGGACGATATCGCTCATGACGCCGCGCAATAAACCTAGAGGCCGAGCAGGTCCAGGGTGCGGGCGACGACCTTGGCTTCGTCGAACCGTTCTTCGGCCCGTGCGCGACCGGCCGCGCCCATCGCGGCGCGCCGGGCCGGGTCGGCCACCAGCGATCCGATCGCTGCGGCGAGCGCGTCCGGGTCGCGCACCGGCACCAGCAGGCCGGTAACCCCTGGCACCACCTGCTCGCGCGGGCCGGGGATGTCGCTCGCCACCACCGGAAGGCCGGTCAGCATCGCCTCGATGACGGACATCGGCAGCGCCTCGAACCAGCTTGGAAGAACGAAGATATCGGCGGCCGCCAGAACTGCCGGGACGTCGGCGCGATAGCCCAGCCGGCGCAGCCGATCCCCCAGCCTGGTGTTGGCAAACGACGTCTCGACATCGGCGTCGTGGTCCGACGCCAGCCGCTCCCCCACCACCCAGAGCTCGGCCTCCGGCACCGCTTCCATCGCGGTCAGCAATTCGCCGTATCCTTTGGCGCGGACGAGACGGGAGACCGCCACCACGACCGGCCGGTCGCCGGGCACGCCGAAATCCGCCCGCAGCCGGGCGCGGACGTCCGGATCGGGGCGAAACACTGCCGGATCGCGGCCGTTCCCCACCGCGATGGGGTCGGCGAACATGCGCAGGCGCCGGGCGGTCGCCGCGTCGGCGGCCGAGACAGTCAGGAAGATGTCGGTTACGGGGCGGGCGATCCACTCCATCGCCAGCCCTGCGCCGCGGCGCAGCGGCGATCCGGTCTGATTGAACAGCAGCCCGTGGCAGGTATAGGCAACCCGCGGCACGCCAGCGAGGCGCGCCGCCAGCCGAGCCAGGAAACCGCTGATCGGCATATGCGCGTGCACCAGGTCGGGCTTCTCCGTCCGCAGCAGCGCGACCAGCGCCAGGAAGGCGCGTAGATGCGCGAAGGTGAAGACATGGCGGGCGAACGGCATCGCCACCACCCGGAAGCCCTCGGCGCGGATGTCGGCAAGCAGTGGGCCATCCGCCGACACCCCTATGACCTCGTGGCCGCGACTGCGCACGCCGCGCATCAGCGGCAGCACGAAGTGGCGCAGCGAGAAGTCGACGTTGGTGATCTCGAGAATTTTCACGCGGCGGTCCGTGGGAGCAGGGGCGTGTTCCGATCTCTCCCGTTACGGCCGTGCAGAGCAATCAGCCGAGCCCGCATCCGGCGGCTCACTTCACCTTGCTGATGGCCCATTTCACGTGCTGCGGCCCATCCGGCAGCCCGGTCAGCACCACCTGCTCGGCGCGCCGCGGCTCGGGGCCACCGAGATAGATGCTTTCCTCCACCGATACCTGCGCCCCATCGGCGCGCAGCCGCCAGCCGCCGCCGCTCGGCAGGCGCAGCAGAACGGCGCCGCCATCCTGCTGCAGATTGGCGTGCACGCTCGGGTGCAGGTGGAAGCGGATGGCGAAGGGCTGCGGGGTGGCAGCTTCCACGGTGTCCTCGCCCCGCAGGTCTTCGCCGCTCTCGGCCAGGTAGAGCCGGCGCCGGTGCACTGCGCCGAATGGCTTCGCCCAGCCGTCATGGCTGGCTTCCAGCCAATGAGCGCCGTTGGCTTCCTGGCGCTGCAGTTCCACCGCTTGTGGCCGACGGCCCAGACCCTCAGGCTTCAGCTCGGACGAATTCACGTCGGCGATTACCAGGGTCGAATGTGCGGCGGTCGCGCGCACCGCGTCGCGCCATTCGGCGCCGCCGGCCGGGAAGGCGCCGCAGTTCACGATCAGCCGCTCGCGGCCGATCGACATTTCGAACGACAGAGTGCCGGCATGGGCAGCATGGTCGAGCCCGGGCGGCGGTGGCACGCCGCAATCGGCCACCACCAGGCTGCGTCCGGCGGCAAGGCGCTGGAACCCGCCCTCCGGAAGGTTCGCGGGCGTCCGTCCGCTGCGGCCGGCCTGGGTCAGCACGAGTTCGACCAGGGACGGGTGCTCCTCCTTGCTGCCGTTGAACAGCGCCAGCCCGCCATCGCCGTGGCGCAGCGCGCGCAAGGTGCCAGCCAGCCGCTCGATTGCCGGGGCGAGCGTGGTGGGCGGTGTTGCTTGCGCCGCCTGCAACAGGGCGCGGATCTCGGTCAGATCCTGCAAGGCGGCAAGCAGCGCGGTAGGGCTGCGCTCCCCCTGGCTGCCGTCCGGCGCCACCTGGCGGGTGATTTCCTGCGGCAGGAAGCGCTGAGCGCGGAGCAGGAAGCCGCCATGGTCGGGCAGCGCCACCGCAGCGGCGATCAGGCCCTTGAGAGCGGTGAGCGCGCGGGCGTCGATCTCTTCCGGGGGCAGCGCGGCGGACAGACCGCGGGCATCGGCGACCAGACGCGACATGAGCTTCTGGCGGAACGCGTCGTCGGCGGCGGCGAAGAAAAAATCGTAATGGCCGAGCCAGGCGGCGAGGCGCGCGCCGGCGACGTCCGGCCGCTGCGACAGTGGGTCTGAGGCGCCGGTGGCGATCCAGTCGGAAACCAGGGCACGGGCGCGTAGCCGCGCGGCGTCGGTACCGAGCGCACGCAGGTCGCGCAGCCAGGTAAAGCCGTGCCCGGCGGCGCGCAGCAGAACGGGGCCCGAGGGTTCGGCCCAGAACCCGGGGCGGAGCCCGCGCACGCCGCCGCCCAGTTCCAGCTCGCCCTTCAGAAGCTGCGCGCCCCGGGCGGGGTCGCCCGGCCAGGGGTCGCGCACCGGCAGGGCGGGCGCGTCGGGCACCCGGCTCATGCGCAGGTCGGGCAGGCGGGCGATGGCGCGGCGGACGTCGCGGAGCCAGCGGCGGGGATCGGCTGCGCTCAATCCCCGGCTCCGCCGCTGTGATCCGGGAGGTCCACGGGGTTTGGATGCGCCGCTTTGCCTGCCTCGGCCCGCAAGGCGGCGATCGCATGGGCGTAATCCGGGGTGCCGAACACGGCGCTGCCGGCGATCAACGTGTCTGCCCCGGCTTCGGCAGCCGGGCCGGCCGTGCCGGGGGCGACGCCGCCGTCCACCGCCAGCCGGATCGGCCGGCCGGAGGCAGAGATCATCCCCCGCAGCGCTGCGATCCGGGGCAGTTGCGAGGGCAGGAACGCCTGGCCCCCGAATCCGGGATTGACGGTCATCATCAGCACTGTGTCGACCAGATCGAGCACCCATGCAACGGCTTCGAGCGGAGTCGCAGGGTTCAAGACCACGCCCGCCCGTTTACCCAAGCCACGGATCGCCTGAAGCGAGCGGTGCAGGTGCGGTCCGGCCTCCGGGTGGATCAGAATCTGATCGGCGCCGGCGGATGCGAACTCCGCCAGGAACGGATCGACCGGGGCGATCATAAGATGAACGTCGAACGGTAGCCGCGTGCTGGCGCGGAGCGCGCGCAGGACCAACGGACCGAAGCTGATATTGGGTACGAAGTGCCCGTCCATCACGTCGAGATGAAGCCAGTCGGCGCCGGCGGCCTCCACCGCGGCGACTTCCTCGCCGAGGCGGGAGAAGTCGGCGGCGAGCAGGCTGGGGGCGATCTCGATGCGGGGCATGGCGGTCCTGGTGGGCTGACGCGGGGAAGCGACGATGAAAGGGTGGAAAACATCCGGCGCACAAGGGCTGCGAGGCCCGAAAACAGGCCTATCGCATTTGGCCGAGGACGGATCGGGCGAACGCGTCGGACCAGCCGGAGCGTTTTCGCTTGCGGCGAATGGAGATGTCGGAGCGGGCGGTTCGCAGGACGTTGAGCGCCAGTTTCCGCACTATCGTGAGGTTTTCCGGCCCATGGTCCTTGCGGTTTCGCGCGCGATCCTCGTCGAAGCCGACGTCGAGCACCCAGTGCAGGCAGTTTTCGATGCGCCAATGCGCGCGAACGGCCGCCGCGAAGGCGGTGGCGTTCAGCGCGGCGGAGGACAGGTAGAAGCGGCGCTCGGTCGAGGTTTTGCCGTCTCGGGTCACGGTTGACGCCACCATGCCGAGCATGGCCAGACCCGGCAGCGACGCCTCGTCGGGATGGCGCCGGTCCGACAGCATCCAACGCACGTCATGGCTGACGAGATGGTGGCGGAGCTCGATCCGCCCGTTATCGGCATCGGTCGTGGTGTGTTCGTCATCCGGTTGGTTGGCCGGATCGGCGAACCAGGCGCGGACCTCGGCGTGTTGCGACGGACGGTTGGCTTTCAGCGTGAACAGCCAGTCCGCGCCGCGATCCTTGACCAAACGCGCGGTCTCGCCCTGGCAATGCAACGCATCGCCGGTGACCAGCGCACCGTTCAGATCGATCAGACCAAGCAGCGAGCGCGCAGCGGTGATCTCGCTTTCCTTGTCGCCGGCCGCGACCTGGCCGATCGTCATCCGCGTGTCGGCCGCAAACGCGGTCACGACATGCAGGGCCGACTTCCCCGCCGCCCGGTCGAAGGAGCGGCGCATGGTCTTGCCATCGATGGCGACGACCCCGGTGCCATCCTGGCCGAGATCATTGAGAAAGCTTGCAAAACAGCTGGCGAAGGCGGTCGGGTCAAGCAACCGGAACAGGCGGGAGAACGTGTCGTGGCTGGGTAGCCCCCCGGGAAGTTCCAGAAACTCCCGGAACAGGGCCTCGCGGTCACGGGCGAAATCGGCAAAGTCGACACAGCTCTCGGCACCGCAAATCGACGCGGTCAACGCGATGGTCAGCACGTCGAGCAGCTTGTGCCGCCGCGCGTTGCCGGTTCGAGGGTCGGGAAGTTCGGCCAAACTCGACCAGATCGACAGCATCGCGGGGCCTCCTTCGACAAAAGAGGACCCAACAAGAATCTACCCCAGCGAGCCGTGTCTACCCG
>JAGWSV010000016.1 GCA_028869315.1 Rhodospirillales bacterium
CGCGCCGCCCTGAGCGCCGGCTTCCGCCGCCTGGCGGGGTATATCTTCGGTGCCAACCACGTGGCCCGGCAGATCGCGATGACCGCGCCGGTCGGGCAGTTCCCGGTCGTGCAGTCCCCGGTCGTGCAGTCGCCGGCCGGCCGGACGATCGCCATGACCGCCCCGGTGGCGCACGCCCCGAACCCGGACGGAAGCTGGACGGTCCGGTTCTTCATGCCCGCGGCCGAAACGCCGGAAACGCTGCCGGAGCCGAACGACCCCGCGGTGCGCCTGGTCATGGTGCCGGCCAGCACCTGTGCCGTGCTGCGTTTCTCCGGCCGGCCCACGGAGGCCGCGATCGCCTCGGCGCGGCGGCTTCTGCTGGCGACGCTGGCCGGCAGCCTATGGCGCCCGGCCGGCGAACCGCTGATCTGGTACTACGATCCGCCCTGGACCCTCCCTTTTCTCCGCCGCAACGAGGTGGTGATGCCGGTCGTCCCCGCCACCCTGGCCCCCACCGCCCTGGCCCCCGCTGCCCCGGCTGCCAGCGGGGCCGCGCCGGATGTCACCGCGGCGCCGCGGTGACATCCGGCGCCCACCTGCTACACTCGGTCGTACCGAAGCCGCGCCCGCGGCCGGCCGACGCCGAGAAGGAAACGCCATGATCCATGAACTGCGCATCTACGACTGCGTCCCGGGCAAGCTGCCCGACCTGCTGAAGCGCTTCGACACCATCACCCTGAAAATCTGGGACAAGCACGGGATCCGCCAGGCCGGATTCTGGACCACGGTCATCGGCGAATCGAACCAGCGGCTCTATTACCTGCTCGCCTGGGACTCGCTGGCCGACCGCGAGCGCAAGTGGAACGCCTTCCAGTCCGATCCCGCGTGGATCACCGCGCGCGCCGAAACCGAAGCGAACGGCCCGATCGTTGCTCAGGTCACGAACGAGATCCTGGCCCCGACCGGCTTCTCCGCAGTGAAGTGAGGCAGGCCGCGGAACGTCCGCAGGAGAGGGGCGCGCGCGCCGCGCCCCGGCGGCCCCCTGCCGCGGCCCGTTCCGCTTGCCGGCGCCGCGGCGCCTGACCGATAGTGGCGGCCCGGCCGCACGGTTTTTAGTTGGCGGCCCGGCCGCGGGGTGGCCTGCCCCGGCCGTTGTTGCGGGAGGAACGGCATGAACGTCCTGGCACCGCCGAAGGCCCGCCTGACGCTCGAGGTTGTGATCGACCTCGTGTGTCCCTGGTGCTTTCTGGGCACGCGGCGGCTCCGCCGCACCTTGCGCCGCCGGCCCGACCTGCTGGTGGACGTCGTCTGGCGTCCCTTCCTGCTCAACCCCGACATGCCGCGCGGCGGCATGACCCGGGGCGACTACGTCGTGCGCAAATTCGGCGGCGAGGACCGCGCCCGCAGGCTGTATGCGTCGATCTCCGAGCTTGGCCGGGTGGAGGGGATGGCGTTCCGGTTCGAGCGGATTCGGCGCACCCCGTCCTCCCTCGACGCCCACCGGCTGGTCCGGTTTGCCGCCGATTTCGGCCGCGCCGACCAGGTGGTGGAGGCGGTGTTTTCCGCCCATTTCAGCGACGGGCACGATATCGGCGACCCCGCGGTGCTGACCGCCATCGCCGCCGCCGCCGGGCTGGACGCCGCCCGGGTCCGCCGCCTGCTCGCGAGCGAGGACGACCTCGACGCCATCCACGCCGACAACCTCCGCGCCCACCGCATCGGCATCAACGGCGTGCCCTGCTTCGTCGTCGGCGGCCGGCACGCGATCGCCGGCGCGCAGGAGCCGGAAGTGATCGAGCGCCTGCTGGACGTGGCGGCGGTGGAGGCGGCCGAGGCCTGACCGGCTCCTGGCCGCCCCGCCTCAGTTCAGGAATATCTTGCCCGGGTTCATCACCCCGCGGGGGTCGAGCGCCTGCTTGATCGTGCGCATCACCGCCAGCGCCTCGGCGCCGTGCTCCTGCTCCAGGAACTCCCGCTTGCCGATTCCCACCCCGTGCTCGCCGCTGCACGACCCGCCGAACGACAGCGCGCGAGCGACGATCTTCTTGTCGAGGTCCCAGGCGCGCTGAAGCCCGTCCGGCTCCGGCGGCACCAGGATCACGGTGTGGAAATTGCCGTCGCCGACATGCCCGACCATCGCCGCGGTCAGGCCCGAGGCGGCGATATCCGCCTTGGTCCCCACCACCGCGTCCGCCAGCGCCGAGATCGGCACGATCGAATCGGTGGTGAGCCCTTGATGGCCGGGCTTCAGCGCCAGCGCCGCCCACAGCGCGTCGTGCCTTGCCTGCCACAGCTTCGCCCGCTCGGCCGGATCGGTCGCCCAGCGGAAGCCGGAGGCGCCGTAATCCCGCGCGATCTCCTCCGCCTGGCCGGCCTGCTCGGCCACCGCGGCCTCGGTGCCGTGGAACTCGAAAAAGAGGGTCGGCTTCGCCTCCAGCCCGGCGAGCTTCGAATAGGCGATGCAGGCGGCCATCTGCACCTCGTCCAGGAACTCGATGCGCGCCACCGGAATGCCCGACTGCATCACCGTGATCACCGTCTCCACCGCCTGGCGCAGATCGTCGAACTGGCAGGTGGCGGACGAGATCGCCTCCGGGATGCCGTGCAGCTTGAGGCCGATTTCGGTGATCACGCCCAAGGTGCCTTCCGAGCCGATGAACAGCCGGGTCAGGTCGTAGCCGGTGGAGGATTTGCGCACCCGCCCGCCGGTGCGGATCACCCGCCCGTCGGCCAGCGCAACGGTCAGGCCCAGCACGTTCTCGCGGATCGTGCCGTAGCGCACGGCGTTGGTGCCGGAGGCCCGGGTGGCGCACATGCCGCCGATGGTGCAGGCCGCGGTGCCGGGATCGACCGGGAAGAACAGGCCGAGGTCGCGCAGATGGGTGTTGAGCTGCTCGCGGGTCACGCCGGCTTCGATCCGGCAGTCCATGTCCGCCTGGCTGACGGCGAGGATTTTCGTCATCCGCGACAGATCGAGCGTGACGCCGCCGCGCACCGGGGTGACGTGGCCTTCCAGCGAGGTGCCGGCGCCCCAGGGCACCACGGGCACGGAGTGGACGTTGCAGAGTGCGAGGACGCGGGCCGCTTCCTCGGTGGTTTCGACGAAGGCGACCGCGTCCGGCAGGTGCGGCGGCTGGGTGTCCTGGCCATGGGAGTGATGCTCCCGCAGGGTGGCGTTGGTGGTCAGGCGCTCGCCCAGAAGGTCGCGGGCGGCGGCGATCACGGTTTCGACGGGGCTGGCGGCCATGGCGGCGTCTCCGGACGGTTCTCCGTGCAGGGTTGTAGCCGGGTGGGCGCCGGGAGCAATGGCCGGGGCGGGCGGCTGCGCCGCACCAATATGTTATTATATCGCAACAATATGGACGTGCGGACGCTCACCCCGCCCTAGGCGCCGAAAAGCGGCGGGCGGAAGCCGACCGGACCATGCGCGCGGATCGCCGCGGCTTCGGACTGCCGGCGCTTGCGGGCGGGGTTGGGCGGCCCCGCCGGCGCGCGCCGCGGGGGCGGCGGCGGCAGGGTATCGGGTGGGGTGATGCCGAACATCCGGCACAGCGGGCGCAGCACCCGCCACAGCCGGGGCGCGGCCGCCAGCAGATCCCGCATCTCCGGCTGGGCGAGGAGATAGGCGAATTCGATGCCGGAGGGCACCGTTTCCGGCGCCATGCGCGCCAGCCAGCCGAGGCGCCGGGGCAGGGTTCGGCGCGGAGGAGCGGGCCAGAGCGGCGATGCGTGGTCCGCCGGCGCGCCTGCCGCCACCGGGGCGGGCGCGGCGGGGCGCCGGCGGGACCGCACCGGCGGATGGGCGGCGATGGCGGCGAACCGCTCCGCCGCTTCCGTCAGGCGGTTCCAGAGCCGGGCGGCGAGATCCATCACCGCCGGATGGCGTTCCGCCCCGACCGCCACCGCCGCGCGCAGCCCGACGATGAAGCGGGCGAAGCGCCCGGCGAGGGCCCAGGCGCTGGTGGTGAGCTTGTCCCGGGGGCTGAGGGGGGAGGCGGCGGCGGACATGAACATAACAGGAACATTTTTGGGTCGGCGTGTCAAGCGGATTTTGCGGCGACGACGTCGGCTTGCCCGGCGGCGGATGGCACTTTCGGACTCCCGTCGTTGGACCCGGCAGGATGGTGCCAGCGCAGCGCACATGAGTAGCTGATCTGACGGTGGAAATCTGACGCTTCGTCCCGGGTTCGGACGCGCGCAACGGGTGGGTTTGCGACAGTCCACTTCGGGGCACGCGGATTGAAAACCGGTCATCCGGCTTATGGCTGGGATTGGCCG
>JAGWSV010000099.1 GCA_028869315.1 Rhodospirillales bacterium
CCGCTTCTGGATGCCGTGGTCGATTACCTGCCGTCCCCGATCGACGTGCCCGGCATCAGCATCGCCGCCGGCGAGGGCGAGGAGGATGGCGAACACTCCGACCGCCGCCGCATCAAGGCCGACCCGGACGCGCCGTTCGCGGGCCTCGCGTTCAAGATCATCAACGACAAATACGGCACGCTCACCTTCGTGCGCGTCTATGCCGGCACGCTGAAGTCCGGCGACACGGTGCTGAACACCACCAAGGACCACCGCGAGCGCATCGGGCGGATGTTCCAGATGCACGCCGACAAGCGGGCCGAGATCAAGGAGGTCTCCGCCGGCGATATCGCCGCCTTCGTCGGCCTCAAGGACACCGGCACCGGCGATACGCTGGCCTCCCCGACCGACCCGGTGGTGCTGGAGCGGATGGCGTTCCCGGTCCCCGTGATCGACATCTCGGTGGAGCCGAAGACCAAGGAATCGATCGAGAAGATGTCGATCGGCCTGCAGAAGCTGGCCGGCGAGGATCCCAGCCTGCGGCTGCGCACCGATCAGGAATCCGGCCAGACCATCCTGTCCGGCATGGGCGAGCTGCACCTTGAGATCATCATCGACCGCCTGAGGCGGGAATACGGGGTCGAGGCCAATATCGGCGCGCCGCAGGTGGCGTATCGCGAAACCATCACCCGCCCGCATACCGAGGTCTATACCCACAAGAAGCAGACCGGTGGGTCCGGCCAGTACGCCGAAGTGAAGATCACCTTCGAGCCGGTGGAGCGGAATGCCGGCGTGCAGTTCGAAAACGCCGTGGTCGGCGGTGCCGTGCCGCGCGAATACATCCCCGCGGTCGAAAAGGGGATCAAGGTGCAGGCCGAAACCGGCGTGCTGGCCGGCTTCCCGACCGTCGACTTCAAATACACGCTGGTGGACGGCAAGTACCACGACGTCGACAGCTCGGCGCTGGCCTTCGAGATCGCCGGCAAGGCCTGCTTCCGCGAAGGCATGAAGAAGGCCAACCCGATCATCCTGGAACCGATCATGGACGTGGAAGTGACCACGCCGCAGGATCACGTCGGCGACGTGGTGGGCGATCTGAACCGGCGCCGGGGCATGATTCAGAATCAGGAGAGCTCGGGTTCCACCGTGATCGTGCGTGCCCATGTTCCCCTGAAGGAGATGTTCGGATATATTTCCGATCTTCGGAGCATGACCAAGGGGCGCGCCAGCTTCACCATGCAGTTCCACCACTACGACCCGGTGCCGCGCAACATCGCGGACGAGATCATGGCCAAGAGCGCCTGATGGCGGGCCGTCGCGCATGACGGTGGGAGATTAGATGCCTGCCCCCCGGCTGCACTGGACGCGGGGGCGAACGGAGGGAGCGGCCGGTCTGGCGCGCGCCCTGGAGTGGATCGGTTTGGACGACGCGGGCGAGGCAATCGCCCGCGTTGTTCGTTTGGAGGGTCCGCTCTGGTTCAACTGGCGGCAATATCGGGCCGTGGCGCTCGACAAGGAGGCGAAAGTGGTCCAGCTCCGCCTGCCGCCGCCGGAGGGGGCCGACTGGCTCGCCTGCGTCGGCGGCCAGGTGGTCGGACGCGCCGCGCTTCCCCTCCAGGCCGTACGGGAGGTGGAGGCGGCGCTGGACCCGGAGTGAGCGAGGACGGGCGAGGGTTGGTCCCGCGTGCGGTACCGAACGCTCAGAAATGCGCGGCCGGGGCCGTGGAGGTGGTGATCTGCGTCGCGGCCGGCCGGGTCTCGCCCATCGTGCGGCCGCGCAGGTTGAACATGATCCAGACCGAGCCGCCGATCACCAGGACGATGATCACCACCGTGAAGGCCAGCGCCGCAAGGTTCCACCGCTGCGCCGAGGAGGCGTCGAGGTGCAGGAAGCTGCGCAGATGGACGAGCATCTGCACCGCGGCGGCCACGAAGATGATCGTGAAGGTGGTGGAGGTGGGCAGGGCGTGGCTCATCACCAGCCCGAATGCGAGCCCGGTCAGGAGGACGGCCAGCACGAACCCGGTGAGGTAGGAGCGAAGCGTGCCGTGGCTCGCCCCGCTGCCATGGGAGGTGGCGTGGGCCATCAGAGGCTCCCCTTCAGATAGACGACGGTGAAGACGCCGATCCAGACGATGTCCAGGAAGTGCCAGAACATGCTGAACCGCCGCAGGCGGGAGCAGACCGGCTCGCTCAGCCCCTTGAAGGACACCTGGCCCATCATCACCAGCATCCAGACCAGCCCGGCCATCACGTGCAGGCCGTGGGTGGCGACCAGGGTGAAGAAGCCGGACAGGAAGGCGCTGCGGTCCGGCCCGGCGCCGATCGCCACCATGTGCGCGAACTCGGAGACCTCCATGGCGACGAAGCCGAGCCCGAGCAGGAAGGTCACCGCGAGCCAGCCCATCACATGACGGCGGGCCTGCCGCTGCATGCCCAGGATCGCGAAGCCGCAGGTGATGCTGCTGGTGAGAAGAAGCATGGTCTCCTTGAGCGTGCCCCCGAGGTCGAACAGCTGCCGTCCGGTCGGGCCGCCGGCGAAGCTGCCGCTGAACACGACGAAGGTCGCGAACAGGGTGGCGAACAGCAGGCAGTCGCTCATCAGGTAGGCCCAGAAGCCGAAGGCGACGTTGGCTTCGGGGTCGTGGTCTCCGTGCCCGTCGGCCGGAGAGAACAGCTCGTCGGGAAACAGGTCGTCGATCGTTGTGGTGCTGGTGCTCATCTCAATCGGCCAATCCGGGCTGCGGTTGCAGGATTGCGGCGCGCCGGCCCGCGCGCTGCGTCACGCCCATGCCGTCGAGCTTGCGGAACCGCTGGGATTCGATCCGCTCCACTTCCGCCGCCGGAATTTCGTAGCCGACATCCTCCATCGAGGCGCGGACGATGAGGCTGCCCAGCTCAACCAGGAATCCAACGATCGCGAGCCACCAGATGTGCCAGATCATCGCGAAGCCGAACGCAAAGGCGAAGATGCCCATCACGAACGGGATGGAGGAGTTCTTGGGCATGTGGATCGGATAGTATCTTTCGGGCCGAACATAGGCGGTGCCGCGCTCCTTCATGTCGGTGAACGCGTCGATGTCGTGCACCACCGGGATGCGCGCGAAGTTGTAGACCGGTGGAGGCGACGCGACGGCCCATTCCAGGGTCCGTCCGTTCCAAATGTCTCCGGTCTGATCAACGACGGATCGCCGGTCGCGGATGCTCACCACGAGCTGCGCGATCTGGCAGGCGATGCCCGCGGCGATGAGGACCACACCGAAGGCGGCGATGACCAGCCATGGCTGCCAGGCCGGGTTGTTGTAGTGGTCCATTCGCCGTGGCATCCCCTCGAACCCGAGCACGTAGAGCGGCATGAACGCGACATAGAATCCGCTCAGCCACAGCCAGAACGCGCGCTTGCCCCAGGCTTCGTCCAGCTGGAAGCCGAAAGCCTTCGGGAACCAGTAGGTGTAGCCGGCGAGGAAGCCGAACAGCACGCCTGGGATCAGCATGTTGTGGAAGTGCGCAATCAGGAATTCGCTGTTATGCAGGACGAAGTCCGCCGGCGGTACGGCCAGCACGACGCCGGTCATGCCGCCCAGGGTGAACGTTACGATGAAGCCGAGGGTCCACAGAATGGGCGTGGTGAACCGCACCCGGCCGCGGTACATCGTGAACAGCCAATTGAAGATCTTCACGCCGGTCGGCACCGCGATGACCATCGTGGAGATGCCGAACGCCGCGTTCACGGTAGCGCTGGCGCCCATGGTGAAGAAGTGGTGCAGCCAGACCAGGAAGGACAGCAGGGTGATCGCCACCGTCGCCATCACCATCGAAGTGTAGCCGAACAGCCGCTTGGAGGAGAACGTGGCGGTGACCTCGGAGAACACGCCGAAGGCGGGCAGGACCAGCAGGTAGACCTCGGGATGGCCCCAGACCCAGAACAGGTTCGTATACATCATCAGGTCGCCGCCGCCGCCGCCGGTGAAGAAATGGGTACCGACATAGCGGTCGAGGGTCAGCAGCCCGACGGTGACGGTCAGCACCGGGAAGGCGAGGATGATCAGGATCGACGTGCAGAGCGCGGTCCAGGTGAACACCGGCATGCGCATCAGGGTCATGCCCGGCGCGCGCATCTTCAGGATCGTGACCAGGAAGTTGATGCCCGTCATCAACGAACCGATGCCGGAAATCTGGATCGCCCAGATCCAGTAGTCGACGCCGACGCCGGGGCTGTATTTCAACTCGGTCAGCGGCGGGTAGCCGGTCCAGCCGGCCTTGGAAAACTCCCCGACGCCGAGTGAGACCATCACCAGCATCGCGGCCATCACGGTCAGCCACAGCCCGACCGCGTTCATGAACGGGAATGCCACGTCGCGGGTGCCGATCTGCAGCGGCACGACGAGATTGAGCAGCCCGGCCATGAACGGCATCGCCATGAAGAAGATCATGATCGTGCCGTGGGCGGAGAATACCTGGTCGTAGTGGTGCGGCGGCAGGTAGCCGTGATTCGGGCCGAAGGCGATCGCCTGCTGCGATCGCATCATGATCGCGTCGCTGAAGCCGCGTAGCAGCATGATCAGCGCCAGGATGACGTACATCACGCCGATCCGCTTGTGATCGACCGAGGTCAGCCACTCCTTCCAGAGATAGTCCCACTTGCGGTTGTAGGTGATGGCGCCGACGATCACCGCGGCGCAGATCACGGAGAACCCGACCGCCCCCATGATGATCGGGTTCGTGTAGGGAACAGCGGACAAGGTCAGCTTGCCGAGCATGTCAGGTCTCGCTTCCGGCGTGCGACTTCGGCGTCGCGACCTTGGCGGTCGTGAAGCTGTCGATCACGTGTTCAAAGATGTGCGGTTCGACGGACGAGTAGATGACGACGGGCGCCGCGGTGCTCGGCGCCTCCAGCCGTCGCAGGGCTGCGGCATCCAGGACATTCTTCGAAGCTTGTGCCTTGTTCACCCAGGCCCGGTATTGCGCCGGCGACGTCACGGTGACGCCGAAATGCATGGACGAATAGCCGCGCCCGCTGAACTGATAGTTCCGGCCTGTGAACGCGCCGGTTCGATCCGCCACCAGGTCGAGCTTCGTCTGCATGCCGGGCATCGCGTAGATCATGCTGCCGAGACGCGGAATGAAGAAAGCGCTCAACACCGTGTCCGAGGTGATGTGGAAGTCCACCGGCACGTTGGCCGGCAGCACGAGGCGGTTGACGGTCGCGATGTGATCCCGCGGATAGACGAACAGCCACTTCCAGTTCAGCGAGACGACGTCGACCGTGATCGGTTTCTCCGACGAGGCCAGACGCTTGTCGGGGCTGAGCGCATGGGTGTCGGTCCAGACCAGGTGGCCGAGGATCACGATGATGACCGCCGGCACGCCCCACACGATGCATTCGAGCTTCCAGGAATGGGACCATTTTGGCGCGTAGGTCGCCTTCCCGTTGGACGCGCGGTAGCGCCACGCAATGAACGCCGTCAGCACGAAAACCGGGATCGCAACGACAAGCATAAGGCCGATCGCCGTGAAGATCAGCGACTTCTCGGCGCTGCCGATCGGGCCAGCGGTGTCCAGCAGCGGCATCGATCTGGCGCAACCGGAAAGCAGAATGGCGCTGCACAGGGACATCGCCCTTGCAGCGAGGGAATCGAATCGTCTGATCATCTCTAGGGCCTGGAATGACGGAGGCGGCGGCCTTTCGGCGCGCCAGGGGCCGATTGCCAGGCTGCAATCAGGGAGGCCGCTCGGCACGAAGGAAGTCGACGCAGGCTCTGACGAAAGCGGAACGATGACGGCGGACGACGCTCATGCAGCGCAACCTACATCCGCGGACGGGCAAATCAACGCCGCGGCGGATGAATTGCCCGCCATCTGCGCCTGCATATGCGCGACGGACAAGGCAAGGGCGACGAATGCGCATATGGCTCGCGACTGCGCCGTGCACACGATGATATCATATTGAGATCGGACAGGATCGACATGGGGAACGCAGCGCGGCACCGGTCCCGTTGCCAGCGGGGCCCCGACGGATAATATAGTCTGAATTAGTAACAAGACCCGCGGCCGACGCCGGCCGGCGTGCGTCAGCCGGCGCGGCGCTCGCTCATGCCACCGGACATGCCGCCCGGACACAACACGTTGACCACCGCCTGCCGGCCGGCGCCCACCGCGGCGGCGGCGCGGGCCAGCGCCGCGGGCAGATCGGACGGCCGCTCCACCCGCTCGCCATGGCCGCCATGCGCTTCCACCAGCCGCTCGAACGCGGGGCTCGGCCCAAGCTCGGCAAGGCGCTGGCCGTCTTCGTCGGCGGCGGTGCTGTCGGGATACATATCGAGCGTGGCGCGGCGCACGGCGCCATAGAG
Organism: Rhodospirillales bacterium; assembly: GCA_028869315.1. Taxonomy (GTDB): domain Bacteria; phylum Pseudomonadota; class Alphaproteobacteria; order Acetobacterales; family Acetobacteraceae; genus JAJZVS01. The sequence goes on from JAGWSV010000099.1 coordinate 6,330, forward strand.
CGCGTTGTTGTAGATCACCGACAGCACCGGCAGCTTGTGCGCCTGGCCCACGAAATGGCACGCGGTCGGGTTGGCGAACATGTAGGCGCCGTCGCCCAGCACCGCGATCACCTGCTTTTCGGGCACGGCCAGCTTGGCGCCCAGCGCGGCGCCCAGGCCCCAGCCGAGGCCGCCGGCCGGGCTCAGCCCGAACAGGCTGCCCGGTGCGTCGAGCGGGCAGTGCTCCTGGCGGAACGAATATTCGCTGACCACCAGGGTGTCGGCGTTCACGATGCCGCGCAGGCAGTGGTTCAGCCACGCCATGGTGCAGAACGCGCCGTCGCCGTCGCGCGCCGCTTCGGCCGCCCAGCCCGCCCGCAGCGCATCGGAGCGCGCGGTCAGCGCCGCGCGCCGCGCCGCCACGTCGGGCGATCCCGCCCGCGACACCCGCGCCGCCAGCGCCGCGTCCAGCGCCTCCAGCAGCGGCAGGCTGGCGCAGCGCAGGGTCAGGTCGGACGGAAAGCTGCGCATCGGATACCGCGCATAAAGCGGGTCCTCGCCGATCTGCACCACGCGGGCGCCCGCCGCCAGGCGATGGGTGCCGGGATACCAGGGCACGTCGTTTTCCCAGCCGATCACCAGGTCGGCCTCGGCCAGCAGCGGTCCGGGATTGCCGCCCTGGTACATCGGGTGCCGGCTCGACATCGCGTGGTAGCGCGGGTTGAACGGCACCACCGGCAGGGCGAAGCGCTCCGCCAGGCGCGCCAGGGCGGTGTTCTCCTGCGGGTCGCGTCCGAGCGAGCCGGTGATCACCAGCGGCATCCGAGCCTGCGCGATCCAGTCGGCCAGCCGCTCCACCTCCGTCAGGGCGGGCACCGGCGCAGCCGGGCGGGCGCGCGGCGGGCGCGGCGCGGCGCCTTGCGGTTCCACCGCCTCGCCCAGCACCTCGCGCGGCAGGCTGAGATACACGGGCCCGGCGGGCGAGGCGGTTGCCAGTTCCATCCCGCGCGCCACCACGTCGGCGATCTGGTCCGGGCGGCGGAGTTCGTAGTCCCACTTCACCACTTCGCGCAGCATGCCGGCCTGGTCGAACATCTCCTGCGCCCAGTGGATGTAGACGTTGCGCGCCCCGGACGGTCCCTGTTCCATCACCGGCGTGCGCCCCGAGGTCAGCAGCATCGGGATCCGGTCGCGCGCGGCGTCGATCAGCGCGTTGATCGCGTTCGCGGTGCCCACGTTGGTGTGCGTCATCACCGCCTGCGGCCTGCCGGTGACCATGGTGTAGCCGTGCGCCATCGCCACCGCCGCGTTCTCGTGCGGGATGACCATCGGTTTCGGCACCGGACGGTTGGTCCGGGCCGCGCGGGCGAACGCCTCCACGATTGGGGCGAAATCGGTGCCGGGATTGCAGAACAGGTACGCGATTCCCTGGGCGGCGAGCGCGTCCAGGTAGTCCTCGGCGGCAATGCGGGCCGGTGCGGTCATGGCGGTCGCGCTCTCCCTCTGCGGTTCCGGAACGTCCCCGCCATGCTGGCCCGCACCGGCGGGAGCGTCAAAGCCGGGTGGCGCCACGACGCGGCGGCGCTCGGCGTCTGGCGCTCAATCGGTCGGCGGGTCCAGGTAAAGGTCGCTCCGCAGGTACCGCCGCAGCCAGAAGCGCGCGAGCACGCCGATGGTGGCGGCCATCGGCACGGCGAGCATGACGCCGAGGAAGCCGAAGGCGGCGCCGCCGGCGAACAGCGCGAAGATCACCCAGACCGCCGGCAGTTCCACCCGGTCGCCCAGGAATCGCGGGTAGATCAGATAGTTCTCCAGCAACTGCCCGACCACCAGCACGACGACGATGCGGACCACCCCGGACCAGGTGGGGAACTGCGCCAGCGCGAGGCCGATCGCGGCGACCCCGCCGGTGATGGAGCCGACATAGGGGATGAAGGACAGCACGCCGGCCGACATGCCGACGATCAGCCCGAGATCCAGCCCGGCCATGGTGAGTGCCAGGGCGTAATAGATACCCAGGATCACGCAGCACAGCGCCTGCCCGCGCACCCAGGCCGACAGAATGCGGTCGACCTCGCGCGCTTGCGCGCGGATGGTGGCGCGGGCGCGCAGCGGCAGCCAGCCGTCGATCATCGTCAGCATGCGCGGCCAGTCGCGCAGCAGGTAGAACGCCACCACCGGGGTGACGATCGCCAGGGTCAGCACGTTGAACAGCGCGAACCCGCCGGTGATCAGCCCGGCCACGGTGGAGGCGATGAACGAGAGCATGTTGCCGGCCTGGCTGCTCACCAGGTCCTGCAGCTTCGAACTGACCGCATCGGGACCGAGCCGGTGCTGCAGGTCGGTGATGACGTGGCTCGCCCATTGCTGCACCAGCTGCACGTATTCCGGCACCCGCCCGAGCAGCAGCCCGACCTGCGAGAGGATCAGCGGGTAGAGCAACAGGATGAACAGCAGCACGCAGGCCAGCATGGCCACCACCATCAGCATCGCCGCGATGCCGCGCGGCAGGCCGAGGCGGGTCAGCCGGGTGGTCGGCGGATCGAGCGCGTAGGCGATGACCGCGGCGGCGACGAACGGGGCCAGCACGCCGGCGAACAGCCGGAGCGTAAGCCAGGCCACGACCACCAGTCCGATGGCGAGCGCGAGCCGCTGGCCGCGTCCACCGGACGGGAGCAGCACCGGGGGGCCGCCAGGCGGCAGCGCCGGGCGTTCCGCCGGCGGCGTGCCAGCCGGTGGCGGTGTCGGCGGCGGGGCGGCAAACGGGGCGCCCGGCGGAGCCGCCAGCGGCGCGGTCGGCGGGGCTTTCGACGGCACGGTATCGGCGGAGGGACGGCCAGCGCCCAGCAGGCGCAGCCCCGCCGCACCGAGCGCGGCAACCCGGCTGGGGTGGACCGGATGCCCTTCCGGCCGATCGGACCGGGTCATGGCCGTCGCGCCGCGCGCCACACATAGGCGGCGCCGGAGGCGAGGGTGGTCGTCCCGACGGCCCAGGTCAGCACCGCGAGTCCCGTGGCCGCGATCGGTCCGCGCACACCGAATCCGGCCAGGAACAAGGTCAGGGCAACCAGCGAGACCTGCAACGCGGTGTTCACCTTGGACACGAAGAGCGGCCGGATGGTCGTCTTCCGGCCCAGGAACCCGAGCACGAGCACGCCGCCGACGATCACGAGGTCGCGGAACACCACCAGGATGGCGAGCCAGTCGGGCATCTCGTCGACCGCCGCAAGGACAATATACATGGTGACGAGCAGCGCCTTGTCCGCCACCGGGTCGAGCAGCGCACCCACCGCATTGCCGCCGCCCTGTCGGCGGGCGAGCCAGCCGTCGATCGCGTCCGACACGCCGGCCGCCAGGAACATCGCAAAGGCAAGACCAGGCCGGCGGGTGATGATGAGCCACACGGCGAGCGGCACCGCGCACAGGCGGCCGAAGGTGATCAGATTGGGCAGGGTCAGCAGGGCGTCCGACAAGGCGTCCGGCCCGGGCCGCCCCAGGTCGGGGGTGCCTCCAGGCTTGGGGGCGCCGTCAGGCATGCCGGGCACCGCGGGCAGGCGCACGACGAGCGGGTCCGGCTGTCGGGGCGGCTTCCGGCTCTGCGCCGATGGGTGGGCACGACCAGACCCTGTCGCGCCGTTGCGCGCCGCAGCAGGCTATGGTTGTGTCCGGCGGCGCGATCGCCGCCCCGGTTGCCCTCGCCACTCGCCTCTCCCCGGCCACCGCCGGCCTGTCACCCGCCGCGGCGGCCGTTGCCTTCGTCCGCCAGCCCTAGCCGATCGAGACCGCGCATGACCAGTGGCGATCCCGTCATCCCGCCGCCAGGCCTTAACTATCGTGCCGCCGGGGTCGATATCGACGCCGGCGAAGCCCTGGTGGCCGCCATTGCGCCGTTGGCCCGCGCCACCGCGCGCGCGGGTGCGCTCGGTGGCATCGGCGGCTTCGGCGCCTTGTTCGACCCGCGCGCCGCCGGGTTCAAGGACCCGGTGCTGGTTGCCACCACCGACGGCGTCGGCACCAAGCTCAAGATCGCCATCGAGACCGGACTGCACGACCAGGTGGGCGTCGATCTGGTGGCGATGTGCGTGAACGACCTGATCGTGCAGGGCGCCGAGCCGCTGTTCTTCCTGGACTACTTCGCCACCGGCAAGCTTGCGGTGGAACAGGCCCGGGTGGTGATCGCGGGCATCGCCGCCGGCTGCAAGGAAGCCGGCTGCGCCCTGGTCGGCGGGGAGACCGCCGAGATGCCCGGCATGTATGCCGGGGCGGATTACGACCTGGCCGGTTTCGCGGTCGGCGCCGCGGAACGCGACCGCCTGCTGCCGCGCGGCGTCGGGCCGGGCGACGCGGTGCTGGGGCTCGCCGCCTCGGGCGTGCATTCCAACGGGTTTTCCCTGGTTCGTCGGGTGGTGACCGCAAGCGGGCTCGGGTGGGAGGACCCGGTGCCGTTCGGCAGCGGCGCGGCGGGCGGCGGTCAAAGCCTGGGCCGTGCGCTGATGACGCCGACCCGGATCTATGTCCGCCCGTTGCTCGGGCTGCACCGTGCCGGGCTGCTGAAGGCCGCCGCGCATATCACCGGCGGCGGGCTGCCCGGCAACCTGCCGCGGGTGTTGCCGCACGGCACCGTCGCGGACCTGGTGCCCGACTGGACGATGCCGGAGGTGTTCCGCTGGCTCGCCCGCACCGGCGACATCGCGCCGGTGGAAATGCTGCGCGTCTTCAACTGCGGGATCGGCATGGCGGTGGTGGTCGCCGCGGCCGATGCGGACGCCGCCGCCGCGTCCTTGCGCGCCGACGGAGAGACGGTCGTGCGGCTGGGCACGATCGCCGCGGCACCCAGCCCGGAGGCGGCGCCCGAGGTGCGGATCGACCTGCCGACGGGCTGGCCGCGGTGAAACGCCGGGTCGCGGTGCTGGTCAGCGGGCGCGGTTCCAACCTCGCCGCGCTGCTGGCGGCGGCGCAGCACCCCGGCTACCCGGCCGAGATCGCGCTGGTGATCGCCAATCGGGCCGAGGCCGGCGGCCTCGCCCACGCCGCCGCGGCGGGGGTGGCGGGCCGGGTGATCGCGCACCGGCCGTTCGGGTCCGACCGCGCCGCGCATGAGGCGGCGATCGACGCCGCCCTGCGCGAGGCGGGAATCGAGTTCGTCTGCCTTGCCGGCTACATGCGCCGGCTGACGCCGTTCCTGGTGCGCGCCTGGGCGGGGCGGATGGTGAACATCCATCCCAGCCTGCTGCCGGCGTTTCCCGGGCTCGACACCCACGCCCGCGCGCTGGCGGCGGGGGTGAAGCTGCATGGCTGCACGGTTCACCTGGTGACCGAGGGCGTGGACGAAGGACCAATTCTCGCCCAGGCCGCGGTGCCGGTGCTGGCCGGCGATACCGAGGCGACCCTGGCGGCTCGAGTCCTGGCGGAGGAGCATGTGCTCTACCCCACCGCGCTGCGCCATCTGGTGGCCGGCACGGCGGGAGACCCGCCGGCGGCGGGCGCGGCGTTGCGCAACCCCTTGCCCGAGGCCGATCTGCTGCCATAGAAACGGCGCTGCCGGCTGTTTCGGCCCGGCGTCGCAGTTCACGAGGGCAGTCATGGCGCAGCATCCGCTCACGGTTACCGGCCCCGAAACGGAGGAGCAGTTCCTCGCCGACCGGGAGCATTTCTGGCATGCGTGGACCCGCTTCACGGTCGGCGCGGTGATCTTTCTGGTGCTGCTGCTGGTGCTGATGGCGGTGTTTCTGCTCTGAACGGCGGCTGCATGGCCGGGCTGCCTCGGGCGTTGGCCCGGTGCGGGTGATGCGTCGGCGCCGGCTTGGCTCGTGGTGACGTCTTTGTCGGCGATGGCAAGCGCTCGAATGCCCGACGCCCCCCCCCGCACAAACGCTCCCGCGCACCGGGTCGCCACGCCTGCACGTCGGAAGGCAGGGGCCGGGCGGCGATGCGACCGGGCGCGCGCCTGATTGCGCCTACCCTCGAACGTCGTTGCGGCCGACCCGGAGGCCAGCTTGCCACGACCATGACAGGCGGCGCATAATCACCGTTACTGCATATCAAAGGGATCGGGCGCGGAACCGGCGGCCCGACACGGGATCCAGACAATGATGAGAAAAGGCGTGATCCGAATCGCGATCGCCGGGCTCGGCAACTGCGCGAGCGCCCTGATTCAGGGTATCCATTACTACACCCCCGAACGCTGCCGGGACGGCGTCATCGGCCTGATGCATCGCGAGATCGGCGGCTATCTGCCCTGCGACATCGCGGTCGTCGCCGCCTTCGATGTCGACGCCCGCAAGGTCGGCACCGATGTCAGCCACGCCATCTTTGCCAAGCCGAACTGCACCAAGGTGTTCCAGCCCGAGATCGCCGAGCTGGGCGTGACCGTGAAGATGGGCCCCGTGCTCGACGGCATCTCCGAGCACATGGACGATTATGCCGAGGATCGGACCTTCATCCGCTCCGACGCGCGCGAGCTGACGAAGCAGGAGATCGTCGCCGAGCTGAAGCGCAGCGGCGCCGAAATCCTGCTGAACTACGTGCCCGTCGGGTCCGAGCAGGCAGCCCGCTTCTACGCGGAATGCGCGCTTGAGGCCGGTGTCGCCTTCGTCAACAACATGCCGGTCTTCATCGCCAGCGACAAGGCGTTCGCCGATCGCTTCAAGGCGCGAAATATCCCGATCGTCGGAGACGACATCAAATCGCAGCTCGGTGCGACGATCACGCACCGGGTGCTGACGGACCTGTTCGCCAAGCGCGGCGTCAAGCTGCTGCGGACCTATCAGCTGAACACCGGCGGCAACACCGACTTCCTCAACATGAAGAACCAGCAGCGGCTGGTGTCGAAGAAGACCTCCAAGACCGAGGCGGTCCAGTCGGTCGCCAAGAAGCGGATCGAGGACGACAACATCCATGTCGGCCCAAGCGACTATGTGCCGTGGCAGAACGACAACAAGCTCTGCTTCATCCGGATGGAAGGCCAGCTTTTCGGCGACGTGCCGATGGACCTCGAGCTCCGGCTGTCGGTCGAGGACTCGCCCAATTCGGCCGGCGTGGTCATCGACATGATCCGCTGCTGCAAGCTCGCGCTCGAGAACGGCATCGGCGGCGTGCTGGAAGGGCCGAGCGCTTATTTCTGCAAGCATCCGCCGGTGCAGTACACGGACGACATCGCCTACCAGATGACCGAGACCTTCATCCGCACCAGCAGCATCAAGCTCGCCGTGCGATGAAATGCCTGATCGTCGCAGCCGGGCAAGGCGCCCGGCTGCGGGAAAAGGGCGAGCTCAAGCCGCTGATCCCGATCAAGGGCGTTCCGCTGATCGAGCGGGTGATGACGCGCGTGCTGCTCGCCGGGCTTGACGAGTTCGTCATCGTCAGCGGCTACCGCGGCGCCGAGTTGCGGCGCGCGCTCGATGCCTTCGCCGACCGCGAGAAGGTCCGCCTCACCCACGTCGTCAACGACGAATGGAACCGGGCGAACGGCGTCTCCGTGCACAAGGCGAAGGCCGCGCTCGGCGAACCGTTCATCCTGACCATGTGCGACCATCTGGTCGATCCCGAGATCTTCCGCAGCCTGGCCGCGGCACCGCCCGAACCCGACACGGTCACGCTGGCGGTCGATTTCAAGATCGACAACCCGATGCACGACCCGGACGACGTCACCCGCGTCAAGTGCGCCGACGGACGGATCGAGCATATCGGCAAGGTGATCCGCGACTTCAACGCCTTCGATACCGGGGTGTTCCTGTGCACGCCGGTGATGTTCGCCGCGCTCGAGGAAAGCCAGTCGAACGGCGACGACAGCATCTCAGGGGCGATGAACGTGCTGGCGCGCTGGGGCAAGGCGCGCAGCTTCGACATCGGCGATCGGCTCTGGATCGACGTCGACGATCCGGTGGCGTTCGGCAAGGCCGAGTCGCTGCTGCACGCAGGGCGGGTCTGACGGCGCCATCGCATCATGCAGCCCGCCGAGCCGGTGCGCCGGACATCGGAGATCGAAGAGGTCTCCAATCTCTATGTCATTCATCCGATTGCGAGCTGGCTCACCCCGCGCTTCGCGGCGCTCGGCATTCATCCGAACGCGGTCTCGCTCGCCGGCATGGGGTTCGGCGTGCTCGCCGGCGTCGCCTATCATGGTTTCGAAGCCCGCTGGCGCGTGGTCATCGGCTTCGCCCTGATGATCGCCTGGCACGTGATGGACGGCGCCGACGGCCAGCTCGCGCGGCTCACCAACAAGCAGTCGCCGTCCGGCAAGGTGCTGGACGGTATCTGCGACTACGTCACGTTCATCGCCGTCTATGCCGGGTTGGCCAGCGCCCTCGCACCGCATTTCGGGGCGGCCATCTGGCTGCTCGCCGCCGCTGCCGGGCTTTGCCACGCGCTCCAGTCGGCGGCCTACGAGGTGCAGCGCCAGGAATATAATTTTTGGGGTCTGGGCCGCCTATCCGCGGCGTTCGCCGGCCTTCCGGCGGTCCCGCCCGGGGCACGCTCCCTTCCGCCCGGGCGGCGGCTGGCCGATCTTCTGCACCGCGCCTATCTGCGGCTGCAGTTCGTGGCGGCCGGGGTCACCGTCGCGTTCCACCAGAAACTGTCGGCGGCGCTCGACGCCGGGCCGGAACGGAGCGCAATGATCCGCCAGTGCTACCGCGAGACCTTCGCGCCGTCGGTGCGCCGATGGGCGGCGCTATCGGCGAATTATCGCACCCTTGGTATATTCCTGTTCGCGCTCGCCGGGGTGCCCCAGTACTATTTCTGGTTCGAGATCTTCGGCTTCAACGCGATCCTGCTGGTGCTGCTGCGCCAGCGGCGGGCCCGCTACGCGCGCTTCTTCGCGGAGCTCGAACAGGCTTAGGCATCGTCGGCAAATACGTGCGTCAGCACGCCGACAAAGATGCCGATCAACACAAAACCTTAGGGTCCGTTCGTCGATGATCGAACCTGTCGGCGCGCAGCCGCATCCCGTCTCCCCCTGGTAATCCTGCGCGCCATACGCCCGGCCAACGGGGCCGCCCGTACGATCACGCGGCAAAGCCAACACGCTGGCGTGGGGAGCGTGGGCGCAAGCCCCCCCCTCCCGCGCAGCGGTCCGCAAGATCGGGCTCGTCGTCCGATAGGTGCTGAGCCATCCGAACGCGTCAGGGCACCAGTGTCCCGGCCCGGCGATAGGGTCGTCATGCATCGGGACGCGCGTGCTTGCTTTTTCGGCGGCCGGCCGGTCCCTGGCACGCGGGGGGACTGCGGGGCAGGGCGCTAGCGATTCGCGCGCAGGAACAGATGCACCGACAGCATCGTCAGCAGCAGCGGCGGCGCCAGGGCCGTTGCGGCGGGGTCGAGGTCGAGCAGCAAGGTGAGGTGGCCGGCAAGCTGCTGAACCAGCGAGAACACGATCCCGATGATCGCCCCGATCGCGACCTGCTGGCCGACGCCCTGGTGCCGCGCCGGCGCAAACACGAACGGCGCCGAAGCCAGGATCATCGCCACCAGCGACAGCGGGATGCCGATCTGGCGCCACAGCTCCTGCGCGTAGCGCAACCCCTGCAAATGGTCCCGCCGCAGGTCGCGGACATAGCGGAACAGCTCGACCGGCGGCATCGCCTCCGGCGGCAGCCGCAACAGCCGGATCTGCGCTGGCGACAGGAACGGGTGCCACGGAAAGGACGCCAGGTGTTCGGCGCGAACGCCCGAGGCGGTGATGGTTTGTTGCCGCACGTCCCGAAGCAGCCAGATGCCGTCCGGGCGGATCTCGGCCCGCTCGGCACGGAGGAGACGGGCCAGGCGGCCGTCGGCGGCAAAGCTGTAGATGTCGATCCCCTCGGCCTCGTCCTTGCCCCGGAACCGCTGCACGTTCAGAAATTGACGCGCGCCCGCGCTGCCCGCTGCGGCCCCGCCTTGGGCCCAGAAACCGCCTTGGCCCTGGAAGCTGTCTGGCCCGTGGTCGGTGGCCGCGCGCGAAAGCGCGGTCGTGCGCGCCGTGTCGGCGTGTTCCTGCGCGGGCGGCACGACGAATTCGGCGATCAAGAAGAGGGCCAGGATGATCGGCACGGCCAGCTTGAGCACCGCCCCGATGATGCGGGATTCGGAGACGCCAAGGCTGCGCATCGCCGTCAGCTCCGAACCCCGGCCGAGCGCGCCCAGGGCCAGCAGGCAGCCGATCAGCATCGCGACCGGCGCCGCCTGCACCAGCCGGGAGGGAGCCGTGAGCAGCACGTAGGCCAACGCGTCCGACACGCTGTAGCGGCCCTGGCCGACCTGGGCGAGCTGGTCGACGAAGGTGAGCAGGCTGAACAAGCCGGTCAGGCCGCTTGCGGCGAGGATGAAGGTCCGAAGGACGGCGGCGCCGATATAGCGATCGAGCGGCGTCGCTATGCCGGCCCAGGCTGCCCGCCAGCGTGGGGCCGCTCCTGGCCGCCCCATGCCCGCCTGCTCCTGTCTTGTCAGGTCCCGTCCTGGCAGGCCCCGCATCACACCCATCGGCGCCGCAGCCTTGGCCCCATTCCGGGCGCCACCGAGAGGCCGAGGAGGAGGAGCGCCAGCATGGCCGGCGCCAGCCAGACCCCGGGGAACGATGATACCATGCCGTACTGAACCCAGGTCCGGGCGGAGGTGAAGACCAGGTAGTAGGCGGAGTAGATCAGGATCGCCGCGCCGAATTTTTCGTATTTGCCTTGCCGTGGCTTCACCCGGCTGAGCGGGATCCCCAGCAGGCCGAGGAGCAATGTCGAGAGCGGCGTCGAAAGCCGCCACTGCAGCTCGGCGATGTCGTCCGGCGCGGTGGATTTCGCGAGTTCCCGGCTGCTGGCGGCGACGGCGCTGTAGGCGAGCGGCGCCGGGTCGTGCCGGCTCGGGTCGATGACAATGCTGGACGCCGCCATCGCCTGGTCGCCCTGGTGGGCGGCGGTGCCGAAGTCGTAGATATGCGCATCGCGCAGCAGGATGCGCGGCTCGCGGCCCGGGCCGGCCGGCGCCAGCCGATAGCCGCGCCGCGCCTGGATGATCTCGGTATACCCGTCATGCCGGCGCTTCACGAACACGCCGCGCGCCGACGCGGCCGGTCCGTCGCGATGCGCAAGGAAGATCACGAGCTGGCCGTGCTGGCCGACATAGAAGCTGCCGGCTTCCATGGCATCGACGTCGAGCGACATCGCGCCCTGCCGGGACAGTTCGTGCAAGGTCCGGTACGCCCAGGGCCGGGCCTCCAGCGACAACCCGGCCACGAGCAGGGCGAACGCGCCGGCCAGCGCAACGACCGCGCCGGTCACCCGGCCGGGTGTGACCTGCAAGGCGAACATGGCGATGAACTCGGAATCGCTGTTCAGCTTGCCGAACGCCAGCACCACGGCGAGGAACAGCGAAACCGGGATCAGCACTTCGAGCGCGATCAGCACCTTGAGCGCGATCATTCTGGCGACGATGTCCATCGGCAGCAGGCCGTTGGCCGCGTCGCCCAGGAAACGGTCGGCGCTGTAGCTGGCGAACAGGGCGACGAGGACGCCGAGAATGACGGCCATCGCCTTGCTGATTTCGCCGATCAGGTAGCGTAGGACGATCACGGACGGGGGCTATCCGGCGTCGTGCACCCTGGCACCCGGTGCCAGGGCCGCCGCCTGCTCACGCCGGCGCATTTCCGGCCGGCGGCGGCGCGCCCGCGCGGCCGGCCCAGAGGCCCCCGCTCGCGGGCAGGGCCGCCCGGCATGGCCGCACCCTCGGCTGGCGAGGCGCTTCGGCTCGGACCGGGGCCGACGTCTCGCATGTGGCCGGAATCGTCCTTCGCTGCGTAACGCGCCTGAAACCTCGGCGCCGATCAGACCGTAATATGTGGCGCGGGGGATCGTCCTGGCAAGTCGTGTCCGCAGGTTCGGTTCGAACCGCCAGCGAGGGAAAAACAGGCGAGTGGCAGGCAGGGGGGTGACAAACCAGCCGGTGCCGGGCAGGGCGCCCCGGTCCACCGAACGAGCGCGCCGCGCGCCTGTCGCGATCGGCCGTCCGCCCGCCGCCTCAGGAAGCTGCCGGCAGGTCCGGCACGTTGGCGCAGACGAGCGCGCTGTAGAGTTGGCGCTCGCGATGGGCGCGCACATAGGCGGGATCGATCAGCGCGACCCGCGCCTTGGTGCGGACGGAGGCATACCAGTGAACCACGCGCGTCTCCGCCGAGAGGACCTCGTGCAGCGGCGCGCGCCGGCCGATCCGGAACCACAATTCGGAGATTCTGGGCGGCAGCGGGTAGAACACGGCCGGATCGTGGACGACCAGGTCGTCCTGCCGATAGCGATCGGCGGTTTCCTGCAACAGGTCCGGCCCCAGCGCGTAGGGCTCTCGGAGCCGCTCGGCCGGCACCGCCGTCATGGCCCGGAGATAGGCTTCGAACAGCGGGGCGTTCGGCTCGGCGCCCATGACCGCGTTGTTGACCCCGCGGAAATAGAGATGCTCCACCCGCCGGAACGCCTTCCAGCCTTGCGGAAGGCGCCGCAGCATCTTGCGGAGCACATCGAGGGCGAGATAGCGCGTGCGGACGATCGGCGACCGCGAGGCCCTGACGACCTGCGGCCAGACGATGAACTCCGAGCCGACGAATTGCCGCGCCGCGAGCAAGGGACGGAGCGAGGCCACGGTGATCGTGTCCAGATCGAGATAGATGCCGCCCTGCTGGTACAGGATGGCGGCGCGCAGCACGTCGGTGCGCATCACCGGGCTGTCGAGCCCGCGGTAGAGCCTGCCGAGCGCATCGCCAAGACCAAGCCGGCCGCCGACCGCGGCGAGGCAGGCGTGCGGGTCCGTGCGGTCGAGTCGCACCCGCGCCGCGGCGCCGAGGGCACGTACCGCCGGGCCGTCGTCCAGCGCGTCGGTATGATGCAGGATGATCTCGGGCAGGTCGCTCCGCGCGGCGGCCGAGAGCAGGGCGAACACGTAGGCCCAGGGCAGGCTTGGGCCAATCCAGCAGAAATGCAGGCGGGCGGGAATCGTCACCGGCGGCGGGTTCCGGAAAGCGGGCTTCCCGCGCCGGCTTCCGCCGTGAAGGCACGGCCGGCTGGCCGCGGCCGCGCGCTCACCGAGGCAGCGTTGCCTCGGTTGCACCATTCTGGTAGCTGCACGAGAAATAGGATGTCCCAATTTCTTGACATGATCGAAGCGACTCCCTCGTTCCATCCGGAGCAGCCCACGCGCCTCGCGGACTTCGTGAGCATCGCGGACGCTCTGGACTACGCAGCCAAGGGCCCGACGGGCCTCAATTTTTATTCCGCCGACGGCGCGCCGCGCGAGGTGCTGCCGTATCGGGTTCTGCGCGAACAGGCAATCGACCTGGCCCGGCGGCTGCTCGGCGCCGGCCTCGAACCGGGGGAGCGGGTGGGCCTCGTCGCGGACAGCGACGGGGACTTCGTCCGTGCCTTCTTCGCCTGCCAGTACGCGGGCCTGGTGCCGGCGCCGTTGCCGCTGCCGGCCGCGTTCGGCGGTCGGCAGGGCTACATCGACCATCTGCGGCGCATGCTGCAAAGCGCCCGGGTCAGCGCCGCCTTCGGCCCGGCAGCGCTCGAAACCTGGCTTCGCGAAGCGGTCGCCGATCTGGCGCCGAAGGTCGCGGGCACGCTCAAGGCGCTCGACGGCGTCGCGCCCTTCGCCGGCGACCTGCCAGCGCAGGATCCGGATGGCCTCAGCTATCTGCAATTCTCCTCCGGCAGCACGCGCTTCCCGCTCGGCGTCGCGGTGACCCAGCGCGCCTTCATGGCCAATGCAAGGGGGATCGCCCGCGACGGCTCCGCCGTCCGCGACGGCGACCGGGCGGTGACCTGGCTGCCGTTCTTCCACGACATGGGGCTGGTGGGCTTCCTGCTGACGCCCGTCGCCTGCCAGATGACGGTCGACGTGCTCGCGACCCGCGACTTCGCGCGTCGTCCGCTCCTGTGGCTCAGGCTCATCAGCCGCAATCGGGGCACGGTTTCCTACAGCCCGTCCTTCGGCTACGACCTCTGCGTGCGCCGTGGCGAAACGATGTCGACGGACGACCTCGATCTGTCGAGCTGGCGCGGCGCCGGGATCGGCGGCGATATGATCCGCCCGACCGTACTGGCCCGCTTTGCGGAACGGTTTGCCCGCCATGGCTTCCGGGCCGAGGCCTTCGTGCCGAGCTACGGGATGGCCGAAGCGACCCTCGCCCTCAGCTTCATGCCGCCGGACGAAGGAGCGCGGTTCGACGTCGTCGACAGCGCGATCCTGGAGACCGAGCGCCGCGCGGTGCCCGCGCGGGATCCGCGGTCGCGCACCCGCAGCTTCGTCATGTGCGGCCGCATGCTGCCCGGCCACGAGATCGAAATCCGCGACGATTCCGGCCGGAAGCTGCGGGACCGGCGGGTCGGGCGCATCTTCGTGCGCGGCCCGAGCATGATGGCGGGATATTTCGACGCGCCCGAGGAAACCGCGCGCGTGATGTCGGCGGATGGCTGGCTCGACACCGGCGATCTCGGCTATCTCGTCGGCGAGCAGATCGTCGTCACCGGCCGCGCCAAGGACCTCATCATCGTTAATGGCCGCAACCTGTGGCCACAGGATGTCGAATGGTCGGTCGAGGCCGCGCTTGCGCAGGCGCGCAGCGGTGACATCGCCGTCTTTTCGGTCGACGGAGAGGACGACGAGGAGGTGGTGACGCTCGTCCAATGCCGCTCTTCCGAGCCGGCGACGCGCCATGCGCTGGCGAGCGAGGTCGCCAGCCTGCTGCGCGGCCGGCATGGGCTCGATGCGAAAGTCGTGCTCGTCCCGCCGCATAGCCTGCCGCAGACGTCGTCGGGCAAGCTCAGCCGCAGCCGGGCCCGCATGATGTACCTTGCGGGCGAATTCTCCCCACAGAACGCGCTGGCAGACGCCGGGGCCGAATGACCAGCCGGCGGCATGGCAGCGCGCGCGCGCCATGCCGCCGGTTTGCAGCGCGCGCCGGGTTGCCGGGGCGGCCCCCGCGCGGCAGCGCGACAAGCAATAATCCGCGCGGCAGCGCGACAAGCAACGACCCGCGCGGCAGCGCGCGAAGCAACGACCCGCGCGGCGTCGGCGGAATCACGGTGCCATGAGCGGCGATCGCCTCGTCGCGGTGACCGGCGCGACGGGATTTCTCGGCTGCCATCTGGTGACCGCGCTCGCGCGGGAGGGTGCGCGTGTGCGCGTGCTCGCCCGGCGGGCGCCGGCCGTCGGAGTTTGGGCCGGGCCGGCCCCCCAAATCGTCGTCGGCAGCCTTGAACAGCCGTCGGCGCTGGATCGGCTGGTCGCCGGAGCGGACGCAGTCGTCCATGCCGCCGGGCTCGTTGCGGCGCGGGATCGCCGTGGCTTCCTGCGGATCAACCGCGACGGAACCCAGGCAGTCGCCGACGCGGCGCGGCGCGGCGCTCCCGGGGCTCGCTTCGTTGCCGTCTCCTCGCTCGCGGCGCGCGCGCCGCTGCTATCCGACTATGCCGCCAGCAAGCGTGCCGGCGAGGGCGCCGCGCTCTCCGCCTATGCCGACGCAGCGGACCGCCTGGTGATCGTCCGGCCGCCTGCGATCTACGGACCGGGGGACCGTGCCACCCTCGCGATCTTCCTCGCCGCGTCGCGCGCGGTCGTCCCGGTCTTCGGATCGGGGCGCGCCGCGGTCGTGCATGTCGGCGATGCGGCCGCGGCGATCGCGCGTCTCGCGGTCGGGGCGGGCGAGGCGGGATGCTATGCGCTCGCCGATCCCAATCCGGCCGGCTACCGGCTGCGTGACCTGCTGGCGGAGGCCGCCCGGGCGGTCGGCGGCAGCCCGCGTTTCGTCCGCCTGCCGCGCGGCGTCCTGCTTGCCGCCGGCCATGCTTCCGCCTGGTGGGGACGGTGCCGCGGCGGTACGCCGATCTTCACGCCCGGCAAGGCGCGGGAGATGCTGCACCCGGACTGGTCGGTTTCGGAGCCGGAGTTGCTGCCCGAAGCGGTCTACCGGTCCCGCATCGGCATCGCCGAGGGTTTCCGCGACACGGTGGCATGGTACCGGGCGGCCGGGTGGCTACGGTAGCCCCGGCGCCGAGCAAAGGCCGGCGCGGCTACAGCGCCCGTTCGTAGATGCGATAGGTCTTGTAGGCCATGCCGCCCAGGCTTTCGTTGATGTGCCGCATCGGCAGGTTGTCTTCGAGGATCCAGGACAACTCGACATGGGTGAAGCCCATGCCGGAGGCTCCCTTGCGGACGGCGTCGATCAGCAGGAACGGCAGCAGCTTGCCGATCACCCCGCGCGAGGCTGCGCGCCGGATCCCCATCAGCGGCACCCGTGCCGTCTTTACGCCCGCGACCTTCAGGCGCCACAGCAGCCGGGCCCAACCGAACGGCAGCAGCCGGCCACCCAGATCGCGGATCGCCTCGTTCAGATTGGGCAGGCAGACCAGGAATCCCACCGCTTGGCCCTTGAATTCGACGATGCTGACGAGGCGC
Source organism: Rhodospirillales bacterium (assembly GCA_028869315.1). Classification (GTDB taxonomy): domain Bacteria; phylum Pseudomonadota; class Alphaproteobacteria; order Acetobacterales; family Acetobacteraceae; genus JAJZVS01. The sequence continues at coordinate 22,713 of JAGWSV010000099.1, forward strand.
GGGTCGAGCAGGGGCTTCAGCGATTTGGCGAGATGGTCGGTCTCGATCTCGGTCAACGGCACGAAGCCCCAGTTTTCGGCCCAGGCATCGTTGAAGATTTCGGTGATGGTCCGCACTTCGTCGTGGTAGCGCTTGAGGTCGAGGCGCCGGACCACGAGACCCTCCGGCAGCGGGCGGTCGATCAGCCGGCGGGCGCTTGCCGGCAGATCGACCGTGACGTCGTAGAGATAGGCATAGACGTCCTTTGCCTTCGCCAGCCCAAGCGCTTCGAGGCGGGGACCGACATAGGGCCGGTCGTGGCCCATCAGCAGCATCGGCGGCGTGTCGAAGCCGTCGACCAGCAGCCCCATCTCCTCGTTGACGTTGAGGTTGAACGGCCCCTGCATGCGCGTCATGCCGCGCTGGCGCAGCCAGTCCGCTGCGGTCTCCACCAGCGCGCGGAACACCGCCGGATCGTCTTCCGCCGCGATCATGCCGAACAGCCCGGTCCCGTCCGGCCGCACCGCCAGCGCCTGACGATCGATCTGCGCGCTGATCCGCCCGACATCGCGCCCATTCCGGCATGCGATCCAGAACTGGACCTCGGCGTGGCCGAAAAACGGGTTCTTCGGCGTGAGCGCCTCCATCCGTTCCAGGTGCAGCGGGGCGACGTAATGGGGATCGTCGCGGTGCAGCCGTTCTGGAACCCGGATAAAGCGGTTGAGCAGGGCGGGCCCGGCCACCGGCAGCAAGGTGATTTCCGTCACGGTCAGCCGGCGGCGTCGGACGCGGCGAAAGCGGAGGGCGGACGGTCGCGGGGCGGCGCGCCGGTGAGTTCCATCACGCGGGGATAGCGGTGTGCTTCGTTCAGGTCATAGCCGAGATTGTAGACGGTCGGGCTTTTCGGCACGTCGCGCGCCTGCCGGTAGTAGGTGGCGAGCAGACGGTCGGGCATGAAGCTGACGATACCGTAGTTGCCGTTCTCGTTGTGGAAATGATGCGCCAGATGATCCCGCTTCAGCCGCTGGATGAGGCGGCTCCTCGGCTTGTAGTTCAGATGCTGGATGCAGTGCATGAACTCGTAGACGCAGGTCGTGAACAGCCCCGCGGCCAGCGCCGCCGCGGCCCCGGGCCAGCCGGCGATCGCGTAGCCGAGCGGCAGCGCCACTGCGGCAATCGTCGGCAGCGTGGTGGCGGGCGCGCCGAACAGCACCTCGAGCCGGTGCGGATCCTGATGATGATCGAAATGGATGCGCTTCCACAGCGTGGCGGTCCAGCTGATCTTGTACAGCCACCGTCCGTGCAGGATGAACCGGTGGATCAGGTACCAGGCGAACGGGTACACCGCCAGCAGGACAAGGACGGGCCAGGCGATGTCGGTCCAGCGCCGTGCCGCCGCAACCGCGGCCAGGCTCGCCGCGAGCCCGGTGCCGACATAGATCAGGATCGCCGGATAGGTCGCGTAGGCTCGCCAGAGTTCGGGCAAAGTCATGCGGCCGAGATCGTAGCTGCGTCCTCGCCACATGCGCGCCCAGCCGGGTTTTGCCGTCATTGCGCTCCTGAACTCCCGCCCCGCTCGGGAAGGGCCATGGGACTGCAGCGGGAACATCGATTTTTGGTACCACACGCCCCGCCGGGCGGTAAAGGCCCCATGACGATCGGGTGAATCCAGGCCACCCAAACTGGACACCCCCCAGGCTTTGGACGGCGATTTCCCTGGGTCAACGATCTGCTCTGAAATCGGTCGGCGTCGCCACCCCCTGTGCTGGTGCTGCCGGCTGGCTACCGATTCGCCCCGGGCACCCAGAGCACGTCGCCCGCGCCGTTCCCGTTCAGCACCCGCGCCAGCACGAACAGGTGATCCGACAGGCGGTTCAGGTAGCGGACGGCATCCGGCGTCACCGCCGTCTCGGCGGCAAGCCGCACCACCGCGCGTTCGGCGCGGCGGGCGATGGTGCGCGCAAGATGCGCCGCTGCCGCCGCCGGATGGCCGCCGGGCAGGATGAAGCTGGTCAGCGGCGGCAGGGTTTCGTTCATGGCCGCCACCTCTGCTTCGAGGCGGAGAACGGGACCCGCCGACATGCGCAGCCGCGCGCCGGCGTCGCCGGGCACCGCGAGATCCGCCCCGAGATCGAACAGGTCATTCTGGATTCGTGCCAGCGCCGCGTCGGCCATGGCCCGGCTCGGACCCTCCGTTCCGTGCAGGCTGGCGCGCACCACGCCGATGGCGGCGTTGGCTTCGTCGACGGCGCCGATCGCCTCGATCCGCGGCGTGTCCTTGCGCAGCCGGGCCCCGTCGCCGAGCGAGGTTTCCCCGCCGTCGCCGCCACGGGTGATGACCCGGTCGATCCGCACCATACCCGTGACCCCCCCCGGCTGGCCTTACGGTTCCTCGCTGCCCGCGTCGTCGGAGGCATCCGCCGTCTGCAGGGTGCCGTTCGGCGTCTGTCGGTCGACCAGGCCGGGCAGGACCCGGCTGAGCAGGGCCGAGGCAGCCGACGGATCGACGCCGAGATGCCCGGCGATCGCCGTCAGCACCGGCCCGCCCAGGGCCTGCTCGATCTCGGCCGCGCTGACCGGCTGGTTGGCGCCGGTGCCGATCCAGGAGGCGGCCTGCGCCGCCAGTCCCGATTGCTGAAGCTGCTGGACGATGCCGGTGATTCCCGGAATGCCGGCCGCTTGCAGCGCCGCCGTTACCGCGCTCTCGCCCCCGCCGGCTTCGGCGCCGAGTGCGCTGCCGACCAGACCGGAGATTTCATCGAACAGACCCATGTCGCGTGTCCCGTGGTTGTTGCCGGCCGGGAAAACCTGGGCGGCTGGAGGCAGAGACTGCCTCCAGCCGCGACGGAAGTCACCCGCGTTGATGTTACGACTTGGCGGGATGCAGGCCCTTCGCCTCGGCGGCCTTCTCGCAGACATAGGAGCCGTGCTTGGTCTTGCCGAAATATTTCGAGTTCGCGAGGTGGAACACTTTGCTGCCGCGGGCGCGCCAGACGACGGTGTCGGCGCCGCAGCCGGTCTTGGCCTCGGCCACGGTTTTGTAGCCGTGCAGCGCGCTGGTGTGGGCGGCGGCGGCATGGGCGGCGGTGGTATGGTGCATGGCAGCCTGGGCGGCCACCATCGGCGCCAGCGCGAGGCCGAGGCCGAGCACGGCGGTGGTGACGTGGCGGCGAAGGGAAGCGGGGGGCGTGGGCAGCGACATCGGTCGGCTCTCCGTTGGGGTTTCTTCGGACCTGGTCCCGGATCGCCGGACGGCTCGTCCGGCCCGGATCGTCCGACGGGTCTTATATCGAACTCCGAGCAAGACGGAACCGCGGCAAGGCCGCGGCCGAATCACATTCCGGTCGTCTTCCGGGCTGCATCGCTGCGCGGTCGGTGCTAGCGTCATCCGGTCAAGGAGCAAAAACGAGGGAGGGTTCGAGTATGACTCGTGTAGCACTCGTCACCGGCGGCTCGCGCGGGATCGGCGCCGAGATCAGCCGTGCGCTGGCGGCCCAGGGGCGGAGCGTCATCGCCAATTACGCCGGCAATGACGCTGCCGCCGAGGCGTTCCACGGCGAGACCGGCATCCCGGTGGTCCGTTTCGACGTCAGCGATTTCGAGGCCTGCAAGACCGCGGTGGCCGGCATCGTCGCGCGGTTCGGGCCGATCGAGATCCTGGTGAACAACGCCGGCATCACCCGCGACGGCACCTTGGCGCGCATGTCGCGCGACATGTGGGACGCGGTGATCGATACCAACCTCGGCTCCTGCTACAATCTCTGCAAGCTCACCTTCGACGGCATGCGGGAGCGCAAGTTCGGCCGCATCGTGAACGTGGGCAGTATCAACGGCCAGGCGGGCCAGTACGGGCAGGTGAACTACGCCGCCGCGAAGTCGGGCATCCACGGCTTCACCAAGGCGCTGGCGCAGGAAGGCGCACGCTACGGCATCACGGTGAACGCGATCGCCCCCGGCTACGTCGATACCGAGATGGTGCGCGCCGTGCCGGCCGACGTGCTGGCCAAAATCGTCGCCCGCATCCCCGTCGGCCGGCTCGGCCATGCCGAGGACATCGCCCGC
>JAGWSV010000100.1 GCA_028869315.1 Rhodospirillales bacterium
CGGCGGGCGGCGCTGGCGGCGGCGGGACGGGCGCGGGCGCGGGCGTTCGATGTGGCCCCCGCGGGGCGGGGGCTGGAGGCGATGCGCTGGAGGGTGCTGGAGGAGGGCGGCGGCATCTGAGTCCCGTGCCTCCGTTCCGGTTCGCGCCGTTCCAACCCCTCGCGTGCAAGGTGTTTCAGGCTGTGGGGGAGCGATCCGCCGGCACCGCGGCGGCCCGTTTCGCACCGGTGTCCCGCGGGCGCCTGCGCGTCGCGAACATGTCCGCCAACGCAACGCGCAGCGCCGGTTGAATCAGGTCTTTGGCGGTGGCGCCCAGTATTTCTTCATTTTGTCGACTTTCTTGCTGATCTTGTCGAGCCCCTGCTCCATCGCTTCGCAGGCGGTCCCGTATTCCTTCTCGCCGTGCTCGCGGCCCTGCTTGATGAAGCCTGCCACCGCCTTGTCATAGGTGCTCAGGCTGCCCTCGATGTTCTTCACGTATTCGGTATATTTCGAATAGAAGTCGCTGTAGGCCTTGATCGCGTCGCTCATCGTCTTGGCCGACTTCGTGAGGTCCCCCTCGATCGACTCGAGCCCGTCGACGTTGTTGGCGAACGACGTGAGATTCGGCAGCTCCTTCTTGACCTCCGGCTCCATTTTCTTGATCGATGCCATCAGGCCGGCAGCCTTGATGAACTCCGACGACAACGCCATTGCGTCTCTCCCCTTGCGAAGCATGAAGCCCACTGGCGCGCCAGCCGTCCGCGTCGCCGCATAGGACCTGCGTACGACTGCCGGCATCGCCGGGGGCAAAGAAACGTCAGACTTAGATCGCCATCCGCCAGAGATCGGCTCAGTCGGCCATCTGGCCGGCAGTCTACCTGAAATTCAACGGGGTTTGCAACGGCGGAAGTGCCGTCCGGGCCTCCGCGGCCCGCGCCGGATCGTTCCTCCATCGCGGTAAAAACGCAGGGCGCCGCGACCGGCCCGGACCCGGCCTACACCACCCCCCGTTCCCGCAACCCCGCAATCCGCCCCGCATCATAGCCCAGCGCCCCCAACACCGCCTCCGTATCCGCCCCCAACGACGGAGCCGCCCGCCGGGGCATCTCAGTCCCCGGCACCCGGAACGCCGGCGCCACCATCCGGAAGTCCGGCCGCAGCGGATGCGGATATGTCCAGACCCGTTCCTCTCCCACGACAAACCCGGAGGTCAGCGCCTGCGCGATGTCATGCACCGGCGCGGCCGGCACCTCGCCGGCAAACACCGAAAGCCACTCCGCCGTGGTCCGCGCCCCCAGCGCTGCATCCAGCACCTCCGTCAGCGCCGCCCGGTGTGCCAGCCTGTCGGCGAACCGCGCGAACCGCGCATCCCCCGCCAGGTCCGGCCGCTCGAGCTTGCCGCACAGCACCGGCCAGAACTTCTCCTTGTTGCACATGATGAAGATCCAGCCATCCGCGGTGCGGTACAACTGGCTCGGCGTCAGCGACGGATGCGCCCCGCGCGGCTCGCGCCCCTGCGCGTGCCCTTCGTTCAGGAACCAGGCGCCCAGATAGTTCAAATTCGCCAGCGCCGTATCGAACAGGCTGACATCCACGTCCCGCCCCACCCCGGTTTCCCGCGCCGAAACCACCCCGGCCAGCAGCGCCAGCGCCGCGTACACGCCGGCCATCATGTCCACGATCGACAGGCCGAACCGGGCGGGCGGTCCGTCCGGCTCCCCGGTCAGGGACAGGTAACCCGCTTCCGCCTGCATCAGGTAGTCGTAGCCCGGCCAGGCGGCGCGGCTGCCTGCGCGTCCATAGGCCGAGAGATGCGCGCAGACGATGCGCGGATTGGCCGCTTTCAGCGCGTTATAGGTTACGCCCAGCCGCGCCGGCTGGTCCCCGCGCAGGTTGTCCAGCACCGCGTCTGCTCCGGCAACGAGGTCGGCCAGGACCGCGCGTCCTTCCGCCCCGCGCAGATTGAGCGTGACGGAGCGCTTGTTGCGGTTGAACGCCTGGAAGAAATGGCTGTCCGCGTCGCCCAGGTGGTGCGGCCCGACCCGGCGGCTTACGTCGCCGCCTTCCGCCGGGTTCTCGATCTTGATCACCTCGGCGCCCATGTCGGCAAGCTGCATCGATCCGAACGGACCTGCACCGTATTGTTCCACCGCGATCACCCGCAGCCCGGCCAGCGGCAGCATCACGCGGGGTTCCGCTCGACCAGCTGGCGGGCGATGATCAGCCGCTGCAGCTCGTTGGTGCCTTCACCGATCACCAGCAGCGGCGCGTCGCGATAGAGCCGCTCCACCGGGAACTCGGTGGAATAGCCATAGCCCCCGTGCACCCGCATCGCCTCGGTGGCGTTCTCCAGCGCCGCTTCGGTGGCGAACAGCTTCGCCATGCCGGCTTCCATGTCGCAGCGCGCGCCGCTGTCGTACATCTCGGCCGCGCGCCGGGTCAGCAGCCGCGCTGCTTCGGTGCGCGTCGCCATGTCGGCGAGCTTGAGCGCGATCGCCTGGTGCTGCGCGATCGGCTTGCCGAAGGTCTTGCGGATCTGCGCATAGCGCACCGCCTCGTCCAGCGCCGCCTGCGCCACGCCCACGCCGCGCGATGCGACGTTGATCCGCCCGAGTTCGAGGCCGGAGAGCGCATGCTTCAGCCCCATCCCCTCCACCCCGCCGATCAGCCGGTCCACCGGCACGCGGTAGTCCTGGAACACCAGTTCGGCGCTGTCGATGCCCTTGTAGCCGAGCTTGTGCAGCTTGCGGCTGACGGTGAAGCCCGGGCCCTTCTCGGCCAGCAGCAGGCTCATGCCGCGATGGCGCGGCTCGGCGTGCGGGTCGGTCTTCACCAGCAGCGCGAAGCAGGAGCCGTGGATACCGTTGCTGATCCAGGTCTTGGTGCCGTTGACGACGTAGTGCTCGCCCTCCCGCCGCGCGGTGGTGCGGATCGCCTGCAGATCGGTGCCGCAATCGGGCTCGGTCAGCGCGAGCCCGCCGCGTATCTCCCCGCTGGCGAAGCGCGGCAGGAATTCGCGCTTCTGCGCCTCGGTGCCGTGACGCTGCACCGCCGCGGCCATGATCAGGTGGGAGTTGAAGATGCCGGTGAGCGACATCCATACCCGCGCGATCCGCTCCACGATCGCCGCATAGGTGGCGCAGGGCAGGCCGAGCCCGCCATATTCCGGCGCGATCATCGCCCCGAACAGCCCGAGCTCGCGCATCTGCCCGACGATCGCCTCCGGCCAGGTGTCGGATTGTTCCAGCGCGTGGACGTGCTGGACCACGTCGCGCTTCAGGAACGCCTCGATCGTATCCAGGATTTCGCGGTCGTCGCTCATGCAATCCCCCGTTTGTCGTGCACCCGCCGCGCCTTGCCGATCGAGCGCTCGATCGTCCCCGGCTTCTCGATCGAAACGACCAGGGTCAGCCCGACCGTGTCCTTGATCCGCCGCGCCACCGCAAGGGATTCGGCGTGCAGCCGGTCGTAGTCGGTGACGTGCGGCTGGTGCTCCACCTGCACCGTCACCTCGTCCATGCGCCCGGCGCGGGTCAGCACGATCAGGTAATGGCCGGTGAGCACGTCGCTGGCCAGCAGATGCTCCTCGATCTGGGTCGGGAACAGGTTCACCCCCCGCACCACCACCATGTCGTCGGACCGTCCGGTGACCTTCTCCATCCGCCGCATGGTCCGCGCGGTGCCCGGCAGGAGCCGCGTCAGGTCGCGGGTGCGGTAGCGGATGACCGGCATGCCTTCCTTCGTGAGCGTGGTGAACACCAGCTCGCCAAGCTCGCCCTCGGGCAGCACGGCGCCGGTGTCGGGGTCGATCACTTCTGGATAGAAATGATCCTCCCAGATCACCGGCCCGTCCTTGGTCTCGATGCACTCGTTCGCCACGCCGGGGCCCATCACTTCTGAAAGCCCGTAGATGTCCACGGCGTCCATCGCGAAGCCGGCCTCGATCTCCCGGCGCATGGCGTTGGTCCAGGGCTCGGCGCCGAACACGCCGATCTTCAGCGACGAGGCGCGCGGATCGAGGCCCTGGCGGTGGAACTCGTCCAGGAGCGACAGCATGTAGCTCGGCGTGATGGAAATCGCGTCGGGGCGGAAATCCGCGATCAGCCGCACCTGCCGCTCGGTCATGCCGCCGGAGACCGGGACCACCGTGCAGCCGAGACGTTCCGCCCCCGCATGCAGCCCGAGCCCGCCGGTGAACAGCCCGTAGCCATAGGCGTTGTGCACCAGCATCCCCGGCCGCACGCCGGCGGCGAACAGGGAGCGGGCGACGAGCCCCGCCCAGGTCTCCAGGTCGCGCGCGGTATAGCCGACCACGGTGGGCTGCCCGGTGGTGCCGGAGGAGGCATGCAGCCGCGCCAGCTTCTCCCGCGGTACCGCGAACATCCCGAACGGATAGGTGGCGCGCAGGTCGTGCTTGGAGGTGAAAGGAAACTTCGCCAGGTCGTCGAGGCTGCGGAAATCGTCCGGATGCACATGGGCGGCGTCGAACGCGGCGCGGTAGTGCGGCACGTTGGCGTAGGCGTGGCGCAGGCTCCAGGCCAGGCGCTCGGTCTGCAACCCGGCGATCTCGTCGCGGGAGGCGGTTTCGATCGGCTCGAACCCGGCGCTCGTCATCTATCCCTCCGTTTCGAAGAAGCGCCCGCCGGTGAGGCGGGACGTGCCGCGCAGTTCGGCCACCACGGTCCCGTCCGTCCCCGTCACCCGCACGTCGGTGATGCCGGAGCGGCCGGTGCGGATGCGCTCCACCGCTTCCGCACGCAACGTTTCGCCGCGCCGGCCGGGGCGGAGAAAGGTAATGGCGCAATGCTGGGCCACCGCGCGGTCGCCGTGGCTGTTGCACGCGAAGGCGAAGGCGGAATCGGCCAGGGTGAAGATGAAGCCGCCATGGCAGATGCCGTGGCCGTTCACCATGCTGTCGGCGACGGTCATCGACAACACCGCGCGGCCGGCGCCGACGCTCTCCAGGGTCATGCCCAGGCCTGGGCTGGCGCGGTCGTCGGCCCACATCGCCTTGGCGCAGGCGCGGGCCAACGCATCGGGGTCGCCATCGGGGTCGGCGGCATCGGGGCCGTCATCGGGGCGCGCGGTCATGCGCCGCGGCCGGTGAAGGCGGGCGGGCGCTTTTCCAGGAAGGCGCGCACGCCCTCGGCGAAGTCGGCGCTGCGTCCGGCCGCGCCCTGCAGCCGGGCTTCGAGGTCGAGTTGCGCCTCCAGCCCGTTGCCCGCCGAGGCGGCGAATGCCTGCTTGATCAGCGCATAGGCCTCGGTCGGCCCGGCGGCGAGGCGGGCGGTCAGGGCGGCGGCGTCCCCCGCGAGCGCGGCGTCGTCCACAGCGCGCCAGATCAGCCCCCACGCCTCCGCCTGCGTGGCCGGGAGCGGGTCGGTCAGCAGCGCCAGCGCCCGGGCCCGGGCCTCGCCGATCAGGCGCGGGAGGAAGTAGCTGGCGCCGGAATCGGGCACCAGGCCGATGCGGGCGAAAGCGATGACGAAGCTCGCGCTCTGCGCCGCCAGCACCACGTCGCAGGCGAGCGCGAAACTGGCCCCGGCGCCGGCGGCGACGCCGTTGACGGCGCAGACGACGGGCAGGGGTAGGGCGCGCAATCGGCGGACGACCTCGTGGTGATAGGTACTGGCGAGGTGTTCCAGGTCCGGCGGCCCGTCCGGCCCCGGCATGACCGACGGGCCAAGCTCCTGCCCGGCGCAGAACCCGCGGCCTTCGCCGGTGAGCAGCAGCGCGCGGCAGGACGGGTCGGCGGCGGCGTCGTCCAGCGCCTCGATCAGCGCCATCAGCATCTCGGCGTTGACCGCGTTGAGCTTGTCCGGACGGTTGAGCGTGAGCTGGCACCAGGTGTCGTGCCGCTCAATGCGGATCGGGTCGGTCACCGTCGTCTCCTCCGGGCTTGGGCGTGGCGGATTGCCGCCGTGCGCGCCGCCGGGAGTGTGCCGGCTGTCTGCCGCGCTCTCAAGGGTGCCGGCGACGGGGGCGAAAATCCCGACCAAGACGCTCGGTTTTGTTCCGCTTTGCCGTCGACCGGGCGGTTCCACCACCATCGACACGACGCCAGGCTCGGAACCTTGCCGAGCTTGACAGGCGCCCCGACGATCCTGCGCAGGATCGTTCGCTTTCTTTTGCGGCTTCCGCGCCCAGGGCCTCGAGTCCAAGTTCACCTGATTTTTTCGGCGAGGATACCGTCCAGGTATCCCGTGTCCCAGCCCGCCACTTTCCGCCGCAGCTTGACCGACCGCTTATCCTTCCCCGCTCGCACCAGGTTGAGCGCGAAGTGCCGCACCACGGCCATGTTCTTCGCCCCGAACCCC
>JAGWSV010000101.1 GCA_028869315.1 Rhodospirillales bacterium
AACAGGAAACCCCGCGTGAACCCGATCGAAACGATTCTCGGCCTGCTGCGCACCGCCGGGCAGGGCAAATACGGCGAAACCGACGTCACCCAGCTTGAGCACGCCCTGCAATGCGCCACCCTGGCGGAACAGGCCGGCGCCGCGCCCGCGCTGGTCGCCGCCGCCCTGCTGCACGACATCGGCCACCTCGCCAACCCGGAGGACTATCCCGCCCTGCTGCGCGACGAGGACGGCCGGCACGAAGACACCGGCGCGGCCCTGCTCGCCCAATGGTTCGGCCCCGAGGTCAGCGAACCGGTCCGCCTGCACGTGCCCGCCAAGCGCTACCTCGCCGCCGCCGAGCCCGGCTATGCCGCGCTGCTGTCGGAGGCCTCGGTCACCAGCCTGCGCCTGCAGGGAGGACCGTTCGATGCGGACGAAGCCCGGGCCTTCCTGGCGCTGCCCGACGCCGCGGACGCCGTCCGGCTGCGGCGCTGGGACGACCGTGCCAAGGTGGCGGGTGCGCCCACGCCCGACCTTGATCATTTCGTAAACGCCCTGCGCGGCAGCCTGGTCGTCGGCCGGGACTGACCGCGGGCGCGACCTTTCCCGCGCGGCCCGCGCCGCCTGCCGTCCCGCCGGCGGGGCGGCGCGCATCGCGGCGGACACCCAGGCGCCGGTCCGTGGGTGGCGACCCCGCCGTCTCCATGCTTTTCTTCCGCACCATGAAACGGATTCGCCATCCCGATCGCGTCGGCCTGCATCTGCGGGTCGTGCTCGGCGCCGAAATCGCCATGGGCCCCTGCAAGGCCGACCTGCTGGACGGCATCGCCGCCACCGGCTCGATCGCCGCCGCCGGCCGGCGCATGGGCATGAGCTACAAGCGCGCCTGGACCCTGGTGGAATCGATGAACACCCTGTTCGCCGAACCGCTGGTCGATGCGGCCAAGGGCGGCGCCGGCGGCGGCGGCGCGGCGCTCACCCCGCTCGGCACCCGCATGCTCGCCGCCTACCGGCGGCTGGAAGCCGCGGCGGCGGAGCGCGGCGCGGCGGAGTTGGCCGAGATGCGGCAGGCGCTGCGGGCGCGGGCGGCAAAGCAAGGCTGAGCCCCAGGGAACGATCGCGGACGCACCGCCCCTGCGTTACCGGACGCTTCATCATTGCCCGCCACCTTGCGCGCGCCGCAACCGGAGCCCGCGCGTGACCGCCCTCACCCGATCCGCCGCCATCGCCCGCATCCGCACCTTCGCCTTCGCCGGGATCGAGGCGGTGCCGGTGGAAGTACAGGTGCAGATCTCCGCCGGGCTGACCGCGTTCCTGGTGGTCGGCCTGCCCGACAAGGCGGTGGGCGAAGCGCGGGAGCGGGTGCGCGCCGCGCTCGCCGCCATGGGGCTCTCGCTGCCGCCCCGCCGCGTGCTCATCAACCTCGCACCCGCCGACCTCGCCAAGGAGGGCAGCCATTTCGACCTGCCGATCGCACTCGGCGTGCTGGCCGCGATGGACGTGCTGCCGCGGGAGGAGATCGGCGGTTTCGCCGCGCTCGGGGAGCTGCACCTGGACGGCACCCTGCATCCGGTGGCCGGCGTGCTGCCGGCGGCGATCGGCGCCTCGGTGCGCGAACTCGGGCTGATCTGCCCCGCCGCGCAGGGCGGCGAGGCCGCCTGGGCCGGGCGGATCGAAGTGCTGGCGGCGCCCGACCTGCTGAGCCTGGTGAACCATTTCCGCGGCAGCCAGGTGCTGAGCCCGCCGGAACCGGCCGGATTGGCGGAGGCGCCGCGCGGGGCGGACCTGTCGGACGTGAAGGGGCTGGAAACCGCCAAGCGGGCGCTGGAGATCGCCGCCGCCGGCGGGCACAACCTGCTGCTGATCGGCCCGCCGGGCGCCGGCAAGTCCATGCTGGCGGCCCGGCTGCCCGGCCTGCTGCCCGATCTCGCGCCGGCCGAGGCGCTTGAAGTCAGCATGATCCACAGCGTCGCCGGCCTGCTGGCGGGCGGCCGGCTGGTGAAGCGCCCACCATATCGCGAACCGCATCATTCCGCCTCCCAGGCGGCGCTGTCCGGCGGCGGGCAGCGGGCGCGGCCGGGGGAGGTCTCGCTCTCCCACCGCGGTGTGCTGTTCCTGGACGAATTGCCGGAGTTTCCTCGCCCGGCGCTGGAATCGCTGCGCCAGCCGATGGAATCCGGGCGCACCACGGTGGCGCGCGCGGCGGCGCACGTGACGTACCCGGCCCGTTTTCAACTGGTGGCGGCGATGAACCCCTGCCGCTGCGGCCATATGGGCGACGGCGCGCGGGAATGCGGCCGGGCGCCGCGCTGCGGCGACGACTACCGCAACCGCATCAGCGGCCCGGTGCTGGACCGAATCGACCTGGTGGTGGCGGTGCAGCCGGCCTCCGCCGCGGAGCTTGCCCGCGCCCCGGCCGGCGAACCAAGCGTCGCCGTGGCCGCCCGCGTCGCCCGCGCCC
>JAGWSV010000102.1 GCA_028869315.1 Rhodospirillales bacterium
CGCCAGGTCGCGCGTCGCGCTCAGGATCGTCATCGCCAGGGTGGTGAGCAGCACGATGTCGCCGACCGTCGCCTGGTGGCGCTGCCACATCAGGATGCCGAAGCCGACCACGCCGGCGGTGAGCACCGCGGTCAGCACCGCATGCAGCAGCCGCAGCCGCTCCAGGTAGATCAGGCTCGATCGCCGCGCATCCATCTCCGCATCGATGCGCGCGCCCAGGCGGCGGCGTTCGCGCATGGTGGCGCCGAACGCGCGCACCACGCCCATGTTGCCGATCACGTCGACCAGTTCGCCGTCCACCGCGGCGGCGCTGCCGGCATAGGCGCGGTGCAGCGGCGTGCCGCCGCGGGCAAGCCGGTAGATCAGCGCGCCGAGGCCGAGCGCGAGCGCCACCAGCACCAGCGCGAGCATCGGGTTGACCGAGCCGATGAAGGCGATCGCGAAGGTCACCGCGATGATCGGCGGCAGAACGTTCCACGATCCGGTGTTGGCGACCGTGAAGGCCGCCGTGGCGGTTGCGGAGATGCGCCCGGCCAGCGCGCCCGGCAGGCGCTCGGCGTACCAGGACGGCGCGTGGCCGGTGAGATGGGCGAACAGATCGCGGCGGATGTCGCCGGTGACCGCAACGAAGCTGCGCGCCGCGGCGAACCCGCCGACCCGCCACAGCAGATTGTCGGCGGCGATGAAGGCAACGAGGATCAGGAATGCGCCCCACACATTCCGCCCGGCATCCGGCCCGGCCGCGACCACGTCGATCAGGTTCTTGAGCCCGTACTGGGTGGAGACGCTGGCCCCCACGGCGGCGAGCACGGAGAGAAAAACCACCGCATGTCCCAGTAGATGACGGCGGGCATAATGGGCGAGGAACGCCAGCGGCCGGCGTCGCAGCGCGAGCAGCGTGGCGTTCGAAGGCGGCAGGATTTCGAACTTATGCACTGAGCCCATCGGGGAGGCTCCTTCCAACCGGCAGAGGGATGGTCGAGGGACCGTCGCTGGCGATCAGGCCAGCAAATCGCAGCAATGATGAGGCAACGACGCCGGATTCTCGCCACATTCGAATTTTACATGCCGCAACTGACAGGGGGCGGCAGATCCCGGAAGCACCCTTCCGACGAGCGAACCTGCCGGTCGCCCCTTTCCATGCAACGAAGGGCTTTCCGCAATGCGTATCGCTCAGATCGCGCCGCTGTTCGAGGCGGTGCCGCCCAAGCTGTACGGTGGCACCGAGCGGGTGGTGTATTCGCTCACCGAAGAACTCGTCGCCATGGGTCACGACGTGACCCTGTTCGCCAGCGGCGATTCGATCACCTCCGCCACCCTCGCGCCGATGCGCGACCAGGCGATCCGCCTCGATCCGTCGGTGAAGGACTGGATCGCCTACTACATGCGGATGATGGAACTGGTGTACCGCCGGGCCGACGAGTTCGACGTGCTGCACTTCCATACCGACTACTTCCCGCTGTCGCTGTTCTCCCGCCAGCGCACGCCCTTCGTGACCACCCTGCACGGCCGGCTCGACCTGCCGGAGTTCAAGGAGGTGTACGAGACGTTCCCGGACGCGCCGTTCGTCTCCATCTCGGACCACCAGCGCCGTCCCATCCCGGGGCTGAACTGGGTGCGCACGGTGCTGCACGGCATGCCGGCACGGCTGCTCACCCCGCAGCCGATGGCGCAGCAGTATTTTGCCTTCCTCGGACGTGTCTCACCGGAAAAAGGCCTGGATAAGGCAATCCGCATCGCCGCCGCCGCCGGGGTGCGGCTGCGGATCGCCGCCAAGGTCGACAACGCCGACCGCGCCTACTACGAGCAGGAAATCGCGCCGCTGATCGCGGCCAGCCCGCATGTCGAGTTCATCGGCGAGATCAACGACGCGCAGAAGCCCGAATTCCTCTCCGGCGCGCGCGCTTTGTTGTTCCCGATCGACTGGCCGGAGCCGTTCGGCCTGGTGATGATCGAATCCATGGCCTGCGGCACGCCGGTGATCGCGTTCAACCGCGGCTCGGTGCCGGAAGTGATCGACCACGGGCTGACCGGCTTCATCGTGCCGGACGAAGCCGCCGCGGTCGCCGCCATCGGCAGCCTCGACAAGCTCGACCGCCGCGCGGTCCGCGCGCAGTTCGACCGCCGCTTCACCGCGCGCCGGATGGCGGAGGATTATCTCGACGTCTACGAGGAACTGATCGTCGGCAACCGCCCGCTGCTGCGCGCCGTGGGCGATTGAGGCCGGCGGCCGCACCGTAACCCCCCCCCGCCGGGCCGAGGGCGCCGCCCCCGGCCCGGTGCGGTCCGGTTCAGTAGGTCGCGAACATCCGGGTGATCTCCGCCGGATCGTCGCTGACGGTCAGCGCCAGCGCCAGCAGGATGCGCGCCTTCTGCGGCGTCAGGTTGTCGGTCACCAGGAAACCGGCTTCCCGCAGGCGGGTGGCGTGGAAGACCCGGCCGCTCCCGGCCCGCGTGCACTGCATCACGATCACGCCCTTCGCCACCGCTGCGGCCAGTGCGTCCCACTCCCCGGGCGCGGCGAGGCCAGGGGCGAAGCCGGCGCAAATGATGCCCCGCGCGCCCGCGGCGACGAACGCCTCGACCGCCACCGCGTCCGCATCGGCGTGCGAATAGCTGATGTCCACCCGCGGCAGCGCCGGCAGGGCGCGGATGTCGAACTCGGTGTCCGGTGCCGCGCGGCGCAGCGGGCGACGGTAGAACGCCACCTGGTCCCCGTCGGCGTGGCCCAGCGCGCCGAAATCCGGGCTGCGGAAGGTCTGCAGCCGCAGGGTGGAGGTCTTGGTCACCTCCCGGGCGGCCTGGATCTCGTCGTTCAACACGACGAGCACGCCCATCCCCCGCGCCTCCGGGCTCGCGGCGACCCGGATCGCGTTCACGAGATTGAGCCCGGCATCGGAGGAGAGGGCGCTCGCCGGCCGTTGCGCGCCGGTCAGCACCACCGGGATCGGGGTCTTCAGCGTCAGGTTCAGCGCGTAGGCGGTTTCCTCCATCGTCGCGGTGCCGTGGCCGATCACGATCCCGGCCAGGTCCGGATGCGCCGCCGCCAGCCGCTCGGCGGTGAGGACGAGCTCCTGCCAGTCGGCGAAGCCCACCGCCGGGCTGGGCACGTTGCGATAGCGCACGGGAATCACCTCGGCGACGAGCGCGGTTTCCGGGAACCGGGCAAGGATTTCCTCGGCGTGCTCGCGCCGGTCGGTGGCGCTGTAGTCGTGCAGGTCCAGCGGGCCGGCGCCGAGCGACGACATCGTGCCCCCGGTGCCGATAAAGGCCACTTTCGGCCGCGCCGCGCTCATGGCGCGAGCACCGGCGGCAGGCGCGTGTGCCAGTCGGTGTCGCGCTGGTAGGCGTCGGCGGCGGCGAGCAGCCGGGCCTCGGCAAACGGCCGCGCCGCCAGTTGCAGCCCGATCGGCAGCCCATCCGGGTCGAACCCGCAGGGGATGCTGATCGCCGGCAGGCCCAGGTAGTTGAACGGGCGGGTGTTGGCGGAGACGGCCATGAAGCGTGTCTCGGTTCCCGGCGGTCCGTGGTCGATATCGGTTTCGGCCAAGCTCGGCAGCATGGTCCGGATGGTGGGGGAGGCGATCAGGTCCACGTTTGCGAATACCTCCCGCGCGAAGGCGCGCAGCACCGGTCCGCGCCGGCTCAGCGATTCAATATAGTACGTCGCCGGGATGGCGAGCCCGGGATACAGCCGCCCGCTCAGATGGGTCGCGTAGTCGCCCGGCCGCTCGCGCAGCCATTGTGCGTGGATGGCGGAGGCTTCGACCCGGGAGACGACGCCGCCATAGGCGGCCACCGCGTCCATCAGCGGCAGCCTGATCCGGCTGACGATGGCGCCGCGCCCGGCCAGGACCCGAAGCGCCTGTTCCGCCGCCGCCACCACCGGCGGGTCGGCGCCATCGAGGAAGTAGGTCTCGGCCAGCCCGATCCGCACCCCGCGCAGGTCGCCGGTCAGCGCTGCTTCGTAGTCCGGCACCGGCAGGTCCGCGCTGGTCGGGTCCTTCGGGTCGTGCCCGGCGATCACGCCCAGCAGCAGCGCGCAGTCCCGCGCCGTGCGCGCGAGCGGGCCCACGTTGTCGTGCGAGAACGAGAGCGGCATGGCGCCGTAGCGGGAGACGCGCGTCTGGGTGGGCTTGATCCCGGTCACCCCGCAGGCCGAGGCCGGCAGCCGGATCGAGCCGCCGGTGTCGGAGCCGAGTGCCGCATAGTTGAACCGCGCCGCGACCGAGGCGCCGGACCCGGAGGACGAGCCGCCGGGGATGTAGGCCAGGCTCCACGGGTTGTGGCAGTCGCCGTAGTGGCGGTTGTGCCCGGTCGGGTTCTGCGCGAACTCCGCCATGTTGAGCCCGCCCCAGACGGTCGCCCCGGCGGCGTGCAGCCGTTCGATCGCGGTCGCGGTGACGGCGGGGACAAAGTCCTTGCGGATCAGCGAGCCGCAGGTGCACGGCCGGCCGGCCTGGTAGTACATGTCTTTATGAGCCAACGGCACGCCGTGCAGCTTGCCGAGCGGGGCCTTCGCGGCCACCGCCGCGTCGGCCGCGCGCGCGGCTGCCTCCGCGCCGGCGTCGTCGTGCCAGATGGTGGCGTTCAGCTTCGGGTTGGCGCGGTCGCGGTTGGCGCGGCAGGCCTCCAGCAGCGCGAGGGCGGTGGCGGCGCCGGTGCGGACGGCAGCGGCGGCCTCGGCCAGCGAAAGCGCGGCGAGATCGGTCACCGGGACGGCTCCATCGTCTCGCGCAGGGCGGCCTCGAAGCACGACGGTTCGTCCTCGAAGACCAGCGCGCCGCGCAGCGCGTCGAACGCTTCGATGAGCGCGGCAAGCTCCGCGGCCATCCGCCGGGCGGGGGCGTTGGGGGCGGGGATGCCGTGCCAGCGGGCGACGGCGGCTTCGGTGGCGGCCAGGAAATCGCCCTTGCGCACCGCGTCCCGGCGCGACGCGTCCGGGCCCAGATCGACCATGCTCGGCTCCTGTGATGGGCGGCCGCGGATGCAACCCTGCGGGCTGCATCCGGGGCCGCCGGGCTGCGCCGGAACAGTAGGACCAAACCGAGGGAGGAGGCCATGATCGAAACCGATGTGCCGGCGCGGCTCGACCGGCTGCCGTGGTCGCGGTTCCACTGGCTGGTGGTGGCGGGCCTCGGCATCGCCTGGATCCTGGACGGGCTGGAGGTGACCCTGGTCGGTTCGCTGTCCGGCGCCATCGCGGCGAGCCCGGTGCTGCGGATGTCCGCCGCGGAGATCGGTGCCAGCGCCAGCGCCTATCTTCTGGGCGCGGTGATCGGCGCGCTGGTGTTCGGCTGGCTGGCCGACCGGTGGGGGCGCAAGCGGCTGTTCGGCGTGACGGTGGCGCTCTACTTGGCCGCGACCCTCGCCACCGGGCTGTCGTGGAACGTCTGGTCCTTCGCGCTGTTCCGCGCCCTGACCGGCGCCGGCATCGGCGGCGAGTATGCCGCGGTGAACGCCGCCATCCAGGAACTGATCCCGGCCCGCCGGCGCGGGTTCACCGATCTCGTGGTGAACGGATCGTTCTGGATCGGCGCCGCGCTGGGGGCCGGCGGCTCGCTGGTGGCGCTCGATCCCCGGATCATCCCGCCGGAGCTGGGCTGGCGGGTGGCGTTCGGCATCGGCGGGCTGCTGGGGTTCCTGGTGCTGGGGCTGCGGCGCTGGATTCCGGAAAGCCCGCGCTGGCTGATGACCCATGGAAGGCCGGAGGAAGCCGAGCGCGTGGTGGCGGGAATCGAGGCGCGGGTGGCGGCGCAGACCGGCCCGTTGCCGCCGGTGCCGCCGGTGCGGCTGCGGCTGCGCACCGATGTCCGCTCCTGGTTCGCCGCCGGGATGGTGGCGCTGGCGACCCGGTATCGCCGGCGGACCGTGCTGGGGGTGGTGCTGATGGCCAGCCAGGCGTTCTGCTACAACGCGGTGTTCTTCACCTATGCGCTGATCTTGACCCGGTTCTACGGGGTGGCGGCGGGCCGGGTGGGGCTGTTCATCCTGCCGTTCGCGGTCGGCAACTTCATGGGCCCGCTGCTGTTGGGCCGGTTGTTCGACACGGTGGGCCGGCGGCCGATGATCGCGGCGACCTACGCCGCCGCCGGCGGGTTGATGGCGATCACCGGGTGGCTGTTCGCGAACGGGGCGCTGTCGGCGGTGGGGCAGACCGAGGCCTGGACGGCGATCTTCTTCGTTGCCTCGGCGGCGGCCAGCTCCGCCTACCTGACGGTGGGGGAGAGTTTCCCGCTGGAGGTGCGGGCGGTGGCGATCGCGCTGTTCTACGCCTTCGGCACCCTGGTGGGCGGGGTGGCGGGCCCGGCGCTGTTCGGGGCGCTGATCCAGGGCGGATCGCGGGTGGCGCTGATGTGGGGCTACGAGCTGGGCGCCGCGCTGATGCTGCTGGGCGCACTGGTGGCCTGGACGCTGGGGGTGGCGGCCGAGCGGCAGCCGCTGGAGGCGGTGGCGCCGCCGCTTTCGTCCCTGCTGGAATAGCGGGGGCGGCGGCCGGGGGCGGAGCTGCGCCGCGGCGCAGCGCGGTTGTACACTATATGACGAATCGATCAAAAGACGTCTGGGACGTCCAAAAAAGCGAGAATCAGTTAATGAACCCTTTACTGGTGTTCAACTCGGTGTTATCAGCTTGGTCCAGAAACGGAATCGCGTCGGATAAGACGCTCAGGGACGCGGGCCGTATCATTTTCCGACAAAAGGAACGAACAAGATGCGGCGCATGGCTCTGGGATTGGCGGCGGCTGCGATTGCCGGGGTGATGGGGTTCGGGGGCACGGCGCAGGCGCTGCCGACCTACGCAACTCTGGCTGTTAACAACACTCTGGCGACCGCCAATGGCATCACGTGGGGCGTGAGCGCCTGCACCTTCAATGGAACGGGTGGTTGCAACGCCCTGGTGATGTACGCCAATGGCGATGGCATCACGCTTGCGGCGGCGCCGTCCGGCACCCCCCAGAGCTTCCAGCCCTTGTCGAAGCTGCTCACCAGCACGGTAACGGATTTCTCCGTCAATCTGGTCGAGTTCGATACGGCGGGCTCGATCAGCTCGGCGACCCTGTCTGCGATTGGGGGAACCAATGGCGGCACGGCCAGCATCCAGAACGACACCAACCCGCAGGCCCCCACGGCGATTGGGACGATCGGTCTGCCGGGAAGCAACACGGTGGGCTCCATCTCCTTCACGGGCGTTAGCACCGTCGGCTACAACATGGACGTTCCGCTGACGACGACCCTGGTGTCGGTTTCCTTTGGTGCGCCCGTGCCCACGCCGGAGCCTGCTTCCGCCGCCTTGTTGGCTTTCGGCCTGCTGCTGACCGCGGTGGTTTCGATGCGGGCTGTCCGCTAGTTTCTGTCGCAATCTCTGCCTTGGCGGCGGCGTCCATTCTGCATGGGGCGCGCCGCCAAGCATGGTGAGACTGCTGGCTTAGGGCCTGACGCGCTTCTGCGCGGCCCCTCGTTCGTCCTGAATTCTTATCGTCGGGATAGTGGTTGGCGCGCCGGCGCCAAGAAAATCTCTGGAGGTTTCTGATGTCGGGTTCGCTCACCACGACGGCCACGTTTCAACCGTCCAGTGGAATTAATTGGACAATTAACGATATTAGCATCACGCCGCCCGTGGTGACGGAGACCGATATCGGGAGCGTGCAATCATTTTTGGGCAGCTCCACGCCGTTCGGCTTCTCAGCCTCCTATTTCAGCCTGTTTCACGAGGCCACGTTGCAGTGGGGTGGCGGGCATGCGGGCGTTTCCACCTCCGGCTCCAGCCTCACCGTCAATTTCAACTACAACCTTTCCGTTCCGTCCGGCGCTGATGCCATCACCAGCCTCGGTGAACTGGTTGTCGTCGACCAGTCTTCCGGCACCTTCAGCCTGAGCGCAACCGAGACGGTGACCAATTCAAGCGGTGCGGTGGTTGCGACGCTCGATTGGACCCCGTCCTCGACAAGTCCATCGTTCACCTTGCCGACCGGATACCAGAATCTGACGGTTTCCGTGACCTTGAAGGCCTCGATCGCCGCAGGGCAGACCGGGAGCGTGGCGTTCAGTTCGGTTTCGCAGACATTCTTCGAATCCCCCGTCACCGCGACCCCCGCCATCACCGTCGACAAGCAGATCTCGATCGACGGCGTCACCTGGTTCGATGTCGGCCAGGGCGTGCTGAACGGCCCCACCGTGATCGCCGGCGACAAGGTGTATGAACGGGCGATCGTCACCGACACCGGCAACACGGCGCTCTCCAACGTGACCGTTGCCGACGTGAACGGGCTGCCCAGCGGGTTCACCTTCGCCGGCTCCGGCGCCACCTCGCTCGCGGCCGGCCAGTCCATCACCTCCGACATCGGCACCGTCGTCGCCAGCTTGGGCGCGAACTACGACACCGCGACCGCCACCGGCACGGTGACCGGCGGCACCACCACGGTCACCTCCACCGATCAGGCGAACTACACCGGGGTGACGCCGTCGATCACCATCGACAAGCAGATCTCGATCAACGGTACCACCTGGCAGGATGTCGGGTCGGGGGTCCTGAACAACCCGACGGTGCTGGCCGGCGGCACGGTCTACGAGCGGGTGATCGTGACCGACACCGGCGCGCTGGCGATCAACAATGCCACCGTGTCCGACATCAGCACGACCGGCGGCGTGTTCCCCTCCGGCTTTTCGTTCGGGGGCGCGTCCACCATCAATCTCGCCGCCGGCCAGGCGATCACCTCCGACGTCGCCACGCTCACCGCGTCGATCGGACACCAGATCGATACGGCGACGGTCACCGGCACCGCGACCGATACGGTCAACACCGTTACCCTGACCGCATCCGACAACGCGGACTACACCGGCGTTTCGATTTCCGGCAACTCGACGCCGATCACGATCGACAAGCAGGTGTCGACGAACGGGATCACCTGGCAGGATGTCGGCCAGGGGGTCCTGAACGGGCCGACCGTGCTGACCGGCGGCACGGTGTATGAGCGGGTGCTCGTGACCGACACCGGCGCGCTGGCGGTCAACAACGCCAGCGTGACGGACGTGAACGGCCCGCCGGGCTTCACCTTCGGCGGCGCCGGCACGGTCGCCGCCATCGCTGCCGGGCAGACCATCATCTCCGACATCGCCACCGTGGTGGCGCAGGCGGGGCAGCAGATCGATACGGCAACGGTCACCGGCACCGTCACCGACGGAACGAACACCGGCACGGTCACCGCGCAGGACAGTGCCAATTATGTCGGCGTGACGCCGTCGATCACGGTTGACAAGCAGATTTCGGTGAATGGCGGGGTGACCTGGCAGGATGTCGGCACCGGCAACCTGGCGCAGGACCCGACGGTTCTGGCCGGATCGAGCGTGCAGGAACGGGTGATCGTCACCGATACGGGCTCGATCGCGCTGTCCGGGGTGGCGGTGACGGATGCCGGCGGCAACGGCCCGGCGGGC
>JAGWSV010000103.1 GCA_028869315.1 Rhodospirillales bacterium
ACCTGCTCGGGGCTGAGAGCATGTTCGACGATCTCGACCTCGATCCCTTCGTACGACAGCGACCGCGCGGCGTAGAGGCCGAGCGCCTTCAGATCCCGCGCCAGCACCTCCATCGCGGCGATCCCGCCGGCCTCCATCGCGGCGACGAATTCCTGCCGCGTCGCGAACGGGAAATCCACCCCGCCCCAGAGGCCGAGCCGCTGCGCGTAGGCCAAGTTTTGCACCGAGGTCGCGCCGGTCGCGGAGACATAGAGCACCCGCGCATCGGGTAGCGCGTGTTGTAGCCGCAGGCCCGCGCGTCCCTGCTGGGACGGCCCACGCTCGCCGCGTTCGGAGGTGTCGCCGGCAGCGTTGGCCATGGCGTGCGCCTCGTCGAAGACGATCACCCCGTCGAAATCCCGCCCCAGCCAGTCGATGATCTGATCGAGCCGCGACGCTTTGCCCTCCCGCTCGGCCGACCGCAGCGTCGCGTAGGTGGTGAACAGGATGCCTTGGTCGAGACGGATCGGCGTGCCTTGGCGGAAGCGGGCAAGCGGCGTGATCAGCACCCGTTCCTGGCCGAGGGCGGACCAGTCGCGCTGGGCGTCCTCGATCAGCTTGTCGGACTTCGAGACCCAGAGCGCACGGCGGCGGCCCTTCAGCCAGTTATCGAGGATGACCCCGGCCACCTGCCGCCCTTTGCCGGCCCCGGTGCCGTCGCCGAGAAACCAGCCGCGGCGGAAGCACACCGCGCCGTCGGCATCGTCGGGGGCGGCGGAGACCTGGTCGTAGGTCGCATCCACCAGCCACGATCCGGCGAGATGCCCGGCATGGGCTTCGCCGGCGTAGATGACGCTCTCGATCTGCGCGTCCGATAGCAGGCCGGCCGACACGATCTCCGGCGGCAGATGTGGCCGGTAGCTTGGGCGCGGCGGCGCAACCGAGGCCATGGCCGCGGATTGCACGAGCTTCGTCGGATGCGGCCGCGCGCCCGGGATGGCGATGGTCTGGACGGAATAGCTCTCGTAGAGCGCATCGCTGATGCGGCCATGCTCCGGCGGCGGTTCCGCCCGGACCTCGTAGGCGAGTGGGGCGCCGGGATCGATCGCCGGTTCTGGGTGACGGGTCGGGAGTGGATGCGGGTGTGGGACGATCGCGCGTGGGGGCACTGAACGGGCGGCGCGCGTCGCGACCGCGACTGGGGGCGCGGACAGGGCCGGGCGCGGCGGCACCAGGCGCGTCACCCACTCCAGCAACCTCGCTGCGTCGGGTGCGATCCCGGGGCATGGAGGGAAGACGGTCGGATCCTCGGCCGGCACGCGGTCGATGACGGTCAGCCGCGTCTCGACCGCGGTGCCGTGGCGGGCATAGAGGCGGCGGTCGATCCCGGCCGAGAACACCACCCGCCCACGCGCTTGCAGCCGGACGAAATCCTCTCGCCAGGACGGATTGTCCGGGGCGAGCGAGATGCCGGTGATGGCGACCAGCCGCCCGCCCTCGACCAGCCGCGCCAGCGCCGCGGCGACATGGCGGAAGGCCGCGTCTGCCAACCGCCCCTCGACATGCGCCGCGACCGAGAAAGGCGGATTCATCAGCACCACCGAGGGCGCAATGGACGGGTCCAGGTAGTCGTGGATCTGTGCCGCGTCGTGGCGGCTGACGGGGACGCCTGCGAACAGATGACCGAGCAGGTCGGCGCGGGTCTCGGCGAGTTCGTTCAGCGCTAGAGCCCCGCCGGCGAGGGCGGCGAACACGGCGAGCAGCCCGGTGCCGGCGGACGGTTCCAGCACCAGGTCACTCGGCGTGATCGCGGCGGCGAAGCTGGCCGCGAAGCCGAGCGCGATCGGCGTCGAGAACTGCTGGAGCGCCGTGCTCTCCTCGGAGCGGCGGGTATGCGTGGGCGCCAGCGCGGCCAGCCTCGCCAGCATGGCGAGCATCCCCGCCGGGCTGCCGGAACGGGCCCGCATGACCGGCCCGTGCTGGCGCAGAAACAGAACCTGCGCCACCTCACAGGCCTCGTGGGCGTCCTTCCAGTAAGCGCAGCTCCGCGGCCCTTTGGTTCCCGGCTTGACGTTCAGCCGTTGGTGTCTACGGCGCAGTCCCAGGGCATCAGCGCGTCGATCCGCGCCTGGGGCCATCCGTTGACGAGGCGGGTCAACAGCCCGG
>JAGWSV010000104.1 GCA_028869315.1 Rhodospirillales bacterium
CCCGTCGATCGCGATCACCGACGGGCGTTCCGCCGGCCCGCGCGTCGCCGCCGGCACCGGGCTCAGCCCCGGCCCGCCGGGGCCAGCGACGCGCCGAGCCCGTTCATCAGCGCGACGAAGCCGGGGAAACTCGTGTCGATGAACCCGGCGTCGTCCACCGTCACCGGCGCCGCCGCGGCCAGGCCGAGCACCAGCGCGCTCATCGCCAGGCGGTGGTCCATATGGGTCGCGACCAGCCCGCCGCCGGCCGGCGGGCCGCCGGTGCCGTGCACGATCAGGTCGTCGCCGTCGATCTCCACCCGCACCCCGTTGGCGGCCAGCAGCGCCGCCGTGCCGGCCAGGCGATCGCTTTCCTTGACCCGCAAGTCCTTGAGCCCGCGCAGCCGGCTGGTGCCGCTGGCAAAGGCGGCCGCCACCGCCAGGATGGGATACTCGTCGATCATGCTCGGTGCGCGCGCGGGCGGCACGTCGACGGCGCGCAGCAGGCCGAACCGCCCGGTCAGGTCGCCGACCTTCTCGCCGCCCGCCATGCGCGCGTTCGCAACCGCGATGTCCGCCCCCATCTCCTGCAGGCAGGTCAGCAGCCCGGTGCGCAGCGGGTTCAGCCCGAGCCCGGCGATGGTGATCTCCGCATCCGGCACCAGCAGCGCCGCCACCAGCGGGAACGCCGCCGAGGACGGGTCGCCCGGCACGACGACGTCGGCGGCGCGCAGTTCCGGCTGGCCGGCCAAGGTGATCACCCGCCCGGCGCCCTCCGTCTCCACCGTCACCGTGGCGCCGAAATGGCGCAGCATGTTCTCGCTGTGGTCGCGGGTGGCCTCCGGCTCCTCCACCCGGGTGATGCCGCGCGCGTTCAGCCCGGCCAGCAGCACGGCCGACTTCACCTGCGCCGACGGCACCGGCACCCGGTAGTCGAGCGCCAGCGCGTCGCCGGTGCCTTCGACCGCGAGCGGCAGCCGGCCGCCTTCGCGCCCGGCGAAGCGGGCGCCGGCCGCCGAGAGCGGGTCCGTCACCCGCCGCATCGGCCGGCCGCGCAGGCTCGCGTCGCCGGTCATCACCGCGAACAGCGGATGGGTCGCGAGGATGCCGCAGAGCAGCCGCGCGGCGGTGCCGGAATTGCCCATGTCGAGCACGTCGGCGGGTTCGACGAGGCCGCCGACGCCGCGCCCGGACACGCGCCAGGCGCCGGGGCCGTCCTGCGTCACCTCGGCGCCGAGCGCGCGCATGGCGGCGGCGGTGCGCAGCACGTCCTCGCCTTCCAGCAGCCCGGTGATGCGGGTCTCGCCGATCGCCAGGGCGCCGAACATCAGGGCGCGGTGGCTGATCGACTTGTCGCCCGGCACGGCGATGCGTCCGGCGAGCGGGCGGGCCGGCGCGGCGGCGCGGAGCGCGCCCGCGACCGGGGGGACGGAGGACGCGGCGGTGGGGAGCGAACGGGTCATGCGCGGGCGATTATCACGCCTGACGGGGCCGTGGCGATGGCATTGCCGGGACGGGGAGGGGCGGCGCCCGCCGCCGCCGCGCCGCGCCGGCGCCAGCGCGGATTTGACACCGCTCCGGCAAGGTGGCATGCGCGCCCGCTCCGCGCTGAGTCCAACCGCACGAGACCCCCCTATGGCCAAGCCCGAACTCGGCACCAAGCGCGTCTGCGTCTCCTGCAGCACCCGCTTCTACGATCTCGCCAAAGTCCCCGCCGTCTGCCCCAAGTGCGGCACCGAGCAGCCGGCCGACCAGCCGCGCCTGCGGCGCCCCGCCGGCAACGTGGCCGAAGACAAGCGCCCGAAGAAGCCGGCGCCCGCCCCGGGGCTGGACGATGCCGATGTCGAGGTTGAAGTGGTCGGCGACGACGGCGAGGAAGACGTGATCGAGGACACCAACGACCTCGAGGACGACGCCGACGCGATCGGCCCGGATATCGAGGTCGAAACGGACCACGACGAGGCCGAACGCTAAGGCATCGTCGGCCCGCCCGGGCGCCGGCCCGCCGGTCTTCAGCCCGCCGTGTGGCCGGCGCCGCTGCGGCGCAAGGTGAGCCCGATCATCACCGGCATGGCGAGCAGCACCAGCGGCAGCTGCACCACGATCCCCGAAATGATCGCGATCGCCAGCGGCTGCTGCATCTGGTCGCCGGCGCCGCCGATCGCCACCGCCAGCGGCAGCAGCGCCAGCACCATGGCGAGCGTGCTCATCGCGATCGGCCGCAGCCGGTTCAGCGCCGCCTCCACCAGCGCCTGGCGGGGCGGCATCTCGCGCGCCAGCGCCTGGTATTCGGAGACGTAGAAGATCGCCATTTCGGTGGCGATCCCCAGGATCATCACCATCCCCATCAGCGCCGTGATGTCGAGCTCGATGCCGGTCAGCCACAGGCCGAAGAACACGGCGCCGGCCGACAGCAGCGAGGTGGCGACGATGATCACCGGCAGGACGAAGCTTTCGTAGAGGAACAGCAGCAGGACGACCTCGGCGATCAGCGCCGCGACGAACACCCGCACCATGCCGGAGAACGCGATCTGCTGCTGCTTGTAGAGCCCGCCGAGCTGGTAGCGGACGCCGTCCGGCAGCAGGCCCGGCGCGGCCAGCGCCCGGCGGATCGCGGCGATGGTGCTCCCGAGCGAGCGTCCGGAGATCTGCGCCGTCACCGGCACCACCTGCTGCAGGTTCTGGCGGATCAGCTGCGGCTGGCCGGAGACGAAGGCGACCTTGGCGAGCGCGCCGAGCGGAACGACGTGGCCGTTCGGGGAGCGGATCGGCAAGGTGCCGAGCGCGCGCCGGCGCAGGTGCCGGCGCGACGGGTCGAGCCAGACGCGGACGCCGATATCCTGGTCGCGCCCCAGGTAGCGCGTCACCACCTCGCCGTGCAGATACGCGTTGACCTGGCGCTCGACGTCCTGCGCGGTCAGGCCCTCCAGCGCCGCGGTGGC
Source organism: Rhodospirillales bacterium (assembly GCA_028869315.1). Taxonomy (GTDB): domain Bacteria; phylum Pseudomonadota; class Alphaproteobacteria; order Acetobacterales; family Acetobacteraceae; genus JAJZVS01. Next base: position 2,922 of record JAGWSV010000104.1, read on the forward strand.
GGGATCGACGTGCAGCTCCAGCGCGTCGCCGGCGGGGATCACGCCGTCGTCGACCGACGCGGGATCGACGCCGGCGACCGTGGCGATGCGGGCTGCCACTTTCCGCGCGACCGCGGGAAGGCCGGCCGGGTCGTCGGCGCTGAGGGCGACGACCACCGGCTGCGGACGGCCGACCAGGTCTCCGATCATGTCGCTCATCAGCTGGGTGGTCGAGAAGCTCAGCCCCGGAACGTCGGCGGCGACCTTGCGGGAGACGCGGTCCATCACCGACCAGATCCCCGGGCGCCGCGACGGCGCGACGAGGCGGACGAAAAAGTCGCCCTGGTTCGGTTCGTTGAGGTCGCCGCCGAGCCCGGCCCCGGTGCGCCGCGAGAACGCCACCACGTCGGGGTCGGCCCGCAGGATCGCTTCCACCTGGTGCAGTTCGCGGTTGCTCTCGTCGAGCGAGGTGCCCGGCGCGGTCTGGTAGTTCAGGACGAATCCGCCTTCGTCCATGTGCGGCAGGAAGCCGGTGCCGACATGGATCATGCCGACATAGCCGATCCCGAGCATGGCCGCGATTCCGGCGGCGATCAGCGCCGGATGGCGGAACAATCCCTCGATCAGCCGGCGGTGCGCCCGCTGGAGCCGGGTCTCCCGCCCGTGGCCGGGGTCCTGCCAGGCGCGGAAGTCGATCAGCAGGCGGGCGAGCAGGGGCGCCACGAACGCCGTCAGCACGTAGGAAATCACCAGCGACGCGGCCATGGTGAGCGACAGGAAGCGGAAGAACGCGCCGGTGACGCCGGACAGGAACGCCAGCGGCACGAAGATGATGATGGTGGCGAGGCTCGATCCGGTCAGCGGGCGCAGGAATTCCTTCGCCGCTTCCAGCACCGTGGCCTCCGGCGCGACCAGGCCGGGCATGCCGGCGCGCCGGGCGATGTGTTCCAGCATCACGATCACGTCGTCGATCAGCAGCCCGACCGCCGCCGCCAGCCCGCCCAGGGTCATGATGTTGAACGAGGTGCCGAGCGCGTAGAGCAGCAGCACGGTGATCAGCATCGACATCGGCACGATCAGCATCGCCACCACGGTCGCCCGCCAGTTGCGCAGGAAGCCGAGCAGCACGAGCGCGGCCAGGAAGAGCCCGATCACGATCGCCTCTTCCACCGCGCTCGCCGAGGACTGCACCAGCCGGGTCTGGTCGTACCACTTCACCAGATGGATGGATTTCGGCTGCGCGCGCATGAATGTCGCCAGCCGCGCCGCGACCTGCCGCTGCAGCGCCACCGAATTGGCGTTGGCCTGCTGGTAGATGCCGAATTCGACGGAAGGCTTCCCCTGGTCGACCACCAGGTACCAGCGCGGCACCACCCCGGCCTTGATGGTGGCCACGTCCGACAGCGGCACCACGCTGCCCTGCGCCGTGCGCAGCGTGATGGCGCGGATCGCGCCGATGTCGCGGAAGCCGTTGTTGGAGATCATCAGGTACAGCAGGTCGTTGTCCTGCAGGCGTCCGACCGCCCGCAGGGTGTTCGCCTGCGCGATCGCGGCCGTCACGTCGGCGAGGGTGAGCCCGAAGGAGCGCAGCCGGGCGGGGTTGACGTCGACCTCCACCTCCCGCCGGTGGCCGCCGAGCACGCCGACATGCGACACCCCGGGTATCCCGGTCAGCAGCGGCGCGATCTGGTATTTCGCCAGCCGCCGCAGCGCGACTTCGGAAACCGTCGGCGAGGTCAGCGAATAGGCCGAGAACGGCATCAGCACGTTCGGCAGCATCTGCACGACCTTGTACGTCGTGCCCGCGGGCAGGCTGGGCAGGAGCTGCGCCATCCGCCCCGCGATCGCCAGGAAGGCGCGCTGCATGTCGGTGCCCCAGGGGAAATCGACGTAGATCTCCGTCGCGCCGCGCGAGGTGGTCGATTCCACGTTCAGCGCGTGCGGCACCTCGCGCAGCGCCTGCTCGACCGGGGCGGTGACGTCGAGCAACTGCTGGCGCGGCGGCCGGCTGCCGGAGGAAATCTCCAGCCGGATGCGCGGGAAGCTGACCACCGGGAACAGCCCCACCGGCATCGCGGTGACGGCGAAGATGCCGGCGAGGGTGAGGGCGAACGCCGCGAAGGTCAGCGATCGCCGGTGATGCTCGATCCAGCCGGCGAACGTCACTTCGACCCGCCCGCTTTCGGGTCGACGAGCCGCAGCTTCGCGCCGTCCGTCGCCTGGTAGTTGCCGTCGAGCACGATCGGGCTGCCGGCGCGCAGCCGGCCCGCCAGCACGTCCTCGTCGCCGAATTCGGCCAGGATCCGCACCGGCACCTTGTGCGCGGTGAGCCGCACCGACTGCACGACATAGGTGCCGCCGCCGCTGTCCACCAGCACCGCGCGGTGCGGCACGACGTAGCCGCGCACCGTGCCGATGGTGACGTCGGCGCGGAACATCTCGCCCATCAGCGCTTTGCCGGGCGGCACCGAGATGTCGACGCGGACCAGGCCGTTGGCCGGATCGACCAGCGCGCTGCGGTCCTTCACCGCGCCGGCAAGCGCCGGGCCGCCGCCCACCGGGGTCAGCCGCACCGGGTCCTTCGCGTGGATCCGCAAGGCCAGGCGCGGCACGGTGCCCGCCTGCAGGACGAGGCCGCTCGGTTGCGCCAGTTCGACGAGCGGCGCGCCTTCGGCGACCAGCGCGCCGGGCGCGGTGCTGATCTTCGCGACGATCGCGCCCACCGGCGCGCGCAGCGTCTGCGGCCCGCCGGCGCCCTGCGCGGTCAGCGCCGCGAGCGCGGCGGCGGCGTCGGCCGCGCCCTTTTCCGCCTCGAACATCTGCTGATCGGTCGCGAGATGGGTGCGCACCATCGCGCGGGTGCGCGCCACCAGCTGGCGGGCCACGTGCAGGGCCGATTTCGCCTTGTCATAGGCGGCGGCGTTCGCCGGGCTGGGCACCAGCCGCAGCAGCGGCGCGCCCTTCGCGACCGGTTGCCCCAGATGCACGTAGAGGTCGGTGACCGTGGCGGCGAGCGGCGCCATCAGCAGCCGCCGCGACTCGGCCGACGCGCCGACGGTGCCGTAGATCGTCAGCACCTGCGGCAGGCCGCCCTGGCGGAGCTTGCCCAGGGTGACCGCGACGCTCGGTTCCGCCGCCAGGGCGGCGGGCGCGGCGGCGCCGAGAGCAAGTGTCGCGAGGAGCGCAAGGGTCGCGCGGAGCGCGCGGGACCGGCATCGATTCAAGACGTGGGGCTCCTGTGGTCCGGTGCCGGCGCCAGCCGGGTCTGCGGCAGCCCGAGCCCGAGCTCCACGCCGAGCGCGAGCTCGTCCGTCACCAGCCGGGTCTCGAAATCCGCCGCCTCCAGCGCCCGATCGAGCGCGGTGGTCTGGTAGTCGACCAGCGCGCGCTGCTCGATGTTTCCCTGGGCGTAGGCCTGCGCGGCGGCGCGCAGCAGCCGCCTGGCGTTGCGCGCCTGCCGCCGCGCGCGGGCGGCGTCGCCGGCGAGGACGCCGATGCGCCGGGCGGTGGCGC
>JAGWSV010000105.1 GCA_028869315.1 Rhodospirillales bacterium
CGGCCGAACGCCTGCGCCGCCGCGCCGCGCGGCACGCAGCAGGCGCAGCCGCGCCCATGCAGCCACGCGCCCGGCGCGCCGGGCGCCAGGGTGAACCGCGCGTACGGAACCCGTTGCGGCGCCGGCGCGTCGCCCTCGATCAGCACCGCCGCGCCCGATCCCGCCCGGTCCAGCCCGGCCAGGGCAATGGGGGCGACGAAGCGGACGGGCAGGCGTGCATCGGGCTTATCGATCATGAGCTAGACATAAGGATATGTTTATGTCACACAAAAGTCCATGGAAACTCTCCTCGCCGCCCTGCGCGCCTGCGCCGAGCCGACCCGGCTCCGCCTGCTCGCGCTCGCCGGGCGCGGCGCCTTCTGCGTCAGCGAGTTCACCGACATCCTCGGCCAGTCCCAGCCCCGCCTCTCCCGCCACCTGAAGCTGCTCTGCGAGGCCGGCCTGCTGGACCGGGAGCGCGAAGGCGCCAATGCCTGGTTCACCCTGCCCGCCGGCGACCGCGGCGGCCTCCCCCGCGACCTGATCGCCCGCCTGCCGGAAGACGATCCGGTGCTGGAGGCCGATCGCCGCCAGGCCGCCCGGGTGCTGGCCGAGCGCGCGCGCGTTGCCTCCGAAAGCTTCCAGCGCAAGGGCGCGGACTGGGACGAAATGCGCGCGCTCGACCTGCCGGCGCAGGCGGTGGAGGACACGCTGCTCGCGCTGGTCCCCGCCACGGGCGTCGGGCGCCTGCTCGATATCGGCACCGGGACGGGCCGGGTGCTCGAACTGCTCGGCCCGCGCGTGCGCGAAGGGCTCGGGGTGGATGCCAGCCCGGCGATGCTGGCGCTGGCGCGCGCGCGGCTGGCCCGCGCCGGGCTCGGCCACTGCGCGGTGCGGCTTGCCGACATGTACCGCCTCAAGCTGCCGGCCGGCGGGTTCGACCTCGCGGTGGTGCAGATGGTGCTGCACTACGCCGAGGATCCCCCCCGCGTGCTGGCCGAAGCGGCCCGCGTGCTGCGCCCCGGCGGGCGGCTGATCGTGGTGGACCTGGCGCCGCACCGGCAGAGCGAGGTCGCGGACCGGCTGGCGCATCGCTGGCCCGGCTTCGACGACGACGCGCTGCACCGCATGTTCGCCGCCGCCGGGCTGCGCCCGGGCGTGCCGCTCGGCATCCCGGGCCCGCTGGCCGTGCGCCTGTGGTCCGGCGAACGCGGCGCGGCCGCGGCGGCGGCCGAGGCGTCTGCCGCTGCGCTGGTTCCCTGACCGCCGGTTCGGTTCCCGGACGATCCATTCCCGCCCTCCTCAACGAAAGACCGCCGATGCCCCGACCTCATTTGCTGGATGCGCTGCGCGACCGGGTGCTGTTGTGCGATGGCGGCATGGGCTCGCGCGTGCAGGCGATGACGCTCGATATCGAGCGCGACTACTGGGGCTGCGAGAACTGCACCGACGTGCTGTGCCTGTCGCGCCCCGACCTCGTGCGCGAGATCCATCGCGGCTATTTCGCCGCCGGTGCGGACATGGTGGAGACCAACAGCTTCGGCGGCTCGCCGGTCACCCTGGCCGAGTTCGGCCTGGCCGACCGCGCCTTCGAACTGAACCGCCGCGCCGGCGAACTGGCGCGCGAAGCGGCGGACAGCTTCGCCGACGGCCGCCACCGCTACGTGCTGGGCAGCCTCGGCCCCGGCACCAAGCTGCCGTCGCTCGGCAACATCGCCTACGACCCGCTGGAAGCCGCGCTGGCGGAACAATGCCGCGGGCTGATCGCCGGCGGGGTGGACGCGATCCTGATCGAGACCTGCCAGGACCCGTTGCAGATCAAGGCGGCGGTGAACGGGGCGAAGCTCGCCCGCGCCGCGGCCGACACCGACACGCCGGTGTTCGTGCAGGTCACGGTGGAAACCACCGGCACCCTGCTGGTCGGCCCCGACATCGCCGCCGCCGCCGCGGTGGTGCACGCGCTGGACGTGCCGCTGCTCGGGCTCAATTGCGCCACCGGCCCGCAGGAAATGGCCGAGCACCTGCGCTGGATCGGCGCCAACTGGCCGGGCCTGATTTCGGTGCAGCCCAACGCCGGCCTGCCCGAACTGGTCGACGGCCACACGCGCTATCCGCTCGGCGCGGCGGAACTGGCAAGCTGGCTGGAACGCTTCGTCGCCGAGGACGGGGTGAACCTGGTCGGCGGCTGCTGCGGCACCGACGTCGCGCATATCGCGGCGCTGGACGCGATGCTGCGCAAGCACGCGCCCGGCGGCGCCCACCGCCCGACGCCGGTGCCGCGCACCGCCGTATGGGTGCCCTCGGTCGCCTCGCTCTACCAGTCGGTGCCGTTGCGACAGGAGAACGCTTTCTTCGCCATCGGCGAACGCTGCAACGCCAACGGCTCCAAGAAGTGGCGCGGCCTGCAGGAAGCGCATGACTGGGACGGCTGCGTCGCGATGGGGCGCGAGCAGCTGGGCGAAGGCTCCAACGCGCTCGACGTCTGCACCGCCTTCGTCGGCCGCGACGAGATGGGCGAGATGTCGGAAGTGGTCCGCCGCTTCACCTCCTCGGTGAACGCGCCGCTGGTGATCGACAGCACGGAAACCCCGGTGATCGAGGCGGCGCTGAAGCTGCACGGCGGCAAGCCGATCATCAACTCGATCAATTTCGAGGACGGCGAAACCCATGCCGCCGAGCGGCTGCGCCTCGCCCGCCGCTTCGGCGCCGCCGTGATCGCGCTCACGATCGACGAGCAGGGCATGGCCAAGACCGCCGCGGCGAAGCTCGCGGTGGCGCGCCGGCTGGTCGATTTCGCCTGCACCCGATACGGGCTGGCACCGTCGGACCTGCTGATCGATCCGCTGACCTTCACGATCGCCACCGGCAACGAGGACGACCGCAAGCTGGGCCAGTGGACCCTGGAGGGGATCGCCGCGATCCGCGCCGAATTCCCCGACATCCAGATCATCCTCGGCCTGTCGAACATCAGCTTCGGGCTCAATCCGGCCGCCCGCGCGGTGCTGAACTCGGTGTTCCTCGACCATGCGGTGCGCGCCGGCATGACCGGGGCGATCGTGCATGTCAGCAAGATCCGCCCGCTGCACCTGATCGCGCCCGAGGAGGTGCAGGTCGCCGAGGACCTGATCTTCGACCGCCGGCGCGAAGGCTACGACCCGTTGCAGCGCCTGCTGGAGATCTTCGCCGACCGCAAGGCCGCCGACGCGGTGCAGAAGCAGCGCGCCGACACGGTGGAAGGCCGGCTCAAGGACCGCATCGTCGACGGCGACCGCAAGGGGCTGACCGAGGATCTCGACGAGGCGCTCAAGACCATGGCGCCGCTCGACATCATCAACACCGTGCTGCTCGACGGCATGAAGGTGGTCGGCGAGCTGTTCGGCGCCGGCAAGATGCAGCTCCCGTTCGTGCTGCAATCGGCCGAGACCATGAAGGCCGCGGTGGCGTATCTGGAACCGCTCATGGA
>JAGWSV010000106.1 GCA_028869315.1 Rhodospirillales bacterium
GTTCAAAGCGTTCGGCTGGTGTTCGCGAATCCGCGGGATCGAGTCGGGAGGCGCTGTGGAAGGACTTCCTGTACACAGTTTCCCCACCGACGACGGCGGCGTCGACATGAAGTGCCCGACGGAGATCGCCATCAGCGACCGTCGCGAAGCCGAACTGGCGAAGAACGGCTTCATGCCGCTGATCCACAAGAAGAACTCGGACTTCGCGGCGTTCATCGGCGCGCAGTCGCTGCAGAAGCCGCAGGAATACGACGATCCGGCGGCGACCTCGAACGCCAACCTCTCGGCGCGGCTGCCGTATCTGTTCGCCAGCTGCCGGTTCGCGCATTACCTGAAATGCATGGTGCGCGACAAGATCGGCTCGACAATGAGCAAGGGGCAGTTGGAAGACTGGCTGACCCAGTGGATCAGCCAGTATGTCGGGCCGACGACTGCGCCGGAAGACTACAAGGCAACCCATCCGCTGGCGGAAGCCGCAGTGGTGATGGAAGAGAACGAAGAGAACCCGGGCTACTACAGCGCGAAGTTCTACCTGAAGCCACACTATCAGCTTGAGGGCTTGACGGTGTCGCTGCGACTGGTCTCTCGCGTGCCCGCCGCGTGACGAGGGGACTCCTCGCGGGTGTTTCGTAACCTCACAGGCTAACGGAGATAGCGATGGCGTTCGATACCTACATGCAGTTCCTCGACTCGGATGGGTCGTGGCTGCAAGGCGAGTCCCAGGTGAAGATCAGCGGCGACTCGCCCCTGGGCACCGACATCAAAGAGAAATACGTGTTCGAGATCGACGAGTTCAGCTTCGATATCGAACAGACGCTGAACATGGGCAGCCAGAGCTCGGGCGCCGGCGCCGGCAAGGTGACCTTCAACCCGTACAGCATCACCCGCAAGACCGACCGGGCCTCCGCGGCCCTGTTCACGATGTGCTGCGCCGGACAGCATTTCAAGCAGGTCAGCCTGTACATCCGCAAGGCCGGCGGCAACACGGGCGGCGGCATCAGCGGGGCAGGAAGCCAGTCCGCCACCAGCGGCGTGACCTTCCTGCGCTTCGATTTCGCACTGGTCGCGGTGAAGTCCATCTCCTGGAGCGGGTCGGACGGCGACGAAGCGCCGAAGGAGGAAGTGCAGTTCGAATACGGCGCGCTCAAGATCCAGTATTGCCAGCAGGACTCCACCGGCAAGCTGATGACCGGTTCCCCGGGCCAGACTTTGGGCACCTGGAATCGGATCTGGAACAATGCGTCGTACGATGCCTATCTGAACGCCATGAAGGCGACCTGATCCGTATGGCCTGGGGGGCATGGCGCTCGTGACCGACGCGCGCGAGCTGTTGCGTGCGGGGGAAACCCGCGCCGCGTTGGAGGCGTTGAAACAGGAGGTGCGCAAGTCCCCGCGGGACGAGCGTCTGCGCACCTTCCTGTTTCAGATGTTCTGCATCGTCGGAGAATGGGATCGGGCGGTGACGCAGGTCACCGCCGCCGCCGCACTCGACCCGCTCGCATTGCCGATGTTGCAGGCCTACCGGTCGGCCATTCGGTGCGAAATGCTGCGTGGTAAGGTGTTCGCCGGCCAGCGGCTGCCCACCGTCTTTGGTCCGCCGGAACCCTGGATGTCGCTGTTGATCGAGGGCAACCGCCAGCTTGCCGCCGGCCACGCGGAGCAGGCCGCCGGCCTGCGCGATGCCGCGTTCGAGCAGGCGCCGGCCGCTTCCGGCGTGATCGACGGATCGCCGTTCGAATGGATCGCCGACGCCGATCCGCGCCTCGGGCCGATGCTGGAGGCGCTGGTGGATGGCAAATACTATTGGATCCCGTTCCACCGACTCTCGCGGCTCGATATCGAGCCGCCCGAGGATCTTCGCGACCAGGTTTGGATGCCAGCCCATTTCGTGTGGACGAATGGCGGTGAATCGGTCGGTTTCATTCCCACCCGCTATCCGGGCTCCGAGGCCGCCGAAGCATCTCTGGCGCTGGCTCATCGGACCGAGTGGCAGGACCATGGTCACGAATGGTTTCTGGGCTGTGGCCAGCGGATGCTTGCGACGGATGGGGGAGAGCACCCCCTGATGGACATCCGCAACATCACCTTCGCCGAGCCGTCTGCGCCGGAGGCCTGAGGTGGCTGAGAGTATCGGCCGGGAACGCCTGCAGCCGTCCTTGCTTGACCGGCTGACGGATCATGCGCCCGAAAGCCAGCGCGAGAGCTTCGACCAGCAGTCCCTGTCCATGCCGCAGTTGCGCCAGGCGGTGCTGCGCGACCTCGCATGGCTGCTCAATACCACCAATCTCGCCAGCACCGGGGATCTGTCTCCGTTCCCTTTGACAATGAAATCGACCCTGAACTACGGCGCCCCCGGGCTGACCGGCCTGATTGCCACCGGCGAGCGCCTGAACCAGCTGGAATCCGAGCTGACGACGGCGATCCACGCCTTCGAACCGCGCATTCGCCCCGACAGCCTCTCGGTGCGGCTGCGGCGCGGCCCGGCGGACGAGGCCACTCCCACGATCCGGTTCGAGATCGCCGGCGAGCTGTGGGCCCATCCGGTGCCCGAGCAGCTGTTTGTCGAAACCGCCATCGAACTGGAAACCCGGCTGGCCGTGGTGACCGATAGGCGGGTACGGCGCTGATGGACCCGCGGCTGCTGCGCCTCTACGAATCGGAGTTGGAATATATTCGCGACATGGGCCAGGAATTCGCCCATGAATTCCCGAAGATCGCGGCCCGTCTCAACCTCAACAACCTGGACGTCGCCGACCCTTACGTGGAACGCCTGCTCGAAGGCTTCGCGCTGCTGACTGCACGCGTCCAGCTGAAGATGCAGGCGGAGTTCCCGACTTTCACGCAGTCCTTGCTGCAGATGGTCTATCCGCACTATCTGGCGCCGACCCCCTCGATGGCCGTGGTGCGCTTCACGCCGGAGGCGGCGTTGCGCGGCTCGCCGAAAGGCGCCCTGCTGCCGCGCGGCACCGAGATGCGCAGCCTGCTCGGCACCGAGGACCAGACCAATTGCGAATTTCGCACCGCTCATCCGGTGCAGCTGCTGCCGATCGAACTTGCCGACGCCGAGTACATCGCCTCGCCGGCCGCGGTGGCTGCGCTCGGTCTGCCCGACCAGCGCGGGGTGAAGGCAGCGATCCGGCTGCGCCTGAAAGCGACGGGGGAGGCGGGGTTTGCCAAGATCGCGCTGGACCGGCTGCCGCTGTTTCTCTCGGGTCCGGCGGCGGCGCGGATCCGGCTTTATGAGCAGCTTTCGGCGGATCTTCTTGCCATCTATGTCCGCCCCGGCGAGCGCCCGCTGCCCTGGCAGGAACGGCTGCCCGTCACCGAGCTGCAGTCCCTGGGTTTCGAGCCCGAGTACGCGCTGCTGCCGCGGGCCGCGGAATCATTCGACGGCTACCGGCTGCTGCAGGAATATTACGCCATGCCGGAGCGGTTCCTGTTCGTCGAGCTTGGCGGGCTTGCCGGTCCGGCCGGACGCTGCGAGGGCAAGGAGCTCGAGATCATTCTCCTGCTGGGCCGCAGCGAGCCGGTGCTTGCGAACACGTTCGGGGCCGACCAGTTCGCCCTGTTCTGCGCGCCCGCGATCAATCTGTTTCCGCGGCGCAGCGACCGGGTGAACCTGACCGAGCGGGAAGCCGAATACCACGTGGTGCCGGACCGCATGCGTCCGCTGGATTTCGAAATATTCAGCGTGACCGAGGTGGAAGGTTTCGCGGCGGACGGCAGCGGCGCGCGGCCATTCATGCCGTTCTATGCAACCAACGACCTGACCCGCAACCCCGATCACCGCGCATATTACACGCTGCGCCGCGAGCCGCGACAGCTTTCCTCCATCACGCGCCAGCGCGGTCCACGGACAAGCTATTTCGGCCACGAAGTGTTCATCTCGCTGGTGGACGCCGAGGCGGCGCCGCTCTCGCACGACTTGCGTCAGCTCGGCCTCGATCTTCTCTGCACCAACAGGGACCTGCCGCTGGCGATGCCGGTCGGCAAGAACCACACCGACTTTACCATCGCGGTCAGTGCCCCGGTGGCGTCTGTCCGCTGCATCGTCGGCCCGACCGCGCCGCGCCCATGTCGGGGCGACGGCGAATACGCGTGGCGGTTCATCAGCCATCTGGGGCTCAACTACCTGACCCTGACGGACACGGATGCGCGGCAAGGGGCGTCGGCGCTGCGCGAATTGTTACGCCTCTATGTACCGCCGGCGGCCACGGTGCAGGCGCGCCAGTTGGAAGGGCTGATGTCGATCGCCTGCCACCCGATCGTGCGCCGCATCCCCGGGGCCGGTCCGGTCGCGGCCGGGCGCGGGCTGGAACTCACCCTCACGATCGACGATGCGGCATTCGGCGGCTCCGGCGCCATGTTGCTTGCGGCCGTGCTCGACCGGTTCTTTGCCAAATACGTCTCCATCAATGCGTTTACCGAAACGGTGTTCAGAACGCCGGAGCGTGGCGAGGTGAAGCGATGGCCGATGCGGATCGGTCAGCGCCCGGCGCTCTAGACCCCGGTGCCGCTCCCGCCGCCGGGACGGAGGTTGCCGCCGCCCCGCCGGCGACGGCCGTTGAGGCTCTGCTTGCCCGCCTGGCCGCGCAGCCATGGAGCTTCGGGTTCTATCACGCCATGCGCGCGCTGGAGGCCGCGTTCCCGGGTCGGCCCCGTTTCGGCCGCAGTACCCGCCCGGCGCAGGACCCGATCCGGCTGACCCAGGAGCCGTCGGTGGTGTTCGCCCCCGCAACCCTGGCCGGGTTCCAACCGGCGGAGAATGACCTCCCCGCCCGCCTCGCGGTGCATTTCTTCGGCCTGCTCGGCCCCGACGGGCCGCTGCCGCTGCACCTGACCGAATACGCCCGCGATCGCCGGCGCAATCATCACGACCCGACCTTCCAGCGATTCGCCGACCTGTTCCATCATCGCGCGCTGTCGTTGTTCTATCGCGCCTGGGCGGACGTGCGCCCGACCATCAGCTTCGACCGGCCGGATCAGGACCGATTCGGTCTTTATGTCGGGGCACTGATCGGCCTTGGCATGGACAGCCTGCGCAATCGCGACACCATGCCCGACCTGACGAAGCTGCACTTCGCCGGGCATCTCGCCTTGCAGACCCGTCATGCCGAAGGGCTGGCAGACATCCTCTCGGCCTTCTTCCGCATGCCGGTGCTGGTGCAAAGCTTCGTCGGCGCCTGGCTGACCCTGCCGGCGACGGACCGCACCCGCCTCGGCGACGGGGCCAGGACCGCCGCGCTCGGCCAGACCGCCCTGCTGGGCGGCAGGGTCTGGAGCCGGCAGCACAAATTCCGTATTGTTATCGGCCCGCTCTCCCTCGCCGATTATGAGCGGATGCTGCCGGGCGGCCTGAGCTTTCGCCGCCTGGTGCCGATCGTGCGCAACTATGCCGGCGATACGCTGGTATGGGACGTGAACCTGATCCTCAGGCGGGAGGAGGTGCCGCCGACCCGGCTCGGCACCTACGGACGCCTGGGCTGGACCACCTGGCTGAAGCCGCGCCGCGCCGACACCGACGCCGCGGACCTGTTCCTGGATGCCAGTGCCGACAGCATGGCACGCAAGATCGACGCCGACCTGACAGCGACCGCAACGGAGACCGTGTTATGACCGAGATCAGCCGCGCCGCCCTGTTCGGCAAGCTCAACCCGCTCGCCTACAAGGCGATCGAAGGCGCCACCACCTTCTGCAAGCTCCGCGGCAATCCGTATGTGGAGCTGGTGCACTGGATGCATCAGATCCTGCAGACGCAGGATTCCGATCTGCACCATATCGTGCGGCATTTCGAGATCGATCCGGGCAAGCTCGCCGCCGACGTCACCGCCGCGCTCGACCGGCTGCCGCGCGGCGCGACGTCGATCACCGATCTCGCGCCGCAGATCGAGGATGCGGTGGAGCGCGCATGGGTGTTCGGCACCCTGATGTTCAACGCCAACCAGGTGCGCACCGGCCACCTGATCCTGGGCGCCGTGAAGACGCCCACCCTGCGCAACGCGCTGAACGGCATCAGCCGCCAGTTCGAGCGGGTGAAAGCCGATGCGCTGAGCGACGATTTCCCCGATATCGTGCACGGTTCGCCGGAAGATGCGCTGCCCGCGGTGGACGGCTCGCAGGTCGGCGCGCCGGGCGAGGCCTCGGGCGCGATGGCGCCGGCGGCGATGGGCAAGCAGGACGCCCTCAAGCAGTTTTCGGTCGACCTCACGGAACGCGCGCGCAACGGCGAGATCGATCCCATCGTCGGCCGCGACGCCGAGATCCGCCAGGTGATCGACGTGCTGATGCGCCGCCGGCAGAACAACCCGATCCTCACCGGCGAAGCCGGCGTCGGCAAGACCGCGGTGGTGGAAGGCTTCGCGCTGCGCATCGCCGCGGGCGACGTGCCGCCGGCGCTGGCCGATGTCAGCCTGCGGGTGCTCGATGTCGGCCTGCTGCAGGCCGGCGCCTCAATGAAGGGCGAGTTCGAGCAGCGGCTGCGCCAGGTGATCGAAGAAGTACAATCCTCGCCGAAGCCGATCATCCTGTTCATCGACGAGGCGCACACCCTGATCGGCGCCGGCGGCGCCGCCGGCACCGGCGATGCCGCCAACCTGCTGAAACCGGCGCTGGCGCGCGGGACGTTGCGCACCGTCGCGGCCACCACCTGGGCCGAATACAAGAAATATTTCGAGAAGGACCCGGCGCTGACCCGCCGCTTCCAGGTGGTGCAGGTCGACGAGCCGGACGAGGCGAAGGCGATCCTGATGATGCGCGGCACCGCCTCGCCCCTGGAGAAGCACCACCGGGTGCAGATCCTGGACGAAGCGATCGAGGCGGCGGTGCGGCTGTCGCACCGCTACATCCCGGCGCGCCAGCTGCCGGACAAGTCGGTGAGCCTGCTCGATACGGCCTGTGCCCGCGTCGCCGTCAGCCAGCACGCCACGCCACCGGCGGTGGAGGACAGCCGCCGGCGCATCGCCGCGCTGGAAACCGAGCTCGAGATCATCGCCCGGGAAAGCGCGATCGGGATCGATGCGCGCACGCGCGAAGCCTCGGCGCGCGATGCGCTGGCCGCCGAGCAGGCGCGGCTCGCCGGGCTGGAGGACCGCTGGGGCAAGGAAAAAGCGCTGGTCGATCAGGTGCTGGCGCTGCGCGCCCGGTTGCGCGACGGCGCCAACGCGGTGGAAGGCCAGGAGGGCGCCCCACCCGACGACGACGCGCGCGCCGGGCTGATCGATCAGCTCCGCGGCCTGCAGGCCGAACTCGCCGCCCATCAGGGCGAGAACCCGCTGATCCTGCCGAGCGTCGACGAGCAGGCGGTGGCCGCCGTGGTCGGCGACTGGACCGGCATCCCGGTCGGGCGGATGGTGAAGAACGAGGTGCAAGCGGTGCTGAACCTCGCCGACACGCTGGGTCACCGGGTGATCGGCCAGGGCCACGGACTGGCGATGATCGCGAGCCGGGTGCAGACCTCGCGCGCCGGCCTCGACAACCCCTCGAAGCCGATCGGGGTTTTCATGCTCTGCGGCCCCTCCGGCGTCGGCAAGACCGAGACCGCGCTGGCGCTGGCGGAATCGCTCTATGGCGGCGAGCAGAACCTGATCACCATCAACATGAGCGAGTTCCAGGAGGCCCACACCGTCTCCACCCTGAAAGGCGCGCCGCCCGGCTACGTGGGCTACGGCGAGGGCGGGGTGCTGACCGAAGCGGTGCGCCGCAAGCCCTATTCGGTGGTGCTGCTCGACGAGGTGGAGAAGGCGCACTCCGACGTGCACGAGATCTTCTTCCAGGTGTTCGACAAGGGCATCATGGAAGACGGCGAGGGCCGGCTGATCGACTTCAAGAACACGCTGATCCTGCTGACCTCGAACGTCGGCACCGACCTTATCATGTCGATGTGCACCGATCCGGAACTGATGCCGGAGCCGGAAGAAGTGGCGAAGGCGCTGCGCGCGCCGCTGCTCAAGGTGTTCCCGCCGGCGCTGCTCGGGCGGCTGATCGTGATCCCGTACTACCCGCTGTCGGACGCGGTGATGGGCGACATCATCCGCCTGCAGCTTGGCCGCATCGCGCGGCGGATCGGCGAGCACCACAAGGTGCCGTTCACCTACGACGACGAGGTGGTGAAGCTGATCGCGTCGCGCTGCACCGA
>JAGWSV010000107.1 GCA_028869315.1 Rhodospirillales bacterium
AGGCGGGCGCGGCCGGGCGGGCCGCGCGGCGCGGCCGCGGCGGATGAGCGGCATGCGGCGGGTTGCCTTGATCGGGGCCGGGTTCATCGCCCGGGCCCATGCCGAAGCCTTGCGCCGCACGCCGGGCGTCCACCTCGCCGCGGTGGTCGATCCGCTCGCCTCGGCCGCGCAGGCGCTCGCCGGCACCGGCGGCGCCAAGGTCTTCGCCTCGGTGCCGGCGGCCCTGGCGGCCGAGGCGTTCGACTGCGCGCATGTCCTGGTTCCCCCCGACCTGCACGCCGCGGTGGCGACGCCGCTGCTCGCAGCCGGCAAGCCGGTGCTGCTGGAAAAGCCGTTGGCCGCGAGCGCGGCGGCGGCACGGGCGGTGGTCGCCGCCGCCGATGCCGCCGGGGTCCGCCTCGGGGTGAACCAGAATTTCGTCCATCACCCGGCCTTCGCCCGCCTGCGCGGCTGGATCGCGCGGGGCACGCTCGGCCCGCCCCGCCATATCGACGTGCTCTACAACGTGCCGCTGCGGCAGATGGCGGCGCGGCAGTTCGCCCATTGGATGTTCCAGGCCCCGGGAAACCTGCTGCTGGAACAGGCGGTGCACCCGCTGTCGCAAATCGCCGCGCTGGCCGGACCGCTGGACGTCGTCGCGGTGCATGCCGGCCCGGCGGTGGCGATCGGACCGGGCCAGGCGATCCATCCCACTCTCGATACGCTGCTGCGCGGCACCCGGCTGCCGGCGAGCCTGCGCTTCGCGGCGGGCCAGTCGTTTCCGTTCTGGCAGGTGCGGGTGGTGTGCGACGACGGCGTGGCGGTGGCGGACATCCTCGCCAATCGCGCGTTCACGCATCGGCGCACCCGCTGGATGGACGCGGTCGACGCCCCGCTGTCGGGCGCCCGCACGGCAGCCGCCATCGCCGCCGCCGGCGCCGGCAACCTGACCGGCTATGCCCGCTCCCTGCTCAAGCTCGGGGGGCCGGGCGATCCGTTCCAGGCCAGCATGACCGCCAGCGTCGCCGCGTTCCACGCGGCGCTGGACGCCGGCACCGCGCCGGAGCTGGACGGCGGGTTCGGCGCGATGCTCGTCGAGGTCTGCGACCGCATCGCCGAGCTCGGCTTCCCGGCGGCGACGGCGGGAGCCGCGGCTCCTGCCACCGAGGCCGCCCCTGGGTCTGCCGCCGAGGTTGCCGCCCCCCCTGCGTCTCCCTTGGCCGCCACCGCCGCCGCGGAGTCCCCGCGGCAGCCGCCGGCCGGCGCGGCGGCGGACATCGCCCTGCTCGGCGGCACCGGGTTCATCGGTGCCCACCTGGTGCGCGCCTGCCTGGCCGCGGGGCTGCGCCCGGTGGTGATGGCGCGCCACCTGCGCGGCCTGCCGGCCGCGTTCCACGATCCGCGGGTACGGCTGGTGGCCGGCGACATCCGCGATGCCGACGCCGTCGCGCGGGCGATCGCCGGCGTGCCGGTGGTCGTCAACCTCGCGCATGGCGGCGGCGGCAGCACCTTCGAGCAGATCCGCGCCGCCATGGTGGGCGGGGCGGAAACCGTCGCCCGCGCCTGCCTCGCCGCCACCGATGCCAGCGGTCGGCATCCGCGGCTCGTGCATGTCGGCTCGATCGCCGCGCTCTATCTCGGGCTGCAGCCGGGCCCGGTGACCGGCCGCACCCCGCCCGATCCGCAGGCGGACCAGCGGGCCGACTATGCGCGGGCGAAGGCGCTGTCCGATCGCCTGCTGCTCGACCTGCACGCGCGCGAGGGGCTGCGGCTGGTGATCCTGCGCCCCGGCGTGGTGGTGGGCGAGGGCGGGCTCGCCTTCCACAGCGGCGTCGGGCTGTTCAACAACGACCAGCACTGCATCGGCTGGAACGCCGGGCGCAATCCGCTGCCCTTCGTGCTGGCCGAGGACGTTGCCGCCGCGATCCTGGCCGCCGCCCGCGCGGAGGGGATCGAGGGACGCTGCTACAACCTGGCGGGCGACGTGCGCCTGGCCGCGCGGGACTACCTGGCCGATCTCGGCCGCGCGCTCGGCCGCCCGCTGCGGTTCCACCCGCAGTCGCCGGAGCGGCTCTGGCTGGTCGAACTGGGCAAGTGGGCGGTGAAGCGGGCAGGCGGGCGTCGCACGCCCTGGCCGTCGCTGCGCGACCTGCGCTCGCGCGGCATGGCGGCGACGTTCGACTGCGGCGATGCCAAGCGCGACCTCGGCTGGACGCCGGTCGCCGATCCCGCCGTGTTCCACGCCCGGGCGATCGCGGTGCATGCCGGCTGACCCGCCGGCCCCGGCGGCGGTGCCGGCCATCTGCCATGTCTACGCGACGTTCGCGGTCGGCGGGCCGCAGATGCGCTTCGCCGCGCTCGCCAACCGCTTCGCCGAGCGCTACCGCCACCTGATCGTCGCCATGGACGGCGACACCGCCGCGCGCGAGCGGCTGGGGCCGCAGGTCGACGCCGATTTTCCGCCGGTGCCGATCCGCAAGGGCGCCACGCTGGAAAACCGGTCCCGGTTCCGCGCCGCGCTGCGCGCCTGGCGGCCGGACCTGCTGGTCACCTGCAACTGGGGCTCGATCGAGTGGGCGATGGCCGACCTGCCGCGCCTGGTGCCGCACATCCATATCGAGGACGGGTTCGGGCCGGAGGAGCAGGCGGGCCAGTTGCGCCGCCGGGTGCTCACGCGCCGCGCGGTGCTGCGCTGGAGCACGGTGGTGGTGCCGTCCCGCACCCTGTACCGGCTGGCGACCGAGGTGTGGCGCCTGCCCGCGCGCCGGGTGCGCTATATTCCGAACGGGATCGATCTCGGCCGCTTCGCGTCCGCCGCGCCGGAGCGGTTCCCGGGCGAAGGCCTGGTGATCGGCACCGTGGCGGCGCTGCGCCCGGAGAAGAACCTGTCGCGCCTGCTGCGCGCCTGCCGCGTGGTGGCGGACCGGCTTCCGCTGCGGCTGGTGATCGTCGGCGCGGGGCCGCAGCGTGCCGCGCTGGAAGCGCTCGCAGCCGAGCTGGGGCTGGGCGGGCAGGTGATCTTCGCCGGCCACAGCCCGTCGCCGGCGGGGTTCTACCGCGGCTTCGACCTGTTCGCGCTGTCGTCGGATACCGAGCAGATGCCGCTCTCGGTGATCGAGGCGATGGCGGCCGGCCTGCCGGTCGCCGCCACCGATGTCGGCGACGTGCGGGAGATGGTGGCGGCGGAAGGCGCGCCTTATGTCGTGCCGCGCGACGCCGACGCCCTGGCCGGCGCGATCCTAGCGCTGGCCGCCGATCCGGCCGCCCGCGCGAGGATCGGCGCCGCCAACCGCGTGCGCGCCGCGCATGAATTCGACCAGGAAACGATGTTCGCCGCCTATGCCGGCTTGTTCGCCGCCGCGACCGGCGCGGCGGGCGCCACCGGGCCGGCCAGCCAGGCGCGCAACGCGTAGTCGGCGAGGCCGATCCACTCGTGGAAGGCGAAATAACTGTTCCGCCACGCGCGCGTCGACGGCAGCGGGTCGGCGGTGAGCGCATCGAGCGCCACCGGGGCGGCGGTCGCGATGAGGCCGAAATGACGGAAGGCGAGCAGGGCGCGGCGCTCGTGCCAGGCGTTGGTGACCAGGTAGACCGACGTGACCCCGGCGCGGCGCAGGATCGCGGCGCTGAACGCGGCGTTCTGCCAGGTGGTCTTCGACCGCGGCTCGACCCAGCGCGGCTGCACCCCGAAATCCCGCTGCAGGCTGCGCGCCATCAGGACGGCGACCGGGGTGACGCGGCGTCCGCCCAGCCGGCCGCCGGTCACCAGGATCGGCAGATCGGTGCGCCGGTGCAGTTCGACCCCGCGCCGCATGCGTTCCAGGGTCATCCGGCCCACGTCCGCGCGCGCTCCCGGCCCGCGCAGGTGCACGATCTCGGCGCTCAGGACAACGATCGCCTGCGGCGGCACGCCGGCCGGCGGGACCAGCGGCAGCCCGATCTCCAGCGACCGGATCAGGGTCTGGGAGACGGCGGGCAGCGACAGCAGCAGCAGGCCGGCCAGTCCGCCCCCGAGCAGGACGCCGCCCAGGCGCGGGCGCCGGCGGCGCAGCGCGAGCCCGGCCAGCGCCACCAATGTCAGGTTGGGGGGCGGAACGATCAGGCTGACGAGCAGGGCGTGCAGGATCACCGGGTGGTCGCCAGCCAGTCCAGCACCCGGGTCAGCCCGTCCGGCAGCGCCAGCGGCGGCGCCAGGCCCAGCGCGGCGCGCGCCGCCGCCGGGGCGCCGACGGAATGGCGGATGTCGCCGTCCCGCGGCGGGCGGCTCCGCAGCGTCGCCGCCTGCCCGCAGAGCGCCGCGATGTGGTGCGCGAGATCGCGCACCGAGGTCGGGCTGCCGGTGCAGACGTTGAACACCGGGCTGCCGTCGGGCAGCCGGGTCATCGCCGCGACCAGCGCGGCGACGACGTCGGCGACATAGACGAAGTCGCGCGTCTGCGCGCCGTCGCCGAACACGTCCACCGGCTCGCCGCGCCGCAGCCGCCCGGCGAAGATCGATATGACCCCGGAATAGGGCGAGGCGGCGTCCTGGCGCGGGCCGAACACGTTGAAGAAGCGCAACCCCACCGTCGGCACCCCGTGCACGCCGGTGGCGACCGCGGCGTGCAGCTCGCAGGCGAGCTTGTCGGCGCCATAGGCGGAACGCGGGCGGGTGGGCGCGGTTTCGACGATCGGCTGGATCGGGCAATCGCCATAGACCGCGGCGGAGGAGGCGTAGACCACCGGCGTCCGCGCCGCGCGGGCGGCATCGAACACCGTGATCGCGCCGACGAGATTGGCGCGGTTGGTGCCGAGCCAGTCGCTGCTCGCGCGCGCGACGGAGGCGATGGCGGCGAGGTGGAAGCAGCCGTCCATGCCGTCCATCGCCGCCCTGACCGCCGCGGGGTCGGCGACGTCGCCGACGACCAGCTCCGCCCCCGCCGGCAGGTTCTCCCGCCGGCCGGTCGAGAGATCGTCGAGCACGCGGACCGCGTCTCCGCGCGCGATCAATGCGTCGGTGAGATGCGAGCCGATGAAGCCGGCTCCCCCGGTGATCAGATAGCGTGTCATGCGGCTCAGCTTGTCGCTCCGTGCGGTGGCGGGGACGGCGGCGGGACGGCCCCTTTTTCCTCCGTCGCGTCGCGGAAGGAAAGCCGGTACGGCGTGCGCGCCGGCGCCGGCGCGTGTTTCAGAGATCGCCGCTGCGTACGAACCGTGCGCCGGCGGCCAGCAAATCCGCCCGCGCCGCGTCGCGCGTGGTGCCGCCGCCGGGCAATGCCAGGGCGATGGCGCGGCAGGCGTCCTCGATGATGGTCACCGCGTAGCCCAGCCGCAGCGCGTCGGCGGCCGACCAGGCGACGCAGTAATCCGTGGCGAGGCCGGCGAGGAACAGGTGCCGCACGCCGCGCTCGGAGAGAAACCCGTGCAGGCCGGTGGGCGTGCGGTGGTCGTTTTCGAAAAACGCGGAGTAGCTGTCGATCGCCGGATCGCTGCCCTTGCGGATGATGGCGGCGAGCTTGCGCTGGTCGAGGTCCGGATGCAGCGCGGCATTGGCGCTGCCGGCGAGCGCATGATCGGGCCAGAGCGTCTGCGGCCCGTAAGCCAGCGCGATGGTATCGAACGGCGCCCGCCCCGGATGGGCGGAGGCGAAGGACCCATGCCCCGGCGGGTGCCAGTCCTGGGTGGCGAAGGCGCAGGCGAAACGGGATGCGAGCAGGCGGTTGATCACCGGGACCACGGCGGCGCCGTCGGCGACCGGCAACTCGCCGCCCGGCATGAACGTTGGCTGCACGTCGACCACGCCGAGGATGCTGTCCGGCCCGAAAACGCCCCGCCCGCCCGCGCCCGCCGTGGTTGCGCGCGTCATGATCCACCTTTCCTGGAGTTTTCCGGATCATGGGACTTTGCCTCATCTTCCGGAAGGTTCAAAGTGCTCGCGTTATCGTCATTGACGGGGAGTCATGCAGATGAAGCTGCCGCGCCTGGCCCTGCTGGGCCTTCTTCTGGGAGCCGCGACCGCGTTGCCGCCGGCGGCCCGGGCCGCCACCTTCCGATGGGCCAACAACGGCGACGTGACGTCGATGGACCCGGACACCTTGCAGGAGACCGTGCAGCTCTCCTTCCTGGCCAATATCTATGAGCCGATGGTGCAGCGCGACGCGAACCTGAAGCTCATTCCGGGCCTCGCGGTGAAATGGGAGCAGATCAGCCCGACCGTGTGGCGCTTCCATCTGCGCCCGGGCGTGAAATGGCAGGACGGCACGCCGTTCACCGCCGACGACGTGGTGTTCTCCTTCCAGCGCATCGAAGCGAAGACCGCGCAGATGCGCGATACGCTCGGGATGGTGAAGGAGATCAAGAAGGTCGGCCCGTTGACGGTTGACGTCGTCACCAAGCGGCCGGATCCGATCTTCCCGCAGGAGCAGACCAACTTCCTGATCATGAGCAAGGCGTGGTGCGAGAAGCACGACGCCACGGTGCCGGTGGTGCTCGGCACCGGGGAGAACTATGCCATCCTGCACGCGATGGGCACCGGGCCCTACGAGCTCGTCTCGCGCCAGCCGGACAGCAAGACGATCCTGAAATACAACAAGAACTGGTGGGGCAAGCTCACCGGCAACGTGACCCGGGTCGAGTTCGACGTGATCAAGAACGATTCTACCCGCGTGGCGGCGCTGCTGTCGGGGGCGGAAGACATGGTCTACACCGTGCCGCCGCAGGACATGCCGCGGATCGCCCACGCTCCGGGCGTGCATCTCGTGCAGCATCCCGAGCTGCGCACGATCTATTTTGGGTTCGACATGTCGCGCCCGCAGCTGCTGACCAGCAACGTCAAGGGCAAGAACCCGTTCCAGGACATCCGGGTGCGCCGTGCCTTCGCGCTGGCCATCGACGAGGATCTGATCGCCAAGCGGGTGATGCTGGGCCAGGCGCATCCGACCTGGCTGATGTGGGGCCCGGGCGTGAACGGCTACGATCCGAAGCTCGACGTGCGGCCGAAGACCAACATCGCCGAGGCCAAGAAGCTGATGGCGGAAGCCGGCTATCCGCACGGCTTCACCCTGGGCATGGACTGCCCCGACGACCGCTACGTGATGGATGAGCAGATCTGCACCGCGGCGGCGGCGATGCTCGGGCGCATCGGCGTGAAGGTGAACCTCGACGCGCAGACCAAGGCCAAGTTCTTCGCCAAGATCAACGTGCCGAAATACGACACCGACTTCTACATGCTGGGCTGGACGCCCTCCACCTACGACGCCGAGAACGTGCTCTATTCCCTGCTCGGCAGCCGCAACGGCAAGCGCGGCATCTTCAATGTCGGCGGCTACTCCAACCCCAAGCTCGACAAGCTGATCGACGAAATCGGCGTCGAGACGAACCAGACCAAGCGCGATGCGCTGATCGACGATGCCGCGCGCATCCTGCAGCACGACCTGCCGACCATCCCGCTGCACCAGCAGGTGATCGTCTGGGCCGTGCGCAACGGCTACAAGGTGGTGCAGCCGGCCGACAACAGCTTCCCGTTCCGCTACTTCGTGGCGCCTGGGAAGCAATAGCCGGACGCTTGCAAATCGGCATTGCATTCTCCATTTTCAACACGGGCGCGCGGTCGGCGCCCGTGTTGAAGGGGGAGTGTGATGCCTGCGCCGATCCTGCTGACCGAGACCACCGACCGGCTGCGTGACGCGCTCGGTCCCGACCTCGCGCGGTTGACGATCGAACGGGTCGTCGTCGGCCTGTTCTTCACCGGCGTGACGCTCGCCGGCGGCGCCACCGGGGCCTGCGCGACCCCGCTCCGCTCCCTGCGCGAAGCCGTGTGCTGCCCAAGCTCGGCCATGGCGATGCCGTTTCCCGGAAAGATGCGTGGCCGGCCGGCCCAGGACCTGCTGCGTCTCCTGGACGAGCCGGACGGGATTCGCCGCGCGGTCGGCATCGCCGCCATGAACGCCCTGGCCGCCGCCGCCTGGGATCGGGTGCCGCATCCGGGCGCGGCCCTGCGCGCGGGCGAGGACGCCTACGACGCCGCCGCGATCCGTCCCGGCGAGCATGTCGTCGTGGTCGGCGCCTTCGTCCCCTTCCTCAAGGCGCTGAAACAGGCCGGCCAGCGCTGGACGGTGCTGGAGAACGATCCGGCCACATTGAAGCCGGACGAGCTGCCGCATTTCCGCCCCGCCGCCGAGGCGCCGGCGGTGGTGCCGGCGGCGGACGTGCTGCTGATCACCGGCACCACCTTGATCAACGACACCTTGCCCGGGCTTCTGGCCCTGGCGCGTCCCGCGGCAAGGGTCGTGGTGGTCGGCCCGACGGTGGGATTGCTGCCGGAGGTGCTGATGGCGCACGGGGCGGATATCCTGGGCGGCATCCGGGTCACCGACCCGGATGCGTTCCTGGATACCCTGGCCGAAGGCGGCTCAGGCTATCATTTCTTCGGCCGCTCGGCCGAGAAGGTGGTGCTGGTGCGCACGACCGCCAAGCGGCCCGCCCTGGCGGCCTGAGCCGCCGCCAGGGGCCATCCCGGTCTCAGGCCGTGGTGCTCGGCCGCGCCTTCACCCGGTCGAACCACGCGGCGATGTTGCGGTTGTCGCGGTTGAGCGGCTGGCCGACGCCGTCGCCGAATTCGAGGAAGCAGAACAGGAAGATGTCGGCCAGGGTGAAGCGGGGTCCGCAGATCCACGTCTTGCCCTGCATCATGGCGTCGAGCCGGCGCAGCCATTCCTGCGCGATCTGCTTGAGATCGCCGGCCGCCTGGGGAATCACGTGGATGCGGTTCTGGAACAGCTTAAGCCCTTCGGCGAAGCGGAAGCCGCAGCCCAGCGGCTCGATGATGTTGAGGTCGAGCCGGCGCACCCACATCCGCGTCTCCGCCCGCTCCTGCGCGGTGGCGCCGATCAGCGAGGCGCCGGGAGCGATCTCGTCAAGATATTCGCAGATCGGGATGATCTCGGTGACGATGGTGCCGTCGTCCAGTTCCAGCGCCGGCATCTGCCCGAACGGGTTCTTCGCCAGGTAGGCGTCCTGCCGGTTCTCGCCGCCGCGCAGGTCGATCTCCTGGCGCGGCATGTCGATCCCGCGTTCGGCCATGAACATGCGCACCACGCGCGGGTTGGGGCCGATCGAGTTGTAGAGTTTCATTCCTGTCCTCGCGTTTCCGTTGCGTGTTGCCGCCGCAGCTCGCGCTTGAGCAGCTTGCCGGCGGTGTTGCGCGGCAGCTCGTCCACGAATACCACACGCTTCGGCAGCTTGAAGGGTGCCAGATGCGTCCGCGCATGGGCGATGAGCGCCGCCGCGTCGGCGTCCTGGCCGGCGCGCAGGACGACGAAGGCGGTGACGGCCTCGATCCATTTCGCATCGGGCAGGCCGACCACCGCCACTTCCGACACCGAGGGATGTGTGAACAGCGCCTCCTCCACCTCGCGCGAGGCGACCAGCACGCCGCCGGTGTTGATCACGTCGCGGATGCGGTCGACGATATAGAGGTAGCCGGCGGCGTCGAAATAGCCGACGTCCCCGGAATGGAACCAGCCGCCGCGGAACGCCTCCGCGGTCTCGGCCGGCTTGTCCCAATAGCCCACCAGGAGATGCGGCGAGCGGTGGACGATCTCCCCGTGCACGCCGGGCGGCACGTCGTTCATGTCGGGGTCGACGACCCGGGTTTCGACGTTGATCGCCGGCCGGCCGGCCGAGGCCGGCCGTGCGTCGTGCTCCTCCGGGCGCAGCACGGTGGCCAGGGGCGCGATCTCGGTCTGGCCATAGGCGTTGAACGGCCGCGCGCCGGGCAGGCGGGCGCGCAGCTCGGCCAGCACCGGAACCGGCATGATCGACGCCCCGTAATAGATATGGGTCAGCGACGACAGGTCCCGCCGGGCGCAGTCCGGGTGGCGCAGCAGGCTGATCCACACCGTGGGCGGCGCGAAGAACGAGGTGATGCGCTCCGCCTCGATCAGCCGCAGCACCGTCGCCGGCTCCGGCGCCTCGATCAGCACGGTGCGCGCGCCGGCGAGCAGCTGCGGCATGGTGAACGCGTGCATCTGCGCGGTGTGGTAGAGCGGCAGCGCCGCCAGCGCGCGGTCATCCGCCCGGCACTCGAAATGATGGATCACCGCCGCGTATTCGGCCAGCATCGCGCGGTGCGTCATCATCGCGCCCTTGGGCGCCGCGGTGGTGCCGGAGGTGTAGACGATCTGCGCCAGGCTGTTCTCGTCGATTGGCGGATCGGGCGGCGGATCGGGCGGCGCGGCGGCGCGGGCGATCGTCGCCAGCCCGTCTTCCCCCGCCGGTTCCAGCCGGCGCAGCATCTCCACCTGGCCGCGCACCGCCGCCAGCGCCGGCTCCAGCGACGCGGCGGCGAACAGCGCGCGGGCGCCGGACTGGCCGACGATATAGGCGAGCTCCGACCCGGTCAGCGCGTAGTTGACCGGCACGTGCACGAGCCCGGCCCGCGCGCATCCCAGCCAGAGCAGCATGTAGGCATCCGAGTTGCGCGCGAACGCCGCCACCCGGTCGCCGGGTCGGAGCCCCAGCCCGAGCAGGTGCGCGCCGATCCGGTCGGCGCCCGCGTCCAGCGCGGCGAAGCTCCAGCTGCGGCCATCGAACACCAGCGCCTCGCGGTCGCGGTGCACCCGCGCCGCCCGTCGCAGCGCATCGCCCACCGTGTCGCGGCGGGCGCGCGCGATCGGGTCGGTCACCGCGCCGCCTCGGCCTCGATCTCCACCACCCAGCGCGCATCGGCGAGACCGGCCACGACGAGCAGGGTGGAGGCCGGCGCGTGGTCGGCGAACACCGCGTCGCGGGCGGCGCGGTAGGCCGGGATCAGGCTGCGGTCGGTCAGGAAGGCGGTGGTCTTGACCACGTCGGAAATGCCCATCCCGTGCGCTTCCAGCACCGCGCGCAGGTTGGCGTAGGCCTGGGCGATCTGGCCCTCTCCGGTGGCGGGAACCGTGCCGTCCGGCTCCTGCCCGACCTGGCCCGAGACGACCAGGCGGCGGTGCGCGCCCGCCACCAGGGCCGCGTGCGAGTACCGGCTGGCCGGCGCCCGGACGCCTTGCGGGTTCGACAGGGTGATGACCGGCATGCTGTGTCCTCCCTTTGGTTTCCGGCGATCTTGGCGTCGCGCACGAAACTTGTATAGCGCGAAGGCGGGCAGCGCGGGCTTGGTTGCGGCCGGGCGGATCGCCACCTACAAGCGGACCCGATCATGTCCGCGCCGCAGGAGCCCCGCCGTATGGCCGCCTACCAGTACGTCTATGTGATGAAGAACCTGACCAAGGCCTTCCCCGGCGGGCGGGAGGTCTTCAAGGGCATCACCCTGTCGTTCCTGCCCGGGGTGAAGATCGGCGTGCTCGGCGTGAACGGCGCCGGCAAGTCCACCCTGCTCAAGATCATGGCCGGGATCGAGACCGAATACGGCGGCGAGGCCTGGGCCGCGGAGGGCGCGCGGGTGGGCTACCTGCCGCAGGAGCCCAGGCTGGATGCCGGGGCGACGGTGGGGGAGAACGTGGAGGCCGCCTTCGCCGACCTGAAAGCGGCGATCGACCGGTTCAACGCGATCTCGATGGAATTCGCCGAACCGATGGACGACGCGAAGATGAACGACCTGCTGGCCGAGCAGGCCGACCTGCAGGCGAAGATCGACGCCGAGGACGGCTGGGACCTCGACCGGCGGGTGGAGATCGCGCTGGATGCGCTGCGCTGCCCGCCGGCCGAGGCGCCGGTGGCGACGCTCTCGGGCGGCGAGCGGCGCCGGGTCGCGCTGTGCCGGCTGCTGCTGGAAAAGCCCGACCTGCTGCTGCTCGACGAACCGACCAACCACCTGGACGCGGAGAGCGTCGCCTGGCTGGAACGGACCCTGCGCGACTACGCCGGCACGGTGATGCTGGTCACCCACGACCGCTACTTCCTCGACAACGTCACCGGCTGGATCCTGGAGATCGAGCGCGGGCGCGGCTATCCGTACGAAGGCAATTATTCCGCCTGGCTGGAACAGAAGCGCAAGCGGCTGCAGCAGGAGGAGAAAGAGGAATCCGCCCGCCAGCGTGCGCTGGCGGCGGAACAGGAATGGATCGCCGCCTCCCCCCGCGCGCGCCAGACCAAGAGCCGCGCCCGTATCCAGCGCTACGAGGACATGCTGGCGGCGTCGCAGGAGAAGGTCACCGGCGTCGCCGAAATCGTCATCCCGCCCGGCCCGCGGCTGGGCAACGTGGTGATCGAGGCCGAGGGGCTGCGCAAGGGCTACGGCAATTCGCTGCTGATCGACCAGCTCGACTTCAAGCTGCCGCCGGGCGGCATCGTCGGGGTCATCGGCCCGAACGGCGCCGGCAAGACCACCCTGTTCCGCATGATCGTCGGCCAGGAGCAGCCGGATGCCGGCGTCCTGCGCATCGGCGACACCGTCGATCTCGGCTATGTCGACCAGTCGCGCGACAGCCTCGACCCCGACAAGAACGTGTGGGAGGAAATCTCCGGCGGCGAGGACGTGATCTATCTCGGCAAGCGCGCGGTGCAGTCGCGCGCTTATGTCGGCGCGTTCAACTTCAAGGGGTCCGACCAGCAGAAGAAGGTCGGCATCCTGTCGGGCGGCGAACGGAACCGGGTGCATCTGGCGAAGATGCTGAAACGGCCGCACAACGTCATCCTGCTCGACGAGCCGACCAACGACCTCGACGTCGATACCTTGCGCGCGCTCGAGGAGGCGTTGGCCGAGTTCGCCGGCTGCGCGGTGATCATCAGCCATGACCGTTGGTTTCTCGATCGTCTGGCCACCCACATCCTGTCCTTCGAAGGCGACAGCCACGTGGAATGGTTCGAGGGCAACTTCCAGGCCTATGAGGAAGACAAGCGCCGCCGTCTCGGCGCCGACGCCACCGAGCCGCACCGGATCAAGTACCGCCCGCTGGCGCGCTAGCGTCCTGCCGCTGCAACGCCGGCGCGCGGCGCCGCGGCCGCCGTCATGAGCCCCGCCTGGACCTTGCGCACCGGGCGGCTGCTGCTGGTCCCGATCGCCTGGACCGACCTGGCCGACATCACCGCGCTGAAGGCGGACCCGCGCGTGTTCGCGGTGATGCTGGGCGGGGTGCGCACGCAGGTGCAGGCCGCCGAGGAGCTTGCCGCCGACATGGCCTTCTGGGCGGCGCGCGGCTACGGGATCTGGAGCGTGCGCGACGCGGCGACGGGCGCGTTCCAGGGGCTCACCGGGCTGATGGAGCGGGAGGACGGGCGTGGCGTCGCGCTGCGCTTCGCCCTCTGGCCGGCGGCCCGCGGGCGCGGCCTGGCCCGGGAAGCGGCCGGCGCGGCGCTGATGTTCGGCCACGAAACCGCCGGCCTGGCGCGTATCGTCGCCGTCGCGCGGGACGACAACGTCGCCTCCCGCACCGTGCTCGGCGGCATCGGCATGACGGAGCGGGAGCGCTTCCTGCGCGACGGGGTGGCGATGGTGCTCTATGAGAGCCGCCGTCCCGGTCCACCCGGCGCGCCGGCCGGGTCGGCCGGGTGATCGGCGGGCGGGCCGGGCGGGGCGCTATCCGGCGCGCGCGACCTGGGAGCGCAGCGCCGTGATCAGCGCGGACACGCTGTCGTTGTGGTGGGTCATGAACGAGGCGTAGTCGCTGCGCTGCGTCACCCGGAGGGAGGTGCCCTCGGCCACCACGTCGATGATCTTCGGGTCGCCGCCGACGGGCTTCACCAGCCAGTCCACCTCCGCCGGCGCCTGGCCGGGCCGGTTGACCGTGGTCGCCACCATCACGCCTTCGTCCCGCGCCACCGCCCGCCCGACGGTGAACGAGACCCCGTGGTACTCGCCGATCTTGGCGGTCACGTTCAACAGCAGGACGCGGTGGAACAGCTCCTCGTACTGCTGGCGCTCGGCCTGGGTCGCCAGGCGCCAGAACCGGCCCAGGCAGAACTTGGCGATGCCGTCGACATCGACATGCGAATCGACGATCCGGGCGAGCGCCGCGCTCTTGGCCTGGCTCGACCCTGGCCCGTTGATCACGCCCACCAGGGCCTGCCCGGTGGCGTTGATGAAGCGGGTGGCCTCCGCCGTCGACGTGTTCGCCCGGGCCGCGGTCGGGCGGGCGAGGCCGGCGAGGCCGGTCAGCAGGGCGGCGGCAGAGGAGAGAAACATGCGGCGTGCGTGCATCGAGGTTGCTTTCCGCTCAGTGCGTCGTGGTGGGCGCAGGAAACCAGGCCGGGATCGTATGCCGGTGATCGGCCCGGATCTTCTCGATCTGGGCCTTGCGATGCTGGCGGTAGAGGCTGCGGAACGTCGCGTAGGGGTCGAGCGCGGTCCGCTTGATCCCGCTGATCTCCCCCAGCACGCGGGATCGTTCGTCGAGGGCGGTCAGCCCGAACCGGCTCCAGCGCAGGACGGTCACCGCGGTGCCCTGGCCGACCCAGCCGAACGGGTCGCCGGTCATGTCGACCCCGGTGCCCAGCGCGTCACGCGGGTCGGAGGGGCCGAGCAGGGGAAGGAACAGGTACGGCCCCTCCGGCACGCCCCAGATCGCCATGGTTTCGCCGAAATCGGCGCTGTTCGGCGGGTAGCCGAGCTTGCTCGCGACATCCACCAGCCCCAGCCCGCCCAAGGTGGTGTTGATCACGAAGCGCATGAACGTGTTGCCGGCGCGCCGCGACTTGCCCTCCAGCATGTTGTTGGCGAGGGTGACGGGGGTGGTGAGATTGCCCAGCACGTTGTGCACGCCGGTGCGCACGGGGGACGGCACCGCGTCCTTGTAGGCGACCGCCGCCGGGCGCAGCACGGCTTCATCCAGCCCGTTGTTGACCTTGTACAGAACTCGGTTGGTCGGCTCCAGCGGGTCGTTGGTCTGGTAGAACTCGGCCCGCGCTTCGGGGTGGCTCGGCGGCGGCGGCGTGGCGCAGCCGGCGAGCACTCCGGCAAGCAGGCAGGCGGCGGCGATGGAAACTCGGCGACCGGGGCGCATCCTTGATCTCGTCGAGCGGCGCTGGATGGTCGGCCGCGGCTGGAGCTACGGGAGAGGCGGGCAGCGTGGCAGGCGCCCGGCGAACCGGCCGCGTACCCCGATGTAGCACGTGCCACGCCGGCTGCAACGCATCTGCGGCACGACCGCGTGAGCCCGCCCGGCCGCGCGCGCGGCGGCGACGGGGTTGGGGCGGCGCGGCGCGGCGGCGGGCCGCTTCAAATCCGGGCCAGCAACGCCCGCAGACGGCGGAGTTCGCGCAGGCTCGCTTCGGCATCGTCGCGCGCGATCTCGACATCGACGGCGGAGACGCCGAGCCCGGCAAGGTCGCGCAGGTCGCGGAGCGCGTCCGCCTCGCCGCCGGAAAACAGCCGCCTTTCGCCGTCCGAGCCGCGCGGCGGCACGTCGGCGCCGAGCCGCTTCACCCGATAGGCGACGGAGACCGCCTGCGGGTCCCGCCCGGCTTCGGCGGTGAGGCGGCGCAGGCGTTCGATGCCCGCCGCCAGCCGCGGCAGGGTGTCGAACGGGTGGGCGCGGTTGGTGCCGATCGGGTACCAGGCCTGGCCGAAGCGCGCCGCCCGGCGCAGCGCCGGCGGGCTCTCGCCGCCGACCCAGATCGGCGGATGCGGCTGCTGCACCGGCTTCGGCGCCAGCACGAGGTCGGCGAAGCGCGTGTAGGCGCCCTCGAAGCGCGGCCTGTCCTGCGTCCAGAGCGCCAGGAACGCCGCCAGGTATTCGTCCGTGACCGCGCCGCGGGCGGCGAACGGCGTGGTCACCACGGCGTCGAACTCGGCCTTCAGCCAGCCGGCGCCGACGCCGACGGTGAGCCGCCCGCCCGACAGCACGTCGATCGTCGCCAGCATCTTCGCCGCCAGCACGGCCGGCCGGTGCGGGACCACGAGTACGGCGGCGACCAGGCGGATGCGCTCGGTCTTCGCCGCCACCCAGGCCATGCCGGTGAGCAGCTCGTGGCGGACCGTGGGATCGCCGGAGAGGAACTCGCCGCTTTCCGAATAGGGATAGCCCGGGGCGGCGAGGTCGGGCAGCACCACGTGATCGGTCAGGGTCAGGTAGTCGTAGCCGAGTGCTTCGCCCTCGCGCGCGATCCTGGCCAGGGTCCCGGGCGCGGTCAGCTTGCCGCTGTTCGGCAGGTTGAAGCCGATCTGCATGGACATGCGTCTCCTCGATGGCCCGGCGGGGTGCTCGGCCGGCGCGGGATCGCCGGCCGGTCCGCGGATGCCTTCCGGGCGGGCAGTCTCGCGGCTTCGCAGGGCCTGGCAAGACCCCAGGGAGACTTCGCCGGGGACGCGGCGGCCGGGGCGGGAGAGGGGCGCGCGTGTCAGGCGGCCCGGCGGGCGACCTCGGGGCCGTGCCCGGCGGCGGCGTGTCCCGCCTCCGTCGCGGCGGCGCGGAAATATTCCAGCAGGAACACGCGCACGGCGCTGGTGCGCCCGCCGTTGCGGCGGGCGGCGTCCAGTGCGCGGATCAGCGTGTGCAGGTCGTGCCCCTCGCGCTGGCAGACTTCGAGCAGCGCCGCCCACAATTCGGGTTCCAGGCGCATGCTGGTCCGCCCGTTGCCGGCGATGACGTTGCGATTGACGAGCCGACTGGCTGGCACGGCGACCCCCTTCACGGAATGCGCACAGGAAACCATGCTTTCGTTAAGCGACGGCAAAGATGCGCGAACGGGACGGCGGCGCCGGGGCCGGGTTCACCCGCCGGCTTTGCGCAGGGTGTCGAGCTGCCAACGCATTTCGTCGGCCGCCAGCGGAAAGCCGGCGCGCGGCCCGGCCGCGAGCAGCTCGGCCGGGCCCAGGCGGGCAAGCGTGCTCTGCAGCCGGGTCGCCGCCGCCATGGAGAACCCCGCCTTCCAGGTCAGGCTCACCAAGGCCTTGGCGTCGCGCAGCGCCACCGCCCGCTCGACCGCCGCCAGCGGCATCGCCGCGGCGAGCGACAGCAGCGCGGCGGCCAGCTGCGATTCGCCACGTTGCAGTGCGGCGAGCAGGCTGGCCTCGGTCAGGCGGCCGTCGCGGGCCACGCGATGCGCCTCCGCCAGCGCCGCTTCCGCGGTCGGGCCGGCGGCGAGCGGGCGCACCGCGGTGGCTGCGTGCAGCCGCTCGGCCAGGCGGCGGCGCAGGTCGGCGG
>JAGWSV010000108.1 GCA_028869315.1 Rhodospirillales bacterium
CCAGCGCAACGAGCGCCGCGGCGACGGCCGCGTTCACCGCCAGCACCAGGCGGGTCAGCCGCGGCATCGCCCGGGTCGACGCCCCCAGCCGCCATCGCAGCCACGGCGCGCGACCAAATCCACCGCTTCCCGCGGACACGCCTCCCTCGGGCTTGAGTCCCTTGGGCTCGAGTCCCTTGGGCTCGAGCCCGCCGGAGCCGGCCCCGAGGGCGGCGCCGCGAAACAGCGCCGCGCCCGGCACCTCGGCGGCCCGGGCCAACGGCCAGAGCGCGAACGCGCCCGCCGTCAGCGCGCCGTATGCTGCCGCCAGGGCCAGCGGCGCCGGGTAGATCCCCGCCGTCACCGGCACCGGCAACACCGATTCCAGGAGCCGGCCGGCCAGCACCGGCACCAGCGCGCCCACCGCCACCCCGAGCGCGATCCCCGCCGCGGCGAGCGCCGCCACCTGCGCCAGGCAGACCGCGAACACCAGCCGCGACGGCGCCCCCAGGCAACGCAGGATCGCCAGCGTCTCCGCCCGCGCGGCCAGCCAGGCGCCGACGCCGTTCGCCACCCCGATGCCGCCCATCAGCAAGGCGGTCAGGCCAACCAGGGTCATGAACCGGCTGGTCAGGACGATGAAGCGGCTGGCGCCCGGCGCCGCCTCGGCCGGGCCGCGGATCCGCCAGCCCTGGGCGGCGAAACGCGCCCGCAACGCGGCGCGCAGCGCCGCACCCCGCGCCGGATCGGGCAGCGCGGCGACCATGGTGTAGGACACGATCGCCCCCGGCACGACGAGCCCGGTCCGCGGCAGCGCGGCGGCGGCGATCAGCGCCGGCGCGCCGAACAGCGCCGAGCCGGCAACGAGGTCGGGCGTGCTGTCCAGCGCCGCGCGCAGGGCGAAGGTCTCGGTGCCGATGCGCGCCGTGCCGCCCGGCCGCAGGCCCAGCCGCGACAGCGCGAGCGGCGCCACCAGCAGCCCGAAACGCCCGTCGCGCCGCCCCAGCGCGGGCGCCAGCTTCAGCGCCGGGCGCAGCCTCGGCGCGCCGAGCAGCGGCCAGTCCGGCCCCACCGCCCGCAGGCTGATCAGTTGGCGCGCGCCGGAGGGCGCGACCAGCAAGGTCCGCATCTCCACCGTGGTTGCCATCCGCGCGCCGCGCGCGGCCAGCCAGGCGCGCAGCGCCGCCGGCGGCGGCTCCGCCCCGGTGCCGATGGCGACGTCGCCGCAGAGCAGGCGGCGGCCGTTGCCGGCCAGCCCCGACTGGGTGGCGGCGCGCAGGCTGCCGACCGCGGCGATGGCCGCAACGCCGAGCGCCAGGCAGAGGATCACCGGCAGCAGCCCGCGCACCCCGCCACGCAGGCCGCGGCGCGCGAGCGACAGGGCCAACCACACCGGCGGCGCTACCGAACCGCCGCCGGAACCCGCGCGGCGCGGACCGGCGGGGTGCTCATTGCCGGGCGAAATCGGCGTATTTCGCCCCCGGCGGCAGGAAATCCGCATAGGCGCGCGCCGGCCGCGCGGGAACCGCGTGCCACCGCGCGAACACGCGCCGGCGGTAGGGCGTGCCGAGCGACGGCGTCTGCGAATGATACGCGGCCACGGCCTGGCGCCAATCCTGCGCGCGGGCGAACAGCCGAACCAGGAACGCCGCCGCGACGCGCGCGTTGGCCGGGGGATCGAAGGCCTGGTCGAGCGAGCGGAACGCCCCCGCGTGGTCGCGCAGATTGACCTGCAGGCAGCCGACATCGATCGACTGCACGCCGGCGCGGCGCAACGCCCGCACCGCGGCGACCGCCTGCGCCTTGGTCCGGAAGAATTGGCCTACGCCGTCGGCGTTGATGGTCCAGGGCCACGGACGCCAATTTGGGTGGGCGGGACGCGCCGGCAAGGCGCCGAGCAGGCTGCGCCCGGCGGCACTCAGGACCAGGCCGGGACCATCCCCGAGCCCGGCCTGGCCGCGCGGGTCGGGCCGGCCGCTTTCCACCACCGCCACCGCCTCCAGCAGGCCCGGCGGCAATCGCGCGGCCCGCGCGGCAGCCTGGATCGCGGCGCGGCAGGCGGCAAATCCGCCCGGGTCCCACGCCTGCGCGGCGCGCGCGGAAGGCGCCGCCGGCACAGAGAGCAGCACCAGCAGCACGGCCGCCGCCAGGCGCGCCACCGTTTGAGACGGTTTGAGCATATTGGAATAATAGCCGATCGCCGCGGCGCCGTCAGCAGCAATCCGCGTCCCGTGCCGGTTTCAGCTGTAGAGCAGATGCAGGACGAGCGCGAACACCGCCACCACGGCCAGCGCCGCCAGCCAGGAGCGCCAGCCGGGCCGGGCGGCCGCAGCGTCGCGCCGCCGCGCCGCGGCGTGTTCCTCCGCGCCCGCGGCAAGTCGATGATCCGGATGCAGGCGGGAAACCATGGTCCGGTCCCTCTGCGCCGTGAAACAGAACCGCAGCATGAGCCGGTTGCCGCCGGCGATGCAACCACCTTCTGGGCCGGATCCCGGTCTGGAAGTCGGCGCCGGCGCAATCTTCCCGGCCCCGCCGCCCTGGACGCGGGCCCGCGCGGACGGCATGGTCGGGTCCGCGGTGCCGCTTGCTTCGCGGGCCGGCACCCACACTTATCAGCTTGGTCCACCGACGATGTCCCAGGAACCTTCCCGCATGGATGCGCTTATCGGCCAGACCCCGAACGCCCCCACCGCCGGCGCGGCGATGATCGTGGATGGCGACCAGAACAGTTTCATGCGGGAGGTGATCGAAGCCTCCCGCAGCCTGCCGGTGCTGGTCGATTTCTGGGCGACGTGGTGCGGCCCCTGCAAGACCCTCACCCCGACGCTGGAGAAGGTGGTCCGCGCCGCCGGCGGCCGGGTGAAGCTGGTCAAGATCGACATCGACAAGAACCGTGCGCTCGTGCAACAGCTGGTCCAGCTCGGCCTGCCGTTGCAATCGGTGCCGACGGTGGCGGCGTTCTGGCAGGGCCAGATCGCCGACCTGTTCCAGGGCGCGGTGCCGGAATCCGAAGTCAAGCGCTTCGTGGAAGCGCTGCTCAAGCAGGCCGGCGGGGCGATGCCGGCGGCCGACCTCGTGGGCGAGGCGAAGGCCGCGCTGGAGGCGGGCGACGCCCAGCAGGCCGGTGAGCTCTACAGCGCCGCGCTGCAGGAGGAGCCGGAGAACCCGCTCGCCTGGGGCGGGCTGGTCCGCGCGCTGATGGCGCTCGGCCAGGAGGATCAGGCGGCGCAGGCGCTGGAGCAGGTGCCGGCGGCGGTCGCCGACCACGCCGAAATCTCCGGCGCGCGCAGCGCCCTGACCCTCGCCCGCGAGGGCCGGGCCGCCGGCGCGCAGCGTGCGGCGCTGGAAGCCCGCGTCGCTGCCGATCCGACCGATTTCCAGGCCCGTTTCGAGCTGGCGACGGCGCTCAATGCGCGCGACGACCGGGCCGGCGCGGCGGAGCAGCTGCTTGAGATCATGCGCCGCCAGCGCGGCTGGAACGAGGATGCGGCGCGGCTCAAGCTGCTGACCTTCTTCGAGGCCTGGGGTTTCGAGGACCCGGCGACGATGACGGCGCGGCGGAAATTGTCGGCCTTGCTGTTCTCCTGATGCCGGTCGCCTGATGTCAGCCTTCCACCCGCACGCCGACGACCTGCCGCGGGAGATTCCGGTCTTCCCGCTGGCCGGCGCGCTGCTGCTGCCGGGCGGCAAGCTGCCGCTGAACATCTTCGAGCCGCGCTATCTGGCGATGGTGGAAGACGCGCTGGGCGCGGGGCGGGTGTTCGGCATGGTGCAGCCCGATGCGGCGGCGCCGCCGGACCCGGCGACCGGCGAACCGCGCCTCTACCGTATCGGCTGCCTCGGGCGGATCAACTCGTTCAGCGAAACCGATGACGGCCGCTACCTCATCACCCTGACCGGGCTGCTGCGCTACCGGATCGAGGCGGAGCTTGCCCCGCGCCGCGGCTACCGGCGGATGCGGGTGGAGTACGGGCCGTTCCTCGCCGAGCTCGACCCCACCCCGCAGCCGCTGGACGTTGCGCGGGAAACCCTGCTCGCCGCCCTGCGCGGCTACTTCACCCGCCGCGGCTTCGACGCCAACTGGGACACGATCCGCAACATGGCCGACCCGGTCCTGATCAGCACGCTCTGCATGGTCTGCCCGTTCGAGCCGGCGGAAAAGCAGGCGCTGCTGGAAGCGCCCGACCAGACCGCGCGCGCCGGCGCGCTGCTGGCGCTGCTGCAGATGGGCGCCGTCGAACCGCAGGCCCCCGCCGGCGGCGGGCGGCTGAGTTGAGGGAAACCACGATGACCGAAGCCACCGCCCCCCGCCCGGCGCCGATCGACCCGCGCCTGCTGGAGATCCTGGTGTGCCCGCTGACCAAGGCGCCGCTCGAATACGACCGCGAGGCCGGCGAGCTGATCAGCCGCAAGGCCGGGCTGGCCTACCCGGTGCGCGACGGCATCCCGATCATGCTGCCGGAAGAAGCCCGCAAGCTGGAGGCATGATGCCGATCGCCACCGAACTGCGCTTCGACCGCGCGGCCCGGGTGCTGCACGTCGCCTTCGACGACGCCAGCCGCTTCGACCTGCCGGCGGAGTACCTGCGGGTGGAAAGCCCGAGCGCGGAGGTGCAGGGCCACGGCCCCGACCAGCGCACCATCGTGCCGGGCCGCCGCCACGTCAGCATCACCGCGATCGAGCCGGTGGGCAACTACGCGGTGCGGCTGACCTTCGACGACCTGCACGACACCGGGATCTATTCCTGGGACTACCTGCACGAACTTGGCCGCGAGCAGGACGAACGCTGGACGCGCTACCTGAACGAACTCGCCGCGCGGGGGCTGTCGCGCGATCCGCCGCCGCGCTGAACGGCGGCGGATCGAACCTGCTCGGGCGCGGACAGCGACCAGATGGCGCAGCCGGGCCAGGCCGGGCTACGCCATGACCGATCCGGTCAGTAGCGATACCCGTCGTGCTTGAACGGCCCGCTCGCCGCGATGCCGAGATACTCGGACTGCGCCGGCGAGAGCTTCGTCAGGGTCGCGCCCACCTTGGCCAGGTGCAGCGCCGCCACCTTCTCGTCCAGCGCCTTCGGCAGGGTATAGACCTGCCGTTCGTAGCGGCCGGCGGGGGCGGTGAACAGCTCGATCTGCGCCAGCACCTGGTTGGTGAAGCTCGCGCTCATCACGAAGCTCGGGTGGCCGGTGGCGTTGCCGAGGTTCACGAGCCTGCCTTCCGACAGCACGATCAGCCGCTTGCCGTCGGGGAACACCACCTCGTCCACCTGCGGCTTCACGTTCTCCCA
>JAGWSV010000109.1 GCA_028869315.1 Rhodospirillales bacterium
GGCGAGCTACCCGCATGCGGAACATCCCGTGGTGCGCACGCATCCAGTGACCGGGCGCAAGGCGCTGTACGTGAACCGCGGCTTCACCCGGCGCATCCTGGGCATTCCGCGCGACGAGAGCGAGGGCGTGCTGCGCTACCTTTACGAGCACATGGAGAACCCGCTGTTCCAGTGCCGGTTCCGCTGGCGGGCCAATTCGGTGGCGTTCTGGGACAATCGCTGCGTGCAGCACCACGCGCTGTGGGACTACTGGCCGGAAACGCGCTCCGGCTTCCGGGTGACGGTGCGGGGGGAACGGCCGGTCTGAGCGGGCGGGAAGCTCAGCCGCCGCAGGCGCTCCGGCCGGCGTGCCGGACCGGCGGGCAGGGGACCGAGCCGCAGGAGGGCTCTGGTGCAAATAGCACGACAAGCCAACGGTCTTGGCTGCGATGTCTGCACCGTTGTCGCTTTATCGAGCTGCCAAGACTGCTTCCCAGACAGCAGGCGCACGTCGATCCCGAAGACGCAGTCGGCCAAGGTTGAACTGCCCCTTGCCGATTCGTCGTAGCAATTCGATCCCGGCTATGGTGGTCGCCGCATTCTCGAACCGTTTGAACCCAAGCATGGGGCCGATCCGCGCCTTCACGTCCCGATGGTCCTGCTCGACCAGGTTGTTCAGGTATTCCGATGACCGCAGCTTCGTGTCAGCAGGCAGTTCGCCGTCAGCCTTCATCTCGCGCACGGCGCGGTGCGACGCGGCATAGCCATCCAATGTGACGGTCTGCGGACCCGTGCCCTGACCCTTGATCGCCTTGCGGAAGAACGCCTTGGCCGCGGCAACATCACGCTTTGGGCTGAGCCGGAAGTCGACGGTGTTCCCGGCGCGATCAACCGCCCCGTAGAGATAGACCCATTCGCCGCGGACCTTTCACGTACGTCTCGTCCACCCGCCACGAAGCCCCGGCCGGCTGCGCGAAGCGGTTCCACCGCCTTTCGAACTCCGGCGCATAATACTGCACCCAACGCATGATCGTGGTGTGGGCCATCGACAGGCCGCGCTCGGCCATCATCTCGACCAGGTCCCGAAAGCTCAGCTTGAAGCGGAGATACCACCGCACGCACAGGATGATCACCTCGCGGTCGAAGTGCCGACCCCTGAACAGATCCTCCAAGGCCCGGAACTTGGCCATCGCGCCACCCCCCACAGCCACCACCTCGCCCGCAGGATACCGGCGCTAGCCGTTTGCACCAGAGCCAGATTTTGTCCCTGAACAGGATCTTGTAGCCGAACCACGGGGCGATCGCTGGCACCGCGAACACGAGCCATTCCGCAACGATATCGCCCAGCGTGCAACCGCTGCCGCAATGCAGCGCACCATTGGCGACCATGACAGGGAACGGCGTCCTGCGCGTGTTTGGCGGCTGCTGCTTCCGCAGCACGGCCACGTGCATCTTTTCATGTGTCGCGAGCCGGCCATAAGCGAAATACTGCCACAGGACCCAGATCGTCCCGAAGAGCGCCGTCACCGGCCAGACGACGTTCATGATCCACGTGTGCTGAGGATGTCGCGATATATCCGCCGCGATTATCGCGGCGCACATGGCTCCCGCCAGCAAATAGGCAATCGAGATGTCGTGCAGCCAGGACGGGATCATCGGAACCCACATGAAAACGTTTCAGTGCCAGCGTTCGCGTGTGGCGGACGTCCCTGAACAGGCCGCCTTCAGGCGACAGGGGGAACTTCATGCTCCTCATTGGCGATGACCCTGCGCGACGCCCGTCCATCGGGTGGTTCTTTGATACGCGCCTCGCCCTGCCCGGGATCAACACCGACCTCGACCCCAGCGGGTATGACCTCGACAGCTCACCCATCAGGTGGGGCTTCCGGCATGGGAAGGTCGACAGATCGCACCCCGGGGGCGATTGGAACACCGCTGCAGAAATTGTCGATCGGCTGCTTCGGCAGTCAGGCTGGTCAATCCGCGTTGAACGCCCGGTCCTCCGCACCGTCCGGATTTGCCATAAGGCGACACGCCCCGTACCCGGCTGCGGCATCCGATCGCGCCACCCGCCCTAATCGTCTTCCAGCCGGAACCCCGCCTTGATCGTCACCTGGTAGTGCGCCACCTTTCCGTTCTCGATATGGCCACGCACATTCGTCACCTCGAACCATCCAAGATGGCGCAGCGTGACGGCGGCCTTTGCAATCGCCCGGTCGATCGCCTTGCTGACGCTCTCCTCGGACGAGCCGACGAGCTCGACAACCTTGTAGATACCGTCCGGCATGTGCGGTCCTCCCGGCGGCGGTCGATGTGCCGCGCCCCGGCGGGTCCCGAGGCCGGGGCGAAGCCTACGCCACCCCGGCGGCACCCGGCGCGCACGAAGCGGTGAAGGTGGCCGTCCCGCGCCGCCGCTATCCCGCCCGCACCAGGCGGGCCACAACCCGCCCGGGCCGCGCGATCGCCACCTTCGTTCCGTCGGCGACGCGGGCCAGCACCTCCCGCCACCGCGTGCGCGCCGCGTCGGCCGCCATCACCAGCACGGGGCCGGGGGCGCCGGCGCGGGCGCGGCGCCGCCCTCGGGATGCGCGGATGCAGGGGGGTATCGTGGGCGCGGGGGTATCCGGCGGGTCCCCACCCGCGTTCGTGGTCCGTTCCTCATGCCCGGCGGATGGTTTCAGGCGCGCGAGACCTGTGAACGAACCGCGAATCAATCAAGCGGCGGTCAGCCGGCGTCCGGATGGGCCGGCGGTGCGGCGGAAGGCAGTGCGGTTGTATGCGGCGACGGTGAAGGAAGGGTTAACCGCACCCGTACGGTTCGGGCCCCCGGCGGGCGCCGAACCGCACGGTTCGCTCCGGCGGGAAGGGACGACTGCGGCGCTGTTGCGCAACCGGTTCGCCGCCGCCCTCGCCCGCCGGCGGGGCGGCCGGGCGGTTCCGGTGTGGAAGAGGCCGCTCCCGGCGCGGCGCCGGGGCGCGGCGGGTCAGCGCCGGCGCAGCAGCGCGGGCTGCTCGGCGCGCAGGCTCGGGTGCGGTACTGGCGGCGGCAGCGCTTCCGGCCAGGTCCAGCGGTCGGGGCCGAACAGCCGGCGCATGGCGGGCAGGGCGCAGTCGAAGGGCGGGCCGCCAGGCTGGCCGGTCTGCATGAACAGAACGAACAGGGCGCCGCCGGGGCGCAGCCAGGCGGCCAGCCGCGCCGCGTAGTCCGGCCACAGCGCCGGCGGCAGGGCGCAGAGGCAGGTCTGGTCGTAGATCGCGTCGAACGGCGCGTCCGGCGTCCAGGCGAACAGGTCCGCGACGATCGCGCGGGCGTGCGCGCCCACCCGTTCGAAGCGCGCCTGCTGGACCGCCACCGCGCTGGGGGCGGCGTCCAGCGCCGTCACCGCGAACCCCGCCTCGGCCAGCGCCAGCGGCTCCGCGCTGCGGCCGGCGCCGGGAACCAGGATGCGGCAGGGCGCCAGCGTCCCGGCGGCACGCCACTCCTGGAACGCCGGGTGGGCGCCGGGCCGTTCCCACGGGGCGCTGCCGGCGCGGTACTTCGCTTCCCAATCGACCGCCAGGGTGCCGCCGGCCTGGGCGGCGGCGGAGGGGGTGCCGGTCGGTGGGGGCGTGCTCATCGGGGCCTGGCGGCGGTGCGGGTCATGCGGCCGGCTCCGGCAGGCGCAGCCAGGCGGGGCGGCGCGGGGTCAGGCGGGCGCCGCCGCAGGTCAGCGGCGCGTCCAGCGCGTCGAGCCGCAGCAGCGCCAGCCCGAGCCCGTCGGCGGCGGAGCGCAGGGTGCCGGCCTCGGCGGGCTCCTCCCGGTCGGTGCGCAGGATCGGGGTGCCTGGCGGCGGGGGGGCGGCCGGCGGCGCGCCGGCGATCGCGACCGGGATCAGGCGGCGCTTGACGAGGCCGCGGTAGCGCGTGCGGGCGGTCAGTTCCTGGCCCATGTAGCAGCCCTTGGTCCAGGACACGCCGCCGAGCTCGTCGAACCCGGCTTCCAGCAGCACGGTCTTCTCCGCCTCCAGGTCGCGCGAGCCGTCCGGCAGGCCGAGCGCGAGGCGATGGCGGTCCCATGCGTCCGCGCTGTCGGTGGCGGCAATCGGGACGGGGGAGAGCAGCCGCCAGCCCGCCTCCGGCAGCCGCGGATCGGGGGCGGCCACGGCGCCCACGGGCAGAAGGCCAGGGGGGAGAGACGGAGAGGGCGACCCCGGCGCGCCGTCCCAGGCGGCGGCCACGGTCCAGTCGTCGAGTGCGGCCAGGGTGACGTCCGCGCGCAGGCGAAAGCGGCCGAGCCGGGTCAGGATCAGCGGGACCTGCGCCCGCTCGGCATCCAGCAGCAGCCGGTCGGGCGCGGCCAGAATGAAGAAATCCGCCAGCCACTTGCCCTGCGGCGTGAGCAGCGCAGCCCAGACGGCGCGGCCGGGCGCGGCCGCCGTCACGTCGTTGGAGACGAGGCCCTGGAGGAACGAAACGCGGTCCGCGCCGGCAAGCGCGATGACGCCGCGGGAGGAAAGGGTCGCGATCCGGGTCATGGGACGGCAATTCTAGCAGCCTGGGCAGGATCGCCCAAGGGTTGCGTGCCGGGGTCGCGCCGCGTGGCGGGCAAGCCGCGCGCGTCGCGGGATTGCACACATAAAGATATGCTTATATACAGCCGCCACCCAGAAGGAGCGGCAGCCCATGCAGGATTACAAGGTAAGAGACATCTCGGAGGCCGAGTGGGGCCGCAAAGAGATCGCGATGGCCGAGGACGAGATGCCCGGCCTGATGGCGCTGCGCGCCGAATACGGCAAGACGAAGCCGCTGGCCGGCGCCCGCATCGCCGGCTGCCTGCACATGACGGTGCAGACCGCGGTGCTGATCGAGACGCTGCTGGCCCTCGGCGCCACCGTGCGCTGGTCGTCCTGCAACATCTTCTCCACCCAGGACCACGCGGCCGCCGCGATCGCCGCCGCCGGCATCCCGGTGTTCGCCTGGAAGGGCGAGACGGAGGAGGAGTTCTGGTGGTGCATCGAGCAGACGGTGCGCGGGCCGGCCCAGGGCACTGGGGCAGCGGGCGGCGAGGTCTGGACGCCGAACATGATCCTCGACGACGGCGGCGACCTGACCCTGCTGATGCACCAGAGATATCCCGAAATGCTGGCCGACGTGCGCGGCATTTCGGAGGAAACCACGACCGGCGTGCACCGGCTGCGCGACATGGCGCGGGACGGCAAGCTGCTGACCCCGGCCTTCAACGTGAATGACAGCGTGACGAAGTCGAAGTTCGACAACCTCTACGGCTGCCGCGAATCCCTGGTGGACGGCATCCGCCGCGGCACCGACGTGATGATGGCCGGCAAGGTCGCGGTGGTGAACGGCTTCGGCGATGTCGGCAAGGGCTCGGCGGCGTCGCTGCGCAACGCCGGCTGCCGGGTGATGGTGACCGAGGTCGATCCGATCTGCGCGCTGCAGGCGGCGATGGAAGGCTACGAGGTCGTCACCATGGAGGATGCCGCGCCGCTGGGCGACATCTTCGTGACCGCGACCGGCAACGTGGATGTGATCACGCTCGATCACATGCGGCGGATGAAGCACC
>JAGWSV010000110.1 GCA_028869315.1 Rhodospirillales bacterium
GACGACCTGCTGGCCGCGCCGCCCGCCGCCGCCCCG
Organism: Rhodospirillales bacterium; assembly: GCA_028869315.1. Lineage (GTDB taxonomy): Bacteria > Pseudomonadota > Alphaproteobacteria > Acetobacterales > Acetobacteraceae > JAJZVS01. Next base: position 37 of record JAGWSV010000110.1, read on the forward strand.
TTCGCCCCCCTGGCCACCGAGCGGCTGACCCTGCGCCCGCTCGCGGCCCGCGACGCCGCGGCGCTGCATAATCTGGTCAATGACTGGGAGGTGGCGTGCACCCTGGCGAACGTGCCGTTCCCGTACCCGCGGGAGGAGGCGGATGAGTGGATCGCCGCCACCGAGCGGGACCTGGCGGCCGGCGCTGCCTATCACCTCGCGATCACCGGGCGGGACGGCGCGCGCGAGACGCTGGTCGGCGTGGTCGGGCTGCGCTGCGACGCCGCCGCGCGGTCCGGCCGACTGGGCTACTGGGTGGGGCGCCGGTTCTGGGGCCACGGCGTCGCCACCGAGGCGGCCGGACGCCTGGCGCGCTGGGCGATGGCCAATCTCGACCTCGACCGGCTGGAAGCGACGGTGATCGAAGGCAACCCCGCTTCGCTCGCGGTGCTGCGCCGGATCGGCTTCCGCCAGACCGGGCAGGGCAGCGAGGAGTTCCGCGCCCGCGGCGGGATGCAGCCGGTGCTGCGGCTGACCGCGACCCGCGACGACCTGTTCGGTGATCCCGCCACCGCCTTCATGGTACCGGCCGAAGCGCCGGGCGCCGCCCCCGCGGCCCGCCGGACCGGCATGCCGGTCCGCGCCCCGACGGGCGCCACGACGGATGCTCCGGTCGCCCCCGCGATCGCGCCCCCGATCGCTCCCGCAATCGCTCCTTTGGGCCGCGCCGCCCCGGAAGCGGCCCCCGCAGCCGGCAAGCCGCTGGTGCTGGTCGCCGCCTGCGCGCTGATCGACCGCGACGGCAGGGTGCTGCTGGCACGCCGGCCGGAAGGCAAGACGATGGCCGGGTTGTGGGAGTTTCCGGGCGGCAAGCTCGCGGCCGGAGAAACGCCGGAAGCGGCGCTGATCCGCGAGCTCAAGGAAGAACTCGGGATCGATGTCACCGCCTCCTGCCTCGGCGCCTTCGCCTTCGCCTCGCACGCCTATGAGCGGTTCCACCTGCTGATGCCGCTCTATCTGTGCCGGCGCTGGCGCGGCATCCCGCGCGGGCAGGAGGGCCAGACCCTGACCTGGGTACGGCCGGAGCGGCTGGCCGAGTACCAGATGCCGCCTGCCGACAAGCCGCTGATCCCGCTGCTGCGCGACTTCCTGTAGGAACCGAGATGGCCGAACCCGCGCCCACCGCGTCCGTGTTGATCATCGGCAACGAGATTCTTTCGGGCCGCACCCACGACGTGAACCTGCGCTTCCTTGCCCAGCGCCTGGCCGAACGCGGCATCCGCCTGGCCGAGGCCCGCGTGATCCCCGATATCGCCGCGGTGATCGTCGACACGGTGAACGAGTTGCGCGCCCGTTACGACATGGTCTTCACCACCGGCGGCATCGGCCCGACGCATGACGACATCACCAGCGAATGCGTCGCCGCCGCCTTCGGCGTGAAGTGGGAGCCGCATCCGGAAGCCTGGGCGCGGCTGGAGCGCAGCTACAAGCCCGGGGAGTTCAACGCCGCGCGCCAGCGCATGGCGACGATGCCGCGCGGAGCGACCCTGATCGACAACGCGATCTCCATCGCGCCCGGCTTCACCATCGGCAACGTGCACGTGCTGGCCGGGGTGCCGCGGATCATGCAGGCCATGTTCGAGAGCCTGGCGCCGTCCCTGCCCGGCGGCTCGCCGATCGCGGCGCGCGCGGTGTACGCGCTCGGCGTGTCGGAGGGGCGGATCGCCGAAGGGCTGGGCCTCGTGCAGGCGCGCTACGAGGATGTGGATATCGGCAGCTACCCGTTCTACCGGCCAGACGGGAACGGCGTGGCGATCGTTGTGAAGGGAACCGACACCGCGCGGCTGGACGCGGCGATCGCGGAGGTGGCGGCCTTGTTCGAGACGCTCGGATATGCGCCGCTGGCCGGGGAGCCGGCGGCGGCGTGAGCCGGCGGGCGGCCTTGGTCCGGTCGATACCGATATGCCAGAGGAGCGGGCAATGAAGAAGGGGTACAAGGATCTGCTGGCCGAAGCCGAGGCGGTGATCGACACCGTACCGGCCGAGCAGGCGCTGGCGCTGCACGGCGACGACGGCGTGGTGTTCGTCGATCTGCGCGATCCGCGGGAGGTCCAGCGGGAAGGCCGCATCCCCGGCGCGTTCTCCTGCCCGCGGGGCATGCTCGAATTCTGGATCGACCCCGAGAGCCCGTACGCGAAGCCGGTATTCGCCGCGCCCAAGCGGTTCCTGTTCTACTGCGCGAGCGGCTGGCGCTCGGCGCTCGCGGCGAAAACCGCGCAGGAGATGGGGCTTGCCGACGTGGCGCATATCCGCGGCGGCTTCACGGCCTGGAAGCAGGCCGGCGGCCAGGTGGATATGCCGGCCGCGCATTCGTAGCGCGGCGCGGCGGGCTTCGCCGGCCTCGCCCCCGAACTTCCCTTGGGGGTCCGCCCGCCTTCCGCCTACATCGTGTACTGCATGTCCGCGTCCACCGCGATCGCCTGGCCGCTGATCGTCGCACCGAATGGGCTGGCGAGATAGAGCGCCATGTTGGCGATGTCCTGCTGGGTGACGAAGCTGCGCAGGCTGGTGGTGGCGACGGTGCGCTCGGTCATCTCGTTCTCGGAAATGCCGGCCGCCTTCGCCTTGGCGGCGATCACCGCGCGGATGCGCGGGCCGTCGACCGGGCCGGGCAGGATCGCGTTCACCCGGACCCCGTCCGGGCCGAGCTCGATCGACAGCGACTTGGTGAAGCCCACCACCCCCCATTTCGCCGCCGAATAGGGCGCGCGCAGCGGGAAGCCGAATCGTCCGGCAGCCGAGGAGAGGTTGATGATCGCTCCGCCCCCGGCCGCCCGGAGGGCCGGAATGGCGCGCCGCGCGCAATGGAACATGCTGGCGAGATCGATGCGCAGGGTGGCGTCCAGCGCCTCCGGCGTGACCTCCTCCACCAGCGCGGTCGGGCCGGCGATGCCGGCGTTGTTCACCAGCACGTCGAGCCCGCCGAGATGGGCAACGGCGGCATCGACGAACGCCTCGCAATCGGCGGCCACGCCGGCATCGGCGCGCATGTGCGGATGCGGGCATCCGGCCAGGCTCGCCGCATCGACGTCGGAAACGAACAGCTCCGCTCCGCAGGCGGCGAAGCTGTCGGCCATGACCCGGCCGATGCCGCCGGCCCCGGCGGTGATCGCCACCCGCATCCCGGTCAAATCCACTGTCAGCGGCACGCGCGCCCCGGTGACCATGAGCAGCTTTCTCCCCTCTGTTGACGTTGCCCGTGTAGGATAGACGCGCACCACGCGAAGGAGAACGGGGCATGCCAGCGCAGCGCGCGCCGGCGGCTGTTGCCATGCCGGGCCGGCACGACGTCACCGGGGACGACAACGATCGCGCGGAGGCCGGCGCCACGCCACCGGATCGGATCGCCGCCATTCCTGCCGCCTCCGGCCACGCTGCCGCGGGCCATGCGTCCCCTGGCCATGCACCCCCTGGCCATGCGTCCCCTGGGCTGGCCGTCGCCGAGCTGATCGCGGTGCTGGCCGCGGTGACGGCGGGGGAACCGCGGGTGCTCACCATCGCCGGCGGGCAGGCGCTGCCGTCGGGTCCGCTGGAGCCGGGGCACCGGTCGTTGCAGGCCGGGCTGCGCGCCTGGGTGGAACGCCAGACCCGCCATCCGCTCGGCTATGTCGAGCAGCTCTACACTTTTGCCGATCGCGACCGCGCCGCGCCGGGCGGGCGGCACATCTCGATCAGCTACCTCGCGCTGACGCGGGAGGCGCGCGCCGGCGGGGAGCCGGGGGTGGGCTGGCAAAGCTGGTACCGGTTCTTTCCGTGGGAGGACCAGCGCAGCGACGGCGCCGCCCTCATCGCCGAAGCGATCGCGCCGCGCCTGCGCGCCTGGGCGGAGGCCGCGCCCGATCTCGCCGCCCGCCGCGAGCGCGCGGAACGCGCGGCGATCACCTTCGGCCTCGACGACCGGCCCTGGAACGAGGAACTGGTGCTGCAACGCTACGAGCTGCTCTGGGAAGCCGGGCTGGTGGCGGAAGCCGCCGGGGACGCGCCGCCGGTGCCGGGCGCGCCGATGCGCCACGACCACCGCCGCATCCTGGCGACCGCGATCGCCCGGCTGCGCGCCAAGATCAAATACCGCCCGGTGGTGTTCGAGCTGCTGCCCCCCGCCTTCACCCTTTTGCGCCTGCAACGGACCGTGGAGGCGCTGGCCGGCCGCCTGCTGCACAAACAGAATTTCCGCCGCCTGGTGGAAAGCCAGGACCTGGTGGAGGAAACCGGGGAGACCGCGCGCGAAACCGGCGGCCGGCCGGCCAAGCTGTTCCGCTACCGGCGTGCCGTGCGGGCCGAACGCGCCATCGCCGGCACCAAGCTGCCGCTTGCCCGCCCCGGCTGAACCTCGGCCCTTCAGCCCGCCGTCCCTCCCAGCCGCTCGGCAAGCAGGTCGCGCAGCGCCCGCGCGGCCGGCCCGGGGGCAACGCCGCGGCGGAACATCAGCCCGATCTCGCGCTCCACCACCGGGCCAACCAGGTCGCGGGTGACCAGCACCGGATGCGTCCGGCGCGGCAGCGCCAGCCGCGGCACCGCGGCCACGCCGAGCCCGGCCTCCACCAGGCCGAGGCTGGTCGACAGGTGCTCCGCCTCATAGGCCCAGCGCAGGTCGATCCCGGCGGGGCGCAGCGCGCGGTCCAGCAGCGCCCGGTTGCCGGAGCGGCGCGACACCCCGACCAGGCGGTGGGCGGCGAGGTCGCGCCAGCGCACCGGGCCCGCCGCTTCCGCCAGCGGATGGTCGCGTCGGCAGGCGAGCACGAACGGGTCCTTGCGCAACGGGCGGAAGGACACGTCCGGATGCGGCACGCCGGCCATGCCCACCCCGAAATCGGTGCCGCCGCTGGCAACCGCCTCGGTCACGCCCTCCGAGGAGAGATCCATCACCCGCACGCGGATTTCCGGCAGGCGGCGGGCGAAGTCGGCCAGGGTCGCGGGCAGGAAGTAATAGGCGGCAGTGGGGATACAGGCGACGGTGACGGTGCCGCCGCGGCGGGACGCCGCCGCGCGGATGCCGAGCAGGCTTTCCTCCAGCGCCTCCAGCACCTGCCGCGCACGCGGCAGGAACGCGCGGCCGGTTTCCGTGAGCGTCACCCGCCGCGTGCCGCGGTCGAGCAGCTTCACGCCAAGCGCGTCTTCCAGCGCCGACAGCCGCCGCGAGATCGCCGGCAGCGAGAGCGCCAGCCCCTCGGCGGCGGCGGTGAGCCCGCCGGCATCGGCCACGGCGACGAAGGTGCGAAGCTGGTCGAGGTCGATCGCCATGGCGACATCCTTGCATTCAACGCAAATATCCTGCCGATCTTTGCACTGGATCAAGAGGGACGGCGGCGCCAGGGTGCGCCGGTCCGAACCGGAGGCCGCCCGCCATGCAAACCGCCCTGCCCTGCGTCCTGATGCGCGCCGGCACCAGCCGCGGCCCGTTCTTCCTGGCCGCCGACCTGCCGGCCGACCCCCCCACCCGCGACGCCGTGCTGCTGGCGGCGATGGGCTCGGCGCATCCGCTGCAGGTGGACGGGCTCGGCGGCGGCAACCCGCTGACCAGCAAGGTCGCGATCGTCTCCCCCTCCGCCCACCCGGACGCCGACGTGGACTACCTGTTTGCGCAGGTCGCGGTGGATCGCCAGGTGGTCGATACCGCGCCCAATTGCGGCAACATGCTCGCCGGCGTCGGGCCGTTCGCGATCGAGGCCGGGCTCGTCGCGGCGCGCGCGGCGGTGACCACCGTGCGGGTCCGCAACGTCAACACCGGTGCCCTGGTCGAGGCGCGGGTGCAGACCCCGGGCGGCACCGTCACCTATGAGGGCACCGCCGCGATTCCCGGCGTGGCCGGGACCGCGGCGCCGATCGAGCTGCGGTTCCGCCGGATCGCCGGGGCGCGCACCGGGCGGCTGTTCCCGACCGGCCGCCGCCAGGAATCCCTCGATGGCGTGCCCGCGACCCTGATCGACTGCGCCACGCCGGTGATGCTGCTGCCGGCCGCCGCGCTCGGCGTGGACGCGGGCGCCTGTCCCGCGGTGATCGAGGCCGACCGCGCGCTGATGGACCGGATCGAGGCGTTGCGGCTGGCGGCCGGCCGGCGCATGGGGCTCGGCGACGTGCGCGCGAGCGTGCTGCCGAAGCCGGTGCTGCTCGGCCCGGCGGCGGACGCGACCTTGGCGGCGCGCTACTTCACGCCGCACACGGTGCACCGGGCAATGGCGGTCACCGGCGGACTTGCGATCGCCGCGGCGGCCCGCCTCGCCGGCACGGTGGCGGCGGAGCTTGCGGCGCCCGGGGATGCGGTGCGCCTGCGCCATCCGGCCGGCGTGCTGGACGTGGCGCTGGAGGTTGCCGGCGAGGAGGTCGCCTGGGCCGGCGTGGTCCGCACCGCGCGCCGGCTATTCGAAGGCAAGGTTCTGGTGCCGGCGCGCATCTGGCCGGGCCGCGAGGCGGCCGACCGGCGGCGGGAGCGCCCGCTTCCCGCGGCAGCCTGACCGGGGGGGCCGCCGCGACGGTCCTGCTCAGAACCGCTCGACCCAGGGCCGCAGCTCGATCTCCCACGCCCAGGCGCTGCGCGGCTGGCCGATCAGGTGCCAGTAGGTCTCGGCGATCGCGTCCGGGTCCAGCATCGAATCCGGCGCGTCCTGCGGTTCCGTGCGCCCGGGATTCCGAATCCCGCCGTCGATCACGACATGCGCCACATGCACGCCCTGCGGCGCCAGTTCGCGCGCCATGCTCTGCGCCAGGCCGCGCAGGGCGAACTTGCCCATCGCGAACGGCGCGGACTGCGGATAGCCCTTCACGGAGGCCGAGGCGCCGGTGAACAGGATGGTTCCCGCCCCTTTCGGCAGCATCAGTCGCGCCGCCTGCTGGCCGACGAGAAAGCCGCCATAGGCGGAGACGGCGATCGATCGCGCGACCTCCTCCGGCACCAGGGTCGTGATCGGACCACGCGCGCGGCCGGAGGCGTTGTAGACGACGACGTCCGGCTCCCCGAGGGAGGCAACGACGGCGTCGAACAGGCCGGCGACCTCCTCGGGCTCGGCCGCCTCGCAGGCGAAGGACGCGGCGCCGGTTTCGGCGCACAGGGCGGCGAGCTTGTCGGGGTCGCGCGCGGCCAGCGCCACCTGGACGTTCTGGCGCGCCAACAGCCGCGCAAGCGCGGCGGAGAGCCCGCTGCCGGCGCCGACGATCAGGGCGAGACGCGGTTCCATCAGCGCGCCCCCGAAACCGGAACGATCGCGCCGCTCACGTAGGATGCGGCGTCGGAGGCGAGCCACAGCACCGCCTCGGCCACCTCCTCGGCCGAGCCGGGGCGCCCCATCGGGACGCCGGCGGTGAGCCGCGCCACCCGCTCGGGCAGCCCGGCGCGGGCGTGCAGGTCGGTTTCGATCAGCCCGGGGTTCACGGCGTTGACACGGATTCCGCGCGGACCCAGCTCGCGCGACGCGCCGATCGTCAGCGTGTCGAGCGCACCCTTCGACGCCGCGTAGTGCACCCATTCCCCGGCGCCGCCGAGTTCCGAGGCGCGCGAGGAGACGTTCACGATCGCCCCTCCGGCGCCGCCACGGTCGGTCGCCATGCGCCGCGCCGCCTCGCGGATCGCGAGGAACGGTCCGCGCACGTTGACCGCCAGCACCTCGTCCAGGATCGCGCTGGTCACCGCGTCGAGCTTTGCCGTGGGGCCGGTGATGCCTGCGTTGTTCACCAGCACGCGAAGCGGACCGAATTCGCGGTCGACGGTGGCGAAGGCGGCCAGGATGTCGGGCTCCGAGGCCATTTCGGCACGGATCGCCAGCGCCCGCCCGCCGGCGGCCTCGATCTCGGCGGCCACCGCCTCGGCCATCGCCTGGTTGCCGCGATAGGTCAGCGCCACCGCATAGCCGCGCCGGCCGGCCAGCCGCGCGACCGCGGCGCCGATGCCCTGGCTGCCGCCGGTGACGATCATGACAGGCTGCATTGTCGACCCTCCGCTTTGCTCGTCGCCGATCAAAGCACGGCCGGCGGCAGCGCAGAAGGCGGGGGCAGCGCGGATGTCGGGTAAGGCCGTCACCGCCTCGTGCCCCGTCCGGTCCCGAGCAGCCGCGGTCGCGCTGGACGCCGCACGGCAGCCGGGCCAGAATCGCCTGCAAACACCATCGCCTGCAAACACCGGGGGCGTCCATGCAAGGCCTGATGCAGTCGCATCCGCTGCTGATCTCGTCGTTGCTCCAGCACGCGGCGCGCCACCATGCCGCGGCCGAGGTGGTCTCGCGCACCGAGGAAGGCGGCACCCATCGCGGCACCTGGGGCGAGACGGAACGCCGCGCCCGGCGGCTGGCGCGCGCCCTGGGCGGACTCGGGGTCGGCGCCGGCGACCGGGTCGGCACGCTGGCCTGGAACGGCTATCGCCACCTGGAGATCTACTACGCCGCCCCGGGCATGGGCGCGATCTGCCACACCATCAACCCACGGCTGCATCCCGACGACATCGCCTACATCATCACGCATGCCGGCGATGCCGTGCTGTGCGTGGACCCCGGCTTCGCCGGCCTGCTGGAGACCATCGCCCCCGCCCTCCGCGACGTCGTGCGGACCGTGGTCATGCTGACGGACGCGGCGCATATGCCGCCGCTTTCGTTGCCGGGGACCATGCGGCTCCTTTGCTACGACGATCTAATCGCCGCGGCGGATGAGGATTTCGCCTGGCCGGTGTTCGCGGAGACCACCGCCTCCTCGCTGTGCTACACCTCCGGCACCACCGGGCGCCCGAAGGGCGTGCTCTACAGCCACCGCTCCACCGTGCTGCACGGCTATGCGATCAACATGGCCGACGTGCTCGGCCTGCGCGCCATCTCCCGCGTGCTGCCGGTGGTGCCGATGTTCCACGTCAACGCCTGGGGCATTCCCTACGCCGC
>JAGWSV010000111.1 GCA_028869315.1 Rhodospirillales bacterium
CTGCGTCGGCCGCTGGTCAGCTACTGGGCCATGCGCTACGGGGCCGACCTCAAGACGCCGATCGCCGGCATCCACGGGCCGAAGGTGATGCTGATCGACGAGACGGCCGGCTCCGGCGCCGACATGCTGCCGTGGATGTTCCGCCGCAACAAGCTGGGGCCGCTCGTCGGCAAGCGCACCTGGGGCGGGCTGGTCGGCATCCTCGGCTACCCGGTGCTGATGGACGGCGGCATGGTGACGGCGCCCAACGCCGGCATCTGGGCCGAGGAGGGCTGGGTCGCTGAGAACGTCGGCGTCGCGCCCGACGTGGAGGTGGAGCAGCTGCCCGCCGACGTGATGGCAGCACACGGCGTCGGGCACGACGACCTGGCACGCACACCCCCCAGCCCCGCCGTCCGGACCGTCATGCAAACCCTCGCCACGGACGCCACGGCCTGGCTCCCCACACGCAACCACCCCCGCCTCCCCCGCCACGCCCGCGCCGCCGCCCTGCCCGCCGTGCTCGCCCGCCGCGACCTCGCACGCCCACCAACCCACCCGCGCAGCCTCGGCGACCGGCTGGCGGTGTTGTGGGCGTTCGGGGGGTATGAAAGGAAGGCCAGGGGGCGCTGCCCCCTGGACCCCCGGTAAGGGACAAGTCCCTTGCATCCCTTGGGGTGGCTTCGCCTGGGAAAGGGGCGCAACCGAGTGGTGACATGCCCCGAGTAGCGCCCCTTTCCCAGGCGAAGCCGTCGGAGGGGTCCAGGGGACTTGTCCCCTGGCGGGTGGTCCAGGAGGGCGGAGCCCTCCTGGCCTTCCTTACACCCCCGCGAACTCCCGCATCGCCGCCAGCCCGTGCTCCAGGTCGGCGATGAGGTCGGCGGGGTCTTCGAGGCCGATATGGAAGCGCACGACGGGGCCGCCGAAGTCGCCGGTATGGGCGGTTCGGGTGACGAAGCCGGTGGTTGGCAGGGCGAGGCTTTCGTAGCCGCCCCAGGAGGCGCCGATGCCGAACAGGTCCAGGGTTTCGACCAGGCGGTGGGTTGCTTCGGGGCTGAATTCGGGGCGGAACACCACGCCGAACAGGCTGCAGGCGCCGGTGAAGTCGCGTTTCCAGATCTCGTGGCCGCGCGCGCCGGGCAGCGCGGGGTGCAGCACTTCGAGCACTTCCGGGCGCTTGCGCAGCCAGTGGGCCACCTCGATCCCGGCTTCCATCTGCGCGCTGAGCCGCACGCCGAGGGTGCGCAGCCCGCGCAGGCACAGCCAGCAATCGTCCGGGCTGGCGTATTGCCCGAGCGCGCCGGCGGTCGTGCGCACCGTTTCCCAGTCCTCGGCGCTGTTCACCGCGATGCTGCCGATCAGCAGGTCGGAGTGCCCGCCGGCGTATTTGGTCAGCGCCTGGATCGATACGTCAACGCCATGGGTGAAGGGCTGGAAGAAATGGAAGCCCCAGGTGTTGTCCATCAGCACCTTGGCGCCGCGGGCGTGCGCGGCCCGCGCCAGCGCCGGAACGTCCTGCACCTCGAACGTGTGGCTGCCGGGGCTTTCCGTGTAGACGACGGTGGTGTTGCCGCGGATCAGCGCCGCCATGCCGGCTTCGTCGATCTCCGGCGGGTAGAAGGTCGTCTCGATCCCAAATCGGGGCAGCGTGCCGACAGCGAAATTGCGCGCCGGGCCGTAGACCGAATCCGGCATCAGGCAGTGATCACCGGCTTTGAGGTAGGCGAGCAGCGGCACGGTGACGGCGGCGAGGCCGGAGCCGACGATGAAGGCGCGGGTGCCGCCCTCGATCTCGGCGATCATGTTTTCGAGCGCCCAGTGCGTCTCGCTGCCGCCGAGCCCGTAATTGAGCACCTGCTGGCCGCGCTTGCCGGCGAGCGCGCGGCGTTCGGCGATGGTCGGGTAGAGCACGGTGGAGCCGCGCAGGAGCGGCGGATTGACGAACCCGTGCACCCGCTTGCCGGCACGCGAGCCGTGCGAGAGGCGGGTGCGGAAATGCTGGCGGGGCGCCCCGCCGTTTGCGTCCGTCATGTCAGTCGGTCTCCACCGGCGTCGCGGGATGCGCGCCCCATTCGCTCCAGGATCCGTCGTATACCGCCGCCTCCGCCAGGCCTGCGAGGCGCAGGCCGAGGGTCAGGATGCAGGCGGAGACGCCGCTGCCGCAGCTGGTCACGAGGTTCTGCCCCGGTTCCACGCCGGCGGCGGCGAAGCGCGCGCGCAGTTCGGCGGGCGGGCGGAACGTGCCGTCCGGCTGCAACAATTCGGTATAGGGAACATTGACCGAGCCGGGGATGCGCCCGCTGCGCATGCCGGGCCGCGGCTCCGGCGCGGTGCCGGCGAAGCGGCCGGCGGCGCGCGCGTCCAGCACCAGTTCGTTGCGGTGGTCGAGATTGGCCATCACGTCGCCGATGCCGCGCAGGCGGGTGGGGCGGAAATGCGGGCGGAAGCTGCCCGGCGGCGGCGCCGGCGGGACGCCGGCTTCGACCGGCCGTCCTTCGCGGCGCCATTTCGGCAGGCCGCCATCCAGCACCGCGGCGGCGTCGTGGCCGAACAGCCCCATCAGCCACCAGCCGCGCGCCGCCGAGGCCAGCCCCTTCTGGTCGTAGAACACCACCCGGGACTGGTTGGAAACGCCAAGCTCCGCCATCAGCTTCGCGAACCGCCCGGCGGTGGGGACCATGTGCGGCAGGTCGGTATCCGGGTCCGCCACCAGGTCGATGTCGAAGAACCGGGCGCCGGGAATATGCGCGGCGAGGAATTCGGCGTGGCCGTCCTTGTCCTCGTTCGGCAAGTACTTGGTGGCGTCGAACACCACGAGGTCCGGCTTGCCGAGTTCCGCGGCCAGCCAGGCCGTGTTGACCAGAGACTCCATCATCTGTCTTCCATTTCGATACGGCGATAAAGGGATTCGAGGTAGTCGGTCTTGGCGTCGGTATAGGCTTCACGGTCGGTCGGGTGGCGCGCCGCCAGGTCCCGCTTCAGGGCTTCGTAGCGCCCTGCCTCGGCGGGATCGGCGCGCAGCAGGTCGCGCAGCTTCAGCCGCCGCCGCCACATCTCCCCGTCCGGTTCGGTGAGGTGGACGTGATGGCTGCGCCGCGCGCCGTGCGGCGGCAGGCCTTTGACGAAGAACATGCGGTCCGGCTTCGGGTTATCCTCCCAATACAGGTAGCCGAGCGCTGAGATCGCCGGCACCGCGACGGCGCGGGCGCGGTCGAGCGAGGTCACCGCGACCAGGATGTCGATGATCGGCTTCGCCGCCATGCCGGGGACCGCGGTACTGCCGAAATGCTCGATGCCGATGACGAGGTCGGCGGGCAGCGCCGCGCGCAGGCGCGCCGCCTCGGTCGCGAAGGCGTCCGGCCAGCGCGGATCGTAGGGCGCGATCAGGACCTCATCCATCGGCGGCGAGCGCGATCGAGATGCGCCGGTTCTGCTTGCCCTTGTTCTCGATCTTCAGCACCCGCACCGGGCCGATTTCACCCGTGCGGGCGACATGCGTGCCGCCGCAGGGCTGCAGGTCGACCGGCGGATCGCCGGCGCCGATGCGCAGCAGCCGCACCCGCCCGGCGCCGCGCGGCGGCTTCACCGACAGGGTGCGTACGAGGCCCGGGTCGGCGTCCAGCACCGCTTCGTCGACCCATTCCATCGTCACCGGATGATCGGCGGCGACCAGCGCGTTGAGCTCGGCCTCGATCGTCTCCTTGGCCGGCGGATCGGGCAGATCGAAATCGAGGCGGGAGCGGTCGAGCCCGACCGAACCGCCGGTCACCGCGGCCCCGCGCAGCAGCGCCGACAGCAGGTGCAGCGCGGTGTGGCTGCGCATCAGCCGGTGGCGGCGGTCCCAGTCGATCGCCAGTTCGACCGTGGTTCCCGGCTCCGGTAGCGCCGCCTCGGCCGCGGGCACGTGCAGGACGGTGCCGGCCTCGCCTTTCACCGTGTCGGCGATCGGGGTTTCCCCGCCGGCCCAGCGCAGCCGGCCGGTATCGCCCGGCTGGCCGCCGGAGCGGGCGTAGAAGATCGTGCGGTCGAGGACGATGCCGTCCGGGCCGGCCCGCTCCACCGTGGCGGTGGCGGTGGCGCGGCGCGGATCGTCGAGAAACAGCAATTCGGTCATCGGTCACTCCATTCGGTCCGCAGCCCGTCGCGGCGCGCGCCGAGCCAGAGCAGCGCGAGCATGGTCAGCGCGTTGGGGAAGCGCCCGGCGAGCGCCGCTTCGATCGCCGCCGCGGCGGGCCAGACGCGCACCCGGATATCCTCGTCCTCGTCCGCGAGGCCGGCATGGCCGAGCAGACCCTCCGGCCCGACCGGCGGCAGCCGCACTCGCCCGGCGAACAGGGTGCAGCACTCGTCCGTGCCGCCGGGGCTCAGCATGACGGCGGCGATGCGGGCAAGGCGGTCGGGCGCGAGCCCGGTTTCCTCCACCGCCTCGCGGACGATGGTCTGCGCCGGGTCCTCCTCCGCCTCGCACAGCCCGGCCGGCAGCTCCACCAGCACCGGGTCGATGCCGGCGGCGAGCGCGGGCAGGCGGAACTGCTCGATCAGCACCACCGCATCGGCGTCGGGGTCGTAGGGCAGCACCGCGGCGGCGCGGCCGCGGCGCCACAGCTCCCAGGTGCGCAGGCCGGACAGGCCGCCATCGAAGCGCCGCTGGCGGAAGCGGACGACATCGAGGGGGAAGCGCCCGTCCCACACCCGGCGTTCGGTTTCGACCTGCACGGCGTCATCGGCGGGAAGCGGCGCGGTGGGGCGGGATCGCATGGGCGCAGCATAAGCCGCGGCGCGCGCGGCGCCACCCCCTTCGCCCTGCTTCCGGGCGGTCAGGCACTGCGGCTACTCCGCACGACGCTCGCCCCGGTCCGCGCGATCCTCGTTCCGGAGCGTGGCCGGTTCCGCCGCGCAGCCAGGCCCGCGCGCGGCGGCTCAGACGACGATGGCCGCTTCCGCGATCTGGCGCAGCCGGGCGGCGCCGGCGGGGCCTTTCAACGCATCCCGCCAGGTCGCCTCGGCGATCCGCTGGTGCGCGGCCACGGCGTCGTCGGCAGCGGTGATCATCGCCACCCCGGTCTGCGTGCCCGGCGCGGTTTCCGGCCGGAACGGGTTGATCGCCAGGCTCACCCGCTCGCGCCCGCGCAACACCTTGAACAACGAGGTCGGCTCGGTGCCGGAGAGCAGGCCGAACTGCAGCCCCATCGGCTCGGCCTCCATCAGCGCCGCCATGTTCTCCACCTCGGTGGCGGCGACCTGGCGGCCGATGCGACGAATCCGGTCGGACACCGGCAGGCCGCCGGCCACGCCTTCTTCGAGCAGGCGCTGCACGCTGCCGACGGTGACCATGCAGATGATGTTGGGGCGGCGGAGCGCGTAGAGCCGCTTGCGCGCGGCCAGGATGCCCAGCACCTGCTCCGCCTGGCTGCGCAGCGCCGCCCGGTCCGCCCCTGCCCGGTCGGCAAGTTCCTCGAAGGATTCCGCCAGCGCCAGGTCGAAGGCGTCGGAGGTGGTGAGGTAGCAGAGCGGCCCGAAGATCTCGAGGATCTGGTCGGCGCTTTCCTCCAGCTGGCGCAGCCGTTCGAAATACCCGACGGGACGGTTGTAGTACTCGATGCCGATGCCGAGCAGCGACAGCGGCGAAATCTTCAGCAGCTCGGCGAGTCGCTTGATCGTGTCGAGCTTGATGACCTCGCCTTTTTCATAGCGATAAAGCGCGGCGCGCGACACGCCCAGGCGGGCGGCGATTTCTTCGGCACGGAGGCCGGATTCCAGGCGGAAGGCCCGCAATTGCTGGCCGATCTCGTTGAATCGCATCGACATGGGCGGTTCTGACCTGCCTCCGTATCCCCGGCTCCCGGACTCGGTGGTCACGGTTGCATATCATCTTAGGGGGCTTCCACCCATGGTGGCAACCAGGCTTTCGCGCCGTGGGACAAATCTCGGCCGGTTCGCCAGCGCTCATGGCATGGCGAGCCGGCAGGTGCGGTGCGCACCTAGTCGGGATCGCGGATCGAAAAATCGGCCATGCGCTCGATCGCCAGGATCAGCGCCGAGTGGTCGAGTTCGCCGCCGCCGTCCGCCGCGCAGGAGGACATCATCTGCTGCGCGATCGCGGTGTTCGGCAAGGAGAGGTTGAGCGCGCGGGCCGAGGACAGCGCCAGGTTGAGGTCCTTCTGGTGCAGGCGGATGCGGAAGCCGGGATCGAACGTGCCCTTGAGCATGCGCTCGCCATGCAGTTCGAGGACGCGCGAGGCTGCGAATCCGCCCGAAATCGCCGCCCGCACCTTGGCCGGATCGGCCCCGGCCTTCGCCGCAAACACGAGCGCTTCCGACACCGCCTGGATGTTCAGCGCGACGATGATCTGGTTCGCCACCTTGCAGGTCTGGCCGGCGCCATTCTCCGAGCCGACATGGGTGATGGTCTTGCCCATCGCCTCGAACAGCGGCCTGGCGCGGGCGAAGGCGGCGTCCGGCCCGCCGACCATGATGGTGAGGCTGCCCTGCTTCGCGCCCACTTCGCCGCCGGAGACCGGCGCGTCGAGATAGTCGCAGCCCTTGGCGTTGACCTTGCGGGCGTATTCCTTGGTCTCGATCGGGCTGATCGAGGACATGTCGATCACCAGGCTGCCGGGCCGCAGCCCTTCCGCGGCGCCGTCGGGGCCGAACAGTGCCGCCGCCACATCCGGGGTGTCGGGGACCATCAGGATCACGACGTCGGACGCCGCCGCGACCTCGCGGCCGGTGGCGACCACGGTCGCGGCTTCGCGGAGTTCCGCCGTCAGGCTGGCGCGCTCGGGCACGGTCAGGCTATGGCCGGCCGCTTTCAGATTGAGTGCCATGGGCCGGCCCATGATCCCGAGGCCGATGAATCCGATCTGCATGCGACTGTTCTCCTGTTGCCAATGGCCGCCCCCCGCACCGGGGCCGGCCTTCCCCCGCCCGGGAACCGGACGTTCAGCCGGCCAACTGCCTGAGCCAGCCGAGGCCGGCTTCCGTCGCCCCGGCCGGGCGGTATTCGCAGCCGACCCAGCCCTGATAGCCGAGCGCGTCCATGCGGGCGAAGACGAACGGCCAGCCGATCTCCCCGGTGCCGGGCTCGTTGCGGGCCGGCACGTCGGCGATCTGCATGTGCGCGATCACCGGCATGAACTGCTCCATGCGCTTGGTGATGTCCCCCTCGGTCACCTGCACGTGGTAGACGTCGAACTGCAGGCCGAGCCGGTCGCGCCCGACCGCCTCCACGATGGCCGCGCCCTGCGCCTGGGTGTGGAGGAAGTATCCCGGCATGTCGCGGTGGTTGATCGGCTCGATCACGACCTTGACGCCGGCCGCCTGCGCCTGCTCGGCCGCCCAGGCCACGTTGGCGGCATAGACGGCGGCCGCGGTGACCGGCGACACCCCGGCGGGCACGATCCCGGCCATGCAGTGCACCAGCTTGCAGTCAAGCGCGGCGGCGTAGTCGAGCGCGCGCTTCACGCCCTCGCGGAATTCGCCCTGCCGGCCGGGCAGGCTGGCGATGCCGCGCTCGCCCTTGGCCCAGTCGCCCGGCGGCATGTTGAACAGCGCCTGCGCCAGTCCGTTGGCGTCCAGCCGGCGGCGGATTTCGGCGGCCGGATGCTCGTAGGGGAACAGGAACTCCACGCCGCGGAAACCGGCGCGGGCGGCGGCGTCGAAGCGGTCGAGAAACCCGACCTCGTTGAACATCATCGACAGGTTGGCGGCGAAACGCGGCATCCCTTCCCTCCCCCGGCAAGCCGGCGGAGACTAGAAGCCTGCTCGCGGCTTGACCAGCCGCGGGGACCGCGGAAACAAAGCCAGCCGCGGAGACCGCGGGGACACGCGTGGACGCAGAACGGATCCTGTTATGGCTGTGCGTCGGCGGGCTGGGCGTCGGCTGCGCGCTCGTGCTGCTGCCGTTCGTCTCGGCGCTGCTCTGGGCCGGCATCCTGGTGTTCACCACCTGGCCGGTGTTCGGCTGGCTGCGCCACCGGGCCCGGCTCGGCCGGGTGGGCGCGGCGCTCGCGATGGTGCTGCTGACCGCCGTGCTGGTCGTGCTGCCGATCGCGCTGGCCGCGCCGGAGAGCGAAGCCAGCGCGGCCCGGCTGCGGCTCGCCCTGCTCGGCGCGATCGCCGCCGGCCTGCCGCCGGCGCCGCCCTGGCTCGCGGCCCTGCCGCTCGCGGGGCCGGGGCTGGCGGCGGTGTGGAACCGCTGGGCGGCCGATTTCTCGGCCGCGCTGGCGGCGTTGCAGCCCTATCTCGGCCTGCTGCTGGAGGACCTGCTGCGGCTGCTGCTCGGCATCGTCCGCGGCGTGGTGATGTTCGGCTTCGCGCGGTTCATCGCGTTTTTTTTCTACGTGCACGGCGACCCGATC
This sequence comes from Rhodospirillales bacterium, assembly GCA_028869315.1. Taxonomy (GTDB): domain Bacteria; phylum Pseudomonadota; class Alphaproteobacteria; order Acetobacterales; family Acetobacteraceae; genus JAJZVS01. Next base: position 8,340 of record JAGWSV010000111.1, read on the forward strand.
GCGGCCCGCCTGCGCGGTCTGCTGGCCCGCATCGCCGGCGCGCGCGGCGAGCGGCTGCTGGTGCTGGTCGGCGTCACCGTGCGCGGCGTGGTGTACGGGCTGCTCGGCACCGCGGTGATGCAGGGGCTGATGGTGGCGATCGGGCTCTGGCTCGCCGGCGTGCCGCGGCCGTGGCTGCTCGGCGCGGTGGCCGGGTTCCTTTCGCTGCTGCCGATCGGCGCGCCCGTGGTCTGGATTCCCGCGGCGATCTGGCTGCTGGCGAACGGCGCCCTGGCGCGCGGCCTGTTCCTCGCGCTCTACGGCATCGTCGCGGTGTCCGGCGCCGACAGCGTGGTGCGGCCGTGGTTCATCGCCCGCGGCGCCGAGCTGCCCTACCTGCTGACGGTGCTCGGCGTGCTGGGCGGCGTGATCGGGTTCGGCCTGCTCGGCATTTTCCTGGGTCCCGTGCTGCTCGGGGTGGGCTATACGCTGGTCAAGGAATGGAGCAGTGAGGCGGTGGCGCGCCCCGCCGCGCGCCCCGCCGTGTCCGATACCGAACCGGGTTCGCCATGATCGTCTTCGTCATTTCCCGCCTGCTGCAGGCGATCCCGGTGCTGTTGGCCGTCGGCGTCGTCGCTTTTTCGATGTTCACCTATGTCGGCGATCCCGTGGGCGCGATGCTCGGGCAGGACTATACCGAGGCGCAGCGGGACGCGCTGGTGCATAAGCTCGGCCTCGACCAGCCGGCCTGGGAGCAGTTCCTGCACTACATCTGGGCCGCGCTGCACGGCAATTTCGGCTACAGCTACCGGGTGGCGGAACCGGTCGCGCACCTGTTCGCGGTGCGCCTGCCGGCGACGCTCGAACTTTCCTTCACCGCCTCGGTGCTGGCGGTGGTGGTCGGCATCCCGCTCGGCGTCTATGCCGGCATCTGGCGGCGGTCGTTGCTATCCCGTGTCTTCATGGTCGGCAGCCTGATCGGCGTCTCGCTGCCGACCTTCCTCATCGGCATCCTGCTGATCCTGGTCTTCTCGGTCGAGCTGGGCTGGCTGCCGAGCTTCGGGCGCGGCCACGTGGTCGCGCTGGGCTGGTGGACGACGGGCTTCCTCACCTGGTCCGGCCTGCGCTCCATCATCCTGCCGGCGATCACCCTCGGCCTGTTCCAGCTCACCCTGATCATGCGGCTGGTGCGTGCCGAAATGCTGGAAGTGCTGCGCACCGACTACATCAAGTTTGCCCGCGCGCGGGGGCTGCGGGCGCGCTCGATCCATTTCGGCCACGCGCTGCGCAACACCCTGGTGCCGGTGATCACCATCATCGGCCTGCAGCTCGGCGGCCTGATCGCCTATTCGGTGGTCACCGAGACGGTGTTCCAGTGGCCCGGGATGGGATTGCTGTTCATCCAGTCGGTGGCGGCGGCCGACATTCCGGTGATGGCGGCCTATCTCCTGCTGGTTGGGGTGGTGTTCGTGGTGATCAACCTGATCGTCGATCTTCTCTATTACGCTGTCGATCCAAGATTGCGGATCGGTCGCGGCGGGCGCGGACGATGAGGCGCCGGATGCGTCCGTCGGAAGCGCGCCCCTCGGGGATGCGTCGCTCCGGGATGCGTCCCTGGAGACCGCGCGGCCGGCAACTTCGCCCGGCGTCGGAGGGGGCCGCGTGAGCGGCGCGGTGGCGTCCCGCCGCGGCGGGTGGCGCGACAGCGACCTGTGGTACAGCTTCACCCATTCGCCGGTGGCGGTTGGCTCGGCGGTGCTCAGCCTGGTGTTCGTGCTCGGCGCCGGGCTCGCGCCCTGGATCGCGCCGCACGACCCGTTCAACATCGCCAGCCTCGACCTGCTCGACAGCTTCCGCCATCCGTTCGCGTCCTGGGCCTTCCCGCTCGGCACCGACGAGCAGGGCCGCGACATGCTGTCGGCGATCATGTACGGCACGCGGGTCAGCCTGCTGGTCGGCGCCGCATCGGTCGCGTTCGCGGTCATCGTCGGGGTCGCCGTGGGGCTGATCGCCGGTTACGCGGGCGGCTGGGTGGACGGGCTGCTGATGCGCATCTCCGACGTGCAGCTGACCTTCCCCTCGATCCTCATGGCCTTGCTGGTGGACGGCGTGGTCGGCGCGCTGGTCCCGCGCGACCAGCACGCCGCCATCCAGCTCTACGTGATCGTGTTCGCGATCGGCATCTCGCGCTGGCCGCAATTCGCCCGCATCGTGCGCGGGTCCACCCTGGTCGAGCGCGGCAAGGACTACGTGGCGGCGGCGCAGGTGATCGGCATCGGGCGGGTGCGCATCCTGATCAGCCACATCCTGCCCAACGTGCTCGGCCCGGTGCTGGTGATCGGCACCCTCACCCTCGGCCTCGCGATTCTCGACGAGGCGACCTTGTCGTTCCTCGGCGTCGGGCTGCCGCCCACGCAGCCCTCGCTCGGCACCCTGATCCGCATCGGCGACGATTTCCTGTTCTCCGGCCAGTGGTGGATCACGGTGTTCCCCGGCCTCGCGCTGATGGCGCTGGTGCTGGCGATCAACCTGCTCGGCGACTGGCTGCGCGACGCGCTGAACCCGAGGCTGCGATGAGCGCGCCGCTGCTGGAGGTCCGCGGCCTCACCGTGGAGTTTCCGACCCGGCGCGGCATCCTGCGCGCGCTGGACGGGGTGTCCTTCGCCATCGCGCCGGGTGAAGTGCTGGGCGTGGTGGGCGAGAGCGGCGCCGGCAAGTCGCTGACCGGCGCCGCCATCATCGGCCTGCTGGCGCCGCCCGGGCGCATCGCCGGCGGGTCGATCCTGCTGGACGGCGCGCGCATCGACCACCTGCCGGCGGAAGCGATGCGGCGCATCCGCGGCCGACGGATCGGCGCGATCTTCCAGGACCCGCTCACCACCCTCAACCCGCTCTACACGATCGGCCGGCAACTGATCGAAACCATCCAGACCCATCTCGGCCTGTCCGGCGCCGACGCGCGGGCGCGCGCGGTCCACTGGCTGGAGGAAGTCGGCATTCCCGCCGCGGCGCGGCGGATCGACGCCTATCCGCATGAATTCTCCGGCGGTCAGCGCCAGCGGGTGGTGATCGCGCTCGCTTTGTGCGCGGAGCCGCGGCTGGTCATCGCCGACGAACCGACCACCGCGCTCGACGTCTCAATCCAGGCCCAGATCATCGCCTTGCTGAAGCGCCTAGCGCGCGAGCACACCACCGCGGTGATGCTGATCACCCACGACATGGGGGTGATCGCCGAGACCGCCGACCGGGTCGCGGTGATGTATGCCGGGCGGATCGCCGAGATCGGCCCGGTCGCCGACGTGGTCCGCGCCCCTGCGCATCCCTACACCGCCGGGCTGATGGCGAGCATCCCGGCGCTGGAACACCGGGTGGCGCGGCTGGCGCAGATCGAGGGCGCGATGCCGCGGCTGGACGCCATCCCCCCGGGCTGCGCCTTCAACCCGCGCTGCCCGCGCGCCCACGACCGCTGCCGGGCCGAGCGGCCCGAGCTGATGGGCGCCGGCGCCACTGAGGCCGCCTGCTGGCTGCACGCGCCGGCCCACGCCGAATCGAGCCCGGCCCATGCCTGAAGCCCCGCTCACGCCCGCCGACGCGACCACCGACATGCCGGTGCTGGAAGTGACCGGCGTCACCCGGCTGTTCGACGTCTCCCGCCCCTGGCTGCAACGGGTCCTGGCGGCAGAGCGCAAGCTGTTCCTGCGCGCGGTGGACGACATCTCCTTCACCATCGCCCGCGGCACCACCCTCTCGCTGGTGGGCGAATCGGGCTGCGGCAAATCGACCGTGGCGCGGCTCGCCGTCGGGCTGCTGCGGCCGACCGCGGGGGAGATCCATTTCGAGGGCCAGCCGCTGTCCACGGCGCGGGCGCAGCCGGCGCTGCGGCGGCGGATGAACATGATCTTCCAGGACCCGTTCGCCTCGCTCAATCCGCGCTGGCGGGTGCGCGACATCGTCGCCGAGCCGATCCGCGCCTTCGCGCTGGCGCGCGGCGCCGAGGCGGTGCGCGGCCGGGTGGAGGCGCTGCTGACGCAAGTCGGGCTGTCGGCCGCGGACGGCGAGAAATATCCGCATGAATTCTCCGGCGGGCAGCGCCAGCGCATCTCCATCGCGCGGGCGCTGGCCAGCGAGCCCGAGTTCCTGATCTGCGACGAGCCGACCAGCGCGCTCGACGTGTCGGTGCAGGCGCAGATCCTGAACCTGATGCGCGACCTGCAGGACCGGCTGGGGCTGACCTACCTGTTCATCAGCCACAACCTCGCGGTGGTGCGCCACATGTCGGATCGGCTCGGGGTGATGTATCTCGGCCGCATCGTCGAGCTAGGCCCGGCGGAAACCGTGTTCCGCACGCCGGCCCACCCCTATACGCGGCTGCTGCTGGAAGCGATTCCCGACCTCGAACGGGTGGGCCAGCCGCGTACCCCGGTGGGCGGCGAAGTGCCGAGCCCGATCGATCCGCCGCCCGGCTGCCCGTTCCATCCGCGCTGCCCGCTGGCGAACGACCGCTGCCGGCAGGAGAAACCGGCGCATGCCAGGACGGGCGAGGTCCTGGTGGCCTGCCACGCGGTGGAAGAAGGCCGCAGCGCTTAGGCATCGTCGGCAAGTAAGTGCGTCAGCACGCCGACAAAGATGCCGGTCAAAGCAAAATCTTAGGGCCCGCAGGACCGGGCTCACGCCGTGGCGCGCGCCCGCTTCGCGGCGCCCGGTTCGGGGCACCCTGCGCCACCTGCAACGCCCCGGGATCAGCCGGTGAGCTTGAACCCCTCGTAGCCCCGCTCGACGATGCCGGCGCAAACCTCGCGGTAGCGCGCCATGCCGCCGGCATAGGGCATGAACACCCGCGGCTTGCCGGGCACGTTGGCCCCCAGGTACCAGGAATGCCCGGCCTGCGGCAGCAGGGTGGCGTTGGCGGCGGCGTTCACATGCGCCACCCAGCGTTCGGCGGCGTCCGGCTGCGCCTCGATGCGGGTCAGGCCGTTCGCGCGCAGGTGGCGGATGCACTCGGCGATCCACTCGACATGCTGCTCGATCGGCACCGGCATGTTGCACAGCACCGAGGGGCTGCCGGGGCCGGTGATGGTGAACAGGTTGGGAAAGCCGGGCACCTGCAGGCCCAGATAGGTGCGCGGCCCCGCCTGCCAGGCTTCCCGCAGCGCCAGCCCGTCGCGGCCATGGATGTTCAGCTTCAGCAGCGATCCGGTCATCGCGTCGAAGCCGGTGGCGAAGACGATGATGTCCAACGGGTACTCCTGCCCGTCCCGCGTCTGGATGCCGGCCTTGGTGATGCGCTCGATCGGCGTGGCGCGCACGTCCACCAACGCGACGTTGTCGCGGTTGAACGTCTCGAAATAGCCGGTGTCGATCGGCGGCCGCTTGGTGGCGAAGCCGTGGTCGATATTGGCCAGTTTCGCCGCCGTTTCGGGGTCCTTCACGATCTCGCGGATCTTGGCGCGCAGGAAGTCGGACGCGGTGTCGTTGGCCGCCTTGTCCTGCAGCAGGTCGCGGAATGCGGCGCGGAACTGCAACCCGCCCTTGTCCCACGCCGCCTGGTAGATCGCCTGGCGTTCCTCGGCCGACACGTCGTGCGCCGAGCGGTCGGCGATGGTGAAGGGATGGCCGTTTGGGGTGAGGTGCATGATGCGGCGGAGTTCCGCCGTGTTGTCCCTGGCCCACTGCTTGAAGTCGTCGGTCAGCGGCGCGTTGCGGGCCGGGATGCTGTAGTTCGCGGTGCGCTGGAACACGGTCAGGTGGGCGGCGGCCGCGGCGATCACCGGCGCCGCCTGGATGCCGGTGGAGCCGGTGCCGATCATGCCGACGCGCTTGCCGGTGAAGTCCACGCCCTCATGCGGCCACTGGCCGGTGTGGTACCAGCGCCCGGCGAAGTCCTGCAGGCCGGGGATGTCGGGGATGTTCGCGCTCGACAGGCAGCCGACGGCGGTGATCAGGAAGGTCGCGGCATAGGCCTCGCCGTTGGCGGTGCGGACCCGCCACAGATTTGCCGCGGCGTCGTACCGCGCCTCGGTGACCCGGCGGCCGAGGCGGATGTCGCGCTTCAGGTCCAGCCGGTCGGCGACGAAGTTGAGGTAGCGCAGGATCTCGGCCTGGCCGGGATAGCGCTCGGACCAGGTCCATTCCTGCAGCAGGTCGTCGGAGAAATAGTAGGCGTAGGAATGGCTTTCGGAGTCGCAGCGGGCGCCCGGATAGCGGTTCCAGTACCAGGTCCCGCCGACGCCGTCGCCGGCCTCCAGCACCTGCGCGGCGAGCCCCAGGCGGTCACGCAGCGCATGAAGCTGGTAGAGGCCGGAAAACCCGGCGCCGATGATCAGCGCATCGAGCACCAAGGCGTTCGGCGGAGCAGCCTGCGGCGACGCACCCATGGGGGCGATGGAGGCGGACATGTTCGTTCAACTCCCTTCGTTACGTGCCGCGCGAGCGGCTCCCCGGTCGGACGGCGCGGCGCCACCTGCGGTCGCGATCCGGTCCGCGGTCCGCCCGCTGCGTCGTCGAAGCGGCCCGTCGCGACCCGGGCGAGGCCGATCGGCCTGCCTGTCGCCGGGCGCCCCAAGCCGGCGGCGCGCGCTCTGATACTGACTGGTAGCTTTGCTGTCAAACCCCTGTCGCGGCGTGGTTCGCACCCACGTCCGGCGCCTGCCCGCCAGCCCGCTCCCGGCCGCATGGTTGACTTCCGGCCCCCGGTGCGGGTCACTGGCAGCCGCAGCGGGAGGCAGGGATGAACCGTCTGGACGGCAAGGTTGCGCTGATCTCCGGCGCCGCGCGCGGAATCGGCGGCGAGGCGGCCCGGCTGATGGCGGCGGCCGGCGCCAGGGTGGTGATCGGCGACGTGCTGCACGACCGCGCCCGGCAGACCGTGGCGGCCATCACCGCCGCCGGCGGCGACGCCGCCTTCGCCCCGCTGGACGTGACGCAGGAAACGGCATGGACCGCCGCCATCGGCCTGGCCGTCAGCCGCTACGGCCGGCTCGACATCCTGGTGAACAACGCCGGCGTGTTCATCGGCAAGGGGATCGAGGAGATCAGCCTGGCCGAATGGGACCGGCTGGTGGCGGTGAACATGACCGGGGTGTTCCTGGGCACCCGGCTGGCGGCGCCGGCGCTGCGCGACGCCGCCCGGTCGAGCCCGCACGGCAGCGTCATCGTGAACCTCGCCTCGATCGCCGGCATCGTCGGCTCGCAACTCGATCCGCTCTATTCGATGACGAAGGGCGGCGTCACCCTGTTCACCAAGTCGACCGCGCTGGAGTTCGCCCGCAAGGGGTACCGGATCCGGGCCAACTCGATCCATCCCGGCGTGATCGACACCGACATGGGCGAGCAGACCTTCGTCTCGCGCGCGCAGCGGACCGGCAGCAACGACACCGCCCCGCTGCGGCAGGCCTTCGCGGGCAGCGTGCCGTCGGGCCGGCTGGGCCTGCCGATCGACATCGCCAACGGCATCGTCTTCCTCGCCTCCGACGACTCCGCCTACATGAACGGCGCCGGCCTCGTGGTCGATGGCGGCGTCACCGCCGCCTGATCGCCCGCCCGACCATCCTCCCCGCCGGGCGGGGGCCGGAACGCGGCCACCAGCGCCGCCGCCACCGCGGCGACCACCGGCTCCCACGTGCGGTCCGGCCCTTGGCGGAACAGCCGCATCGTCGGGTACCACGGGCTGTCCGTCCGATCGCGCAGCCAGCGCCAATCCGGGCTCGCGCGCAACATGAGCCAGGTCGGGCGGCCGAGCGCGCCGGCGAGATGGGCGATAGAGGTATCGATGGTGACGACGAGGTCGAGGGCCTCGATCAGCGCCGCGGTGGCGTCGAAATCGACGAGCGCCGCGCTGTGCTCGGCAAGCCGCGCATGGCGCGCGAGCCAGTCGCGGTGCGACGGATCGATTTCCTTCTGCAGCGCATGGAAGGCGAAGCCGGGCAGGGCGAGCACGGGCTCCAGCGCCGGCAGCGGGATCGAGCTGCGGCGCGAGTGCGGCGAGCCCCACCAGCAGAGGCCGATCCGGGGCGCGGCGGGGTTTGCCGCCGCCGCCGCGAGCCGGGCCCGCCAGCGCGCCGCC
>JAGWSV010000017.1 GCA_028869315.1 Rhodospirillales bacterium
AACGGCTTCCGCTGCGAAGCGGGATAACACCGGGTTGCGGAATGGCTGACCCTTCCAGCCGTTCCGCAAGCTGGTATCGCGCGCCGGGTTGGCGGGCGGCGGCGCGCCAGAAAAGACCCGATACCAGCCCGCGTTGACCCATCCTTCATGGGTCAACATCAAAGCGGGTTGGTATAAGGCGGCGCCGGCAAACACCGGCGCCGGCATGGCGCCAGAGCTGCCGGACACGGTAAGCCCTCAAAGCCCGTGCGGCACCGTCGATCGGTTCGGTCCGCGCCCGGCCGTCAGGACGTGTGGGTCTTGCCGTAATCCGTCAGCCGCAGCTCGATCCGCCGGTTCCTGGCGAAGGCGGCCTGGGTATCCCCGGGATCGATCGGATGGTTGTCGCCATAGCCGGTGGCGGCGAGATGCGGGGCCGGCACGCCTTCGGCGATCAGCAGCCGGACCACGCTGATCGCGCGCTCGGTCGACAACTGCCAGTTCGACCCGCCGACGAAGGGCTGGCGGTCGGCGTAGCCTTCCACGTCCAGCACCCAGTTGATCTTCGGCGGGATCTTGGCGGTGATGCGCTTGACGAGCTCGGCCACCTTGCTCACCTCGATCACGCCCGGCGCGCTGAGATCGGCGCTGCCGACCGGAAACAGCACGTCGCTCGAGATCACGAACCGGTCGCCGACCACATGGACGCCCGGCACGCCGGCCAGGATCTTGCGCAACTCGCCGAAGAACTCGCTGCGATATTGCTGCAGCTCCTGCACCTTGGCGGCGAGCGCGGCGTTCAGCCGCGTGCCCAGATTGGCAATCTCCACATCCTTGTCGCGGCCCTGCTGCTTGGCGATGTCGAGCGCTTTCGACACCGCGGCGATCTGGGCGCGCATCTGGTCGACCTGCTGGTTGAGCAGCGCGATCTGCGCCGCGGCCGAGGCGCCGAGATCCTTCTCCTTCGCCAGCAGCGCGGTCAGCGCCGCGTTCTTCTGCGCGGTGGTGGTGGCCCGCGCCGCCGCCGCCACCGCCTGCTGCTGCAACTGGTCGCGCAGCGCCTTCAGCCCGGCGACCTCCTGCGCGAGCTGGGCGAGGTCGGCGAGTTTCGCCTGGATCGTCGCCTTGTCCACGGTCACGGTCTGGTTCAGCGCCGCTTCGGCGGCCCGCATCTCGGCGAGCTGGCGCTTCGCCGCGGCCAGCTGGTCGGAAACCTTGCTGGCCTGGGTCGCGTTGGCGGCCGCCTGCGTCTCGGCGCCCTTGAGCTGCGATTTCAGCGCCGCCTGCGCCACCGCCGCCTTGGCGATCTCGTCGTGCAGCACCGCCAGCTGTTGCGTCAGGCTGGCCTGCGCCGCGCGGCTGCCGGACAGTTGCTCGTTGAGCTGGGAAACCGCCAGTTCCAGCTTCGAGGCCTTGCCCTTTTCCAGCGACAGCGCCTGGCTGACCTGGGCCAGGGTCTGGTTGACCTTCTCCAGCGCCGCGTTGCGCCGCGACAGCGCCACCGAGAGGAACGCCTGTGCCAGCACGAAGACCAGCAGGACGAAGATGACCACCATCAGCAGGGTGGACAGCGCGTCCACATAGCCGGGCCAGGCTTCGGCGCCGACCCCGCCACCGCGCCGGCGACGCATGCTCATGGCGCGCGGGTCCGTGCCCGCGGCAAGGCGCCCGTCACCGCGCC
>JAGWSV010000112.1 GCA_028869315.1 Rhodospirillales bacterium
GTGCCGAACAGCGCCAGCGCGATGCCGACGCTGCCGAGGATGAAATACTTCCACGCCGCTTCCAGCGCCGCATGGGTGCGGTAGATGCCGACCATCATCACCGTGGACAGGGTGGCGAGTTCGACTGCGACCCACATCACGCCGATGTCGTTGGCGACCAGGGCGAGGTTCATGCCGAACATCATCACCTGGAACATGGCGTGGTAGAACCGCAGGTAGCCGGGCGTGAGCCGCCCGGTTTCCAGCTCGTGGCCGATATAGCTGGCCGAGAAGACGCTGGTGGTGGCGCCGACGAAGGTGCCGAGCACGATGAAGACCACGTTGAGGTCGTCGACCAGCAGGAACGGCCCCGGCGCCGGCCGGTGGAACAGCAGCGACGCGGCGGCGAGGAACGCGAGCCCGCTCGCCAGCACGTTGATCCGCGCCGAGCGGCGGTAGTTCGCCTGCGTCGCCAGCAGCAGCGCGGCGAGCAGCGGCACGGCCAGCACGCCATAGAGGCCGATCGCGGTGGCGTCGTTCATTGCCGTTCTCCGCTGAACTCGTCGAGGGCGCCGAGATCGACGGTGTCGAACCGCTCGCGGATGCGGAACAGGAAGATGCCGATCACGATGAACGCGACCAGCACCGAGAAGGCGACGCTGATCTCCACCACCAGCGGCATCCCACGCGCGCCGGTGGCGGCGAGGCTGATGCCGTTGTCGATGGAGAGGAACCCGACCACCTGGCTGACCGCGTTGCGCCGCGTGACCATGATGAGCAGCCCGATCAGCACGACAGACAGCGCGAGCGCGATGTCCTGGCGGGCCACCGGGTCGGCCGCGGCGGTGACCGGCAGCATCACCTCCAGCGACAGCGCCACCAGGCCGATGCCGGCCAGCATGGTGGGGCCGATGCCGACCACCGTCTCGATCTCCCGATGGACGCCGAGTTCCCGCACGATGCGGCGCAGCGCCCAGGGAATGAAAACCGCCTTGAAGCCGAACGCGATCGCCGCGGTGACATAAAGGTCGGGCGCGCCCTGCAGATGCGCCTGCCAGGCCACCGAGGCGGACAGGATCAGCGCATGCGCCGCCAGCACGTTGATCAGCGCCACCAGCCGGTCCTGGTACAGCATGGTCAGGCTGGCGAGCACCAGCAGCCCGGCCAGCATGTGCGCAACGTCGAAGCCGAACCCGCCCATATGCGCTACAGCCCGCGGGAGACGAACAGGAGAAGCGTGGCCAGCAGGCCGAGCATCAGCGCCCCGCCGAGCAGGTTGGGCACCCGGAACACCCGCATCTTGGCGATCGCGCTTTCGAACGTGCCGAGCAGCACGGCAGCCACGGCGAGCTTGCCGGCATAGGCGGCGGCGCCGATCGTGTAGGCGCCGATCGCCGCCACGCCCGGGGCGGCGGCCGCCGCGCCCGCCGGCCCGGCCACCACCAATCCGATCGGGCCGAAGATGCAGGCGATCGCCGAGACCATCAGCAGCAGCTTGAGCGCGGCGGCGAGCTCGATCATCGCCAGGTGGCGGCCGGAATATTCCAGCACCATCGCCTCGTGCACCATGGTGAGCTCGAGATGGGTGGCCGGATTGTCGACCGGGATGCGCGCGTTCTCGGCCAGCGCCACGATCACGAAGGCCACCAGCGCCAGCGCCGCGGAGACCCGCGGCCCCGCCGCGGACGAGGCCATGAACTCGGCGATGGTGGAGAGTTGCGACGATCCGGCCATCAGCGCGAGCGCAATGATGATCATCAGCATCGCCGGCTCGGCCAGCGCCGCGATCATCGCCTCGCGGGAGGCGCCGATACCGCCGAAAGCGGTGCCGATATCCATGCCCGCCAGGGTCAGCATGAAGCGCGCGGCGCCGAGCAGCGCGATGATGGCGATGAGGTCGCCGGTCCAGGAAAAGATCAGCCCGGCGGCGAAGGTCGGCACCAGCGAGGCGGCGACCCAGGTGAAGGCGAAGATCAGGTAGGGGGCGGTACGGAACAGCCACGAGGCGTTCTCCGCCAGCACCACGTCCTTGCCGAGCAGCCGGCGCAGGTCGCGATAGGGCTGCAGCACCGAGGCGCCCCGGCGGCGCTGCCAGCGCGCCTTCACCTTGCGCACCGCCCCGGTGAGCAGCGGCGCGGCGAGCAGCACCAGCGACATCTGCACGCCCTGGACCAGCAAGGACAGGATCATCCCCACAGCGCCACCGCCAGCAGCAGCGTCACCAGGGCGAGGAACACGAAGCTCAGGTAGCGGCGGATGGTCAGGAACTGCAGCACGTTGAGCGTGGTCGCGGCGCGGTCGATCCAGCCCGCCACCGGCGCGTAGCCCCAGTCCCAGAACGGGTCGCAGAACGTCTTCTCGATCGTGGCCGGCCCGGTGTCGCCCGGCGGCGGCATGGTTACCACCTCCCGCGCGCGGAACAGGCTGGCCGCGAACACCCGGCGGATCGGCTGGGCGAAGCTGTCCGCGGTGTATTGCGTCGCCGGGCTGGGGTCGGGGAAGCCGCAATCCCAGGCCGGCGACCGGCGCACCGCGTGGGAGGCGAAGCGGTGGATGGCCAGCACCGTGAGCGAGGTCGCGGTGGCGATGAACAGGAAGATCAGCAGCCCGTTATAGGAACTGCGCGCCGCCGCCACCGGAACGACGGTGACCCAGGGCAAGGCGAGTTGCGCCGGCAGCCGGGTGCCGAGCAGCGCGTGCGCGACCGGCGCCAGCGCATCGATCATGACCCCCGGAAAGATCCCGCCCAGCAGGCACAATGCCGCGAAGCCGGCCATGGTGGCGCGGGAGAAGCCGTCCACCTCCATCGCCGTCGCCGCGGCCTGGCTGCGCGGCCGGCCGAGGAACGTGATCCCGTACGCCTTGACGAAGCATGCCGCCGCCAGCGCCGCCGCCAGCGCCAGCAACGCCCCGTCCGCCGGCAGCATCACCTTGAACCCCCATTGCGGCAGGTCGGGATGCAGCAGGATCGCCTGGAAGGTGAGCCATTCGGAAACGAATCCGTTGAGCGGCGGCAACGCCGAGATCGCGCCGCAGCCCACCAGGACGGCGAAGCTGGTCAGCCGCATGCGGTGGATCAGCCCGCCCAGCGCGTCCATGTCGCGGCTGCCGGTGGCGGCCTGCACCGCGCCGGCGCCGTAGAACAGCAGGCTCTTGAACACCGCGTGGTTGAATACGTGGAACAGCGCCGCGGTCAGCGCCAGTGCTGCGCCGATCGGGTCCCCGTCGGCGCGGAACGCCATGGCGAGGCCGAGCCCGATGAAGACGATGCCGATATTCTCGACCGTGCTGTAGGCGAGCAGCCGCTTCAGGTCGCGCTGCAGCAGCGCCTGGAGCACCCCGAGCACGGCGGTGGCGCCGCCGAGCGCCAGCACGACGACGGCGGCCCACCAGGGCGGGCCGCCGAGCAGGTCGAAGACGATGCGGATGAAGGCATAGACCGCGACCTTGGTCATCACGCCGCTCATCAGCGCGGAGACGTGGCTCGGCGCCGCCGGGTGCGCTTCCGGCAGCCAGGCATGCAGCGGCATCAACCCGGCCTTGGCGCCGGTGCCGGCCAGCGCGAGCAGCAGCGCCAGCGCGGCGGCCCCGCCGGCCGGCCGCGCCGCGCGCATCGCGGCGAAGCCGTAATCGCCCGCCGGGCCGGCGAGCAGGCCGAAGGCGAGCAGCAGGGCGAGGCCCGACAAGGTCGCCATCAGCAGATAGAGAAACCCCGCCCGGCGGTTGCCCGGCTCGTGGTGGTGCGCGACCACCAGCGCCCAGGATGTGACCGACATCAGTTCCCAGGCGAACAGGAAGCCGAACGCGTCGGCGGCCAGCAGCACGAGGTTCATCGCCGCGAGGAAGGCAGGGTAGAACGCCAGCACGCGCTCCGGCGTCGGCTCGTGCCGGCCGTAGCCGAGGCCGTACAGGCTGGCGCCGGCGCCGCCGAGATTGACGACGAACAGGAAGAACCCGGCCAGCGGATCGAGGCGGAACCACGCCCCGACCCAGGGCACGAACAGCGGCAGCCGCAGCACCGTGGGCGGTGCGCCGAGCGCCGCCAGCCCGGCCAGCGCCAGCGCCGCGCAGAGGCCGAGGCTGCTGCCGTAGACGATCCGCCGCGCCGCGTCCGGCGCCGCCCGCCGGAGTCCGGCCAGCCCGCTCGCCAGCAGCACCGCAGTTCCGGCCAGGACGAGCGGGAGCATCAGCGGAGCGCCGCCTTCAGCCGCACGCCGCGCCCGCCGGCGGGGCTCGCGGCGCCCTCGCCGAGCAGGTCGATGCCCGCCTCGTCGAGGGCGCCGGCCAGCTTCATCAGGCTGTCGACATTGCCGCGGACCACGCCCTCGCTCGCTTCCATCCGCTGGATGGTGGGCAGGGAGAGGCCGGAAAGCTCGGCCAGGCGGCGCTGGTCGATCCCCAGCAGGGCGCGGGCGGCACGCATCTGGCCGGCAGTGATCATGCCGCCAGGCTATCACGCTACAGACCCCATAAGTCAAGCGTGACACATCAGTTGTGATGAGTTGGCTGGCATGCGCGGCGGCGGATGCCGATCAGCGGGCCAGCCGGCTTGTCATCCCCCCGGCTTGTTGCCCCGCCCGCTTATCACTCCGCCGGGCCGTTCGCGCGACCGGCGCCGGGCCTCACGTGCATTGCGCCGGCGTCGACGGCGGCGGCGGCTCGTAGCCCGTGTGCAAGGTGAGCCAGCTCGGGCCGTTCGACCAGCGCACCAGAATCGCCACTTCCGTCATATGCCGGGCGACGGCGGCGGCCAGCTGCTGCTTCGCCGCCGCCGGCGTCGTCACCGGCGTGCCGTCGATCCGTTCGATCACGACGCCGGGCCGCAAGCCGAGGCTATAGGCCTCGGACATGTGATCCACCGAGGCGACCAGAACGCCGGGTCCCTTGGTGATCTTGTAGGCTTTGCGCGCCAACGGCGTGATCCGCGCCAGCAGCATGCCGAGATCGGGCGGCGGCGGCAGCGGCCGGCCCTGGTTCTCCAGGATCTGGTCCGGCATGGTCGTCATGCCCGGCCATGCCCGGATGACGAGTGGCACCGTGCGCAGCTTGCCCCCCGACCAGACCTGGAGCATCCGGGTCTGGTCGATCGGGGTCGTGGCGATGTCGAGCATCAGGATCCGCGCGGTCGACGGCCTGATGTCGCCGTAGCGGAGGATGATGTCGCCCGGCTGCAACCCGGCGGCGCTGCCCGGACTGTGGGGATCGACCTTGGTCACGATGGCGATCCCCGGCTGCGGCAGTTGCATGGCCGCGGCCAGCCGCGGCGTCAGGCCCTGCAGGTGCAGCCCGATCCAGCCGATCGGCCGGCGTTCCGGATGCAGCAGGTGGCGCAACGCCGCCGCCACGACGTTGGAGGAGATGGCGAAGCCGAGACCGTTCGAGCCTTCGTGCGGCTGGTTCGTGAGCAGGATCGTGTTGATGCCGATGACGTCGCCCGCCGCATCCACGAGCGGGCCGCCGGAATTGCCGTGGTTGATCGCGGCATCCGTCTGCACGTAGTCGTCGAACGGCGTGTTCTCCAGATCCCGGCGGGTGCCGCTCACGATGCCGGCGCTGAGCGACGTGCCGAGCCCCAGCGGATCGCCGATCGCCAGGACCGGATCGCCGGGCTTCGCCGCGTCGCCGTCGCCGAGATGCAGGGCCGGCAGGGGGTGGCCGACATTCACCTTCAGCACCGCCAGATCGACGAACCGGGCCACCGCGATCAGCGTCGCCGGCACCTCGGTCCCATCCTGCAGCCGCACGGTGATCCGCAGCGCGCCGCCGATGACGTGCTTGTTGGTGACGATGAAGCCGGACGGATCGACGATGAAGCCCGACCCGACGAACCGGTTGCTGTCGCCCGCCGTGGTGGCGTCGCCGGTCTCCGCATCGGTCTTTCCGAGCGCGATCTTCTCGATCTGAATATTGACGGTTGCGGGCAGGACCTTGGCGGCCACGGCGGCCCATCCCTGCGCCGGCGCCGCCGCCGCCAGGGCACCCCCGGCCGGTGCCGACAGCGCCACCAGCAGAACGGCGATGGCCCGAACCGCCCCCCGAACCGTCCACCAAATCCCCCGCCGCATCGCCCCCCGGCGCGCCGACACCAAACCCATGAGACCACTCCTTTCGCATGGTCGGGCACAGGCCCGACGCCACCCGCCCGACACCACGTGCATGTGATCGGGTGCGGACCGGGGGAGGACGCTAGCAAAAAAATGGGCCGGATCGAGAGGATCCGGCCCATTGATCGTTCGCGGGCGAGCTTGCCCTGGCGACCGCCCCGGCGGCGGCCCTCCATTGGCCTCGGCCGCCATCCAACTTCTTACGGCATCAATTCGACTTCTTGCCGACCTTCGCCGCACCGTTCTCGCCGGGGCCGCTGTAGTTGCCGACCTTCGCCGCACCGTTCTCGCCGGGGCCGCTGTAGTTGCCGACCTTCGCCGCACCGTTCTCACCGGGGCCGGTGTAGTTCTTCGGTGCGCTGGTCTGGGCGAGCGCGGGGACCGCGAA
>JAGWSV010000113.1 GCA_028869315.1 Rhodospirillales bacterium
CGCCGGCTCACCGCCAGCATCAGCAGGATCGCGTGCTCCGACACCGCCACCGCGTTGGCGCCGCCGTTGTTGCAGACCGGCACCCTGGCCCGCCGCGCAGCCTCGATATCCACCCGGTCGTAGCCGGCGGAGAGCAGCTGCACGAGCCTGAGCTTCCCTGCGTCCCGGTAGAAACCGTCGTCCATCGACGCCTCGCCGAGCCCCACCAGATACTCGGCCTCCGGCAGGGCAGCCCGGAACTCGGGACTCCCGGCCGCGGCCGTGACGATATCGTAGCCGGCCGGGGCCAGCTCCCGCATCACGTCGAGCGAGCTGAGCGGGTTGGTGGTCACGAGGATCCGCGGCGCCATGGGGTTCCCTCCGGGCTTTATTGGATCTCGGGAGGATAGTCGCGTATCGCCCTCCGACCCAACGGGCACGTCGGGCCTTCGGTGCCGACGATGACAGGGACGTAGCTGCTTCGTAAGTCGCCGCACGCTATTCAAGGCTTCCTGGGCACTGGACTGATGGGATGATGCATGCGCGGACGGATGGCGGGCGCGGCACACTGGGGCTGGATGATCGTGGCGGCGCTGCTGCTGGCGCCGCTGCCGTCCGCGCACGCCGCCACGGTGGTGACGACCTACGAATCCGCCGGCACCACGCTGCCCAATTTCTCCGGCTCGGTGTGCAACCAGCCCGGCGTGAGCCAGTGTGTTTACGGAACAGAAAACTTCCAGAACTGGACCGGGGCCAACAACTACCAGTCCGGCTTCAACGACGGCGCCAACGACTTCACCTCCAGCACCTACATTACCGGCGTCTATTCCGCCGGCCCCAACACCACAGTCGGCACGGACTGGCTGAAATCGAACGCCAACCAGTACGGCGGGGTTGGCGGGAACGGCTATCCTGAGCTGTTCGGCCCGACTGCCTCCCAGGCCAACGACCCCACCGCGACCGAGAACAGCTACTCGGTCGCGTTCACGGCGCACGGGGTGCCGGGGGTGAATTATTTCGGTATCTGGATCAGCGCTCTCGATGCGCACAACGATCTGAGAGGCTGTCTCGAAACGTCCCCGATATGACATGACAGGGCTGGGCAGCCGGGGCAAACCGTGATTCGTCAGGGTTGCAACACACCAGGCGAGATCACGATGTGGACCCCGACCACCCGACGACAGCATAGCCGCACCGGGCTGCGCTATGGAAGCGACCTGACCGACGCGGAATGGACCTTGCTGGCCCCATTCCTGCCTGCCGAGGCCGGTTGTGGTCGCAAGCGCGGATGGCCGATGCGCGAGATCGTCAACGCCATGTGCTACATCCTACGCGGCGGAGTGACCTGGCGGCTGTTGCCAGTTGGCTTCCCACCCTGGCGCACGGTCTATCGCTGGTTCGCCCGCTTTCGCGACGACGGCACATGGGAGACCATCAACCATCACCTGCTGATGCGCGACCGTGAGCGCGTGGGCCGCGAGGCCAGTCCGACCGCCGCGGTGATCGACAGCCAAAGCGTCAAGACGACCGAAAGCGGTGGTCCGCGCGGCTATGACGCCGGCAAGAAGATCAAGGGCCGCAAGCGTCATGCCCTGGTCGATACCGATGGCCGGGCGCTCAAGCTGCAAGTGCATACCGCCGACATCCAGGACCGGGACGGGGCTGGTCCATTGTTGCGGGCTTCGCGTCCGCGTTGGCCGTTCGTGAAGCTTGTCTTCGCCGACGCGGGCTATCAGGGGCCACGGGTCGCCAACGCAAGCCGGATCCGGGTCGAGGTCGTGCGCAAGCCCAAGGATCAGGTGGGCTTCGCCGTCCTGCCTCGGCGCTGGGTGGTCGAGCGGTTCTTCGCCTGGATCAACCGCAACCGCCGCCTCGCCAAGGATTTCGAAGCTACCATCAAATCCGCCACGGCGTTCCTCTATGCCGCGTCGGCGATCCTGCTCCTGCGGCGACTGGCACGTTGATGACCCGATTCGAGACAGACACTCAGGCTCTACGACACGAACGGCAACCTGTTGTTGGATTTCACCCCCGCGGACCTCATCGCCGCTCTCGGCAGCTGCCCTGGCAGCGCCTATTGCGGCAATCCGACCTCGCAGTTTCTGGGTCAGGACTCCAACGAGCAGTTCGCGTACGTCAACTTCTTTGATACCACGGGATTCTTCGGATCAGCAACGCTGTACAACAGCGGCGGCACCGGCTTCGAATCCTCCAACCACGCGGTGGCCTATCTGAACCCGGCGACCGCTTTCGGAACGACATTGTCGACGACGACCGTGCAGATCCCGGAGCCGTCGGGCCTCGCCGCCCTGACGGTCGGGCTCCTTGCGCTTGCCGCGGTGCGCGGGCTGCCCCGCCGGGCCCGGAGCACCGCTGACGCCCGCCGCTTGGCGCGGCCCGCGCACCTGCCCGCATAGCGGCATCGGAGGCGGCCCAGGCTCCATACGGCACCGGCAGGCGGCGCGGTCACCGCCCGATGGCCGATCGGACCCCGGCCGCGCTACCCCCCCAGCCCGCCAACGAAGTCCGCGAGACCCACGAGCCGCGCCGTCGCCGCCCGCGCCGCCGCCAGCACCGCCGCAACCGACGCGACCGTCGTTTCCAGCACGTCGTTCACCACAACGTGATCGAATTCGGCGCAGTGGGCCATTTCGGCCCGCGCCAGCGCCATCCGCCGATCCACTTCCGCGGCCACGTCGCCGCCGCGCGCGTGCAACCGGACGCGCAGCGCCGCCAGCGACGGCGGCAGCAGGTAGACCCCGACCACGTCGCCGGGCAGCGCGGCGCGCAGGCTGCGGAAACCTTGCCAGTCGATGTCGAAGATCATGTCGCGCCCGGCCGCCAGCGCCGCTTCCACCGGCCCCCGCGGCGTGCCGTAACTGTCGCGTCCCAGCACCTGCGCCCATTCCAGCATCTCGCCAGCGGCGACCATTGCTTCGAAAGCGGTCGGGGACCGGAAGAAGTAGTCGATCCCGTCCCGCTCCCCCGGCCGCGGCGCCCGGGTGGTGACGCTGACGGAGACGGCAAGACCCGGCTCGCGCGCCCGCAAGGCCCGCGCCACCGTACTCTTGCCGGTGCCGGATGGGGCAGCGAGCACCAAGCATACACCGCGTCGCGCGATGTGGGTCATGCTGTTCGGCTCATTCGATGTTCTGCACCTGCTCGCGCAACTGTTCGATCGTGGCCTTCAGCTTGAGCCCGGTCGTGGTCAGCGCGGCGGAGGCGGACTTGCTGCACAGCGTATTGGCCTCCCGGTTGAATTCCTGCACCAGAAAGTCGAACCGCCGGCCGATCGCTCCGCCCTCGGCGAGCAGCGCGTGCGCGGCGGCGATATGGCTCGCCAACCGGTCGAGTTCCTCGCGCACATCCGAACGCGCCGCGAGCACCGCCACTTCCTGGGCGATCCGTTCTTCCGGCAAAGCCGGTGTTTCGCCCAGCAGGGCCGCGATCGCGTCCTGCAACCGCGCCCGCTGCTGGGCCGGCTGGTCCGCGGCTTCGATCGCCGCCGCGCCGTGCAGGGCCGCGATCTCGCCGAGGAGCGTGGTCACGATGTCGGCGAGACGGGCGCCTTCCGAGACGCGTGCGGCGAGCAGGCCATCGAGCGCCTGCGCGAAGCCGGCCCGCAACGCGGCAAGAACGGCGGCGGAGGGCGCCGAATTGTCGGCCGCGGCGGGGCGCAGCACGCCCGGCAAGGCCAGCAGCGATTCCGCCCGGGGCGGCGGGGCACCCGGGATTCGCGCCGCGAGCGCAAGCGCAAGATCGAGCGCCTGTTGCAACGCCGCCGGATCGGGCGCCAGGACCGGCTCCGTCTCCCGCTTCACGGCGAGCGCGGCGGAGACGTTGCCGCGCCGCAGCGCCTCGCCGGCGATCGGGCGCAGCGCGGGTTCGATCGCATCGAATCCGGGCGGCAGGCGCAGCCGCAGGTCGAGCCCGCGGCCGTTCACGGAACGCAGTTCCCAGGCCCAGACGAGGCCGTCGGCGCGTCCCTCGCTGCGCGCAAATCCGGTCATGGAGGCAAGACGAGCCATGGCGGGCATCCATCGGTGGTGCGATGTTGTAGGAAAGCGAGGCCCAGTTGTCATCGGCGGCGCGCCGCGGCCGGCATGCGACGCGGTCGGCAAGACGCCCCGCGCAGGAACCGAAAGTCCGCACCGGCCTGGTATGCGCGGACTCCGAGGGATCTCCGGGATGCTCCGCGCCGGGTTGCCCCAGAGGGAAAATCAGCGGGGAACGATAAAGGGGAAGACGGGTCTGCGGGCCGGCGGGCCCGGACCAGCCCCTGGGTGCCGGCCGGTCCAGCTTCGACGACCAACCGGCTTCTCGCCGCTGCACTGCCGGATTCATGCCAGCCACCCGGGTCCTTGAGCGTTGTGCGGCCGGTCGAGATCGGATCGATCCGGGCCCCCGGGAACGCCTCGTCTTGCGGCCCGCCGGTGCGTCAACAGGACAGCGCCAACCATTCCGATGGCGCGCGCCACGGCGTAATCGGTTCGATAACGGAATGTTCTGGCCGGCCGTGCCGCTGACCGGGCAGCCCACGGAGACGATGGCGCAGAGTGATGCCGGCACCCCCGCCCTCAGTGTCACGATCGGTACCCGCCGGCATAACGCTGGATTCACGGCCCGCCAGGAAGGTGCGGCTTGCAATCACGGACCGCGTTCTGTAGCACTTGGTCCATAATGGGAGAAGCGGCGGCGCGGGGACCGGACATGGCACGGACACACGGATTCGACGGCGCCCTCCTGGATGCGGCAGAAGGTCAATCCTTGAAGAGTCCGGCCGATTCCCGCGGACCTGGACCGCGCATGGCGTACCGCCACGCTTCGCCGCCAGCGCATTCCGTGATGTCGTCGTCGCCCGCACGCGGCGCGAACCGTGACAGCATCATGCGTCAAATGATACACCTGTCAGACTGCTGCACCATGCCGCCAGCAGGACCGGCGGGGCGGGCCGCGGCATGACGGGACAGCGATCAGGCAGCAGCATGGCCGGACAGACATTGCAGTGCGCCAACCAGCTGGTCGACGCCCTTCCTGCGTTGGAGCGAGATGCCCTCGCGGCCCATCTCGAACACGTCGACCTGGTGCCACACAGCACCCTCACCGAACCCGGAAAGCCGCTGGTCTACGCGTATTTCCCTCACGCCAGCGTCGCCTGCCTGATGGCCGAGATGCAGCGCGGGATCGCGGCGACGGCCACCGTCGGGCCGGAGGGGATGATCGGCTTCGAGACCCTGCTCGGTGCCCGCGTCGCAACGCAATGGGTTCGGGTGCAAGTCGGAGGCAGCGCCTCCCGCCTGCCGATCGAAACGCTCGGGATGCTGGCACGCGCCCATCCGCGGCTCAATCACCTGCTGCTCGGCTATGTCCGCTACCTCTTTGCCCAGGTGCTGCAATCCGTCGCCTGCAATGCAAGGCACACGCTCATGGAGCGGTGCGCCCGCTGGCTGCTGATGACCCAGGACCGTGCAGGGACCCCAAAATTCGCCCTGACGCAGGAGCTCCTGGCCGAGATGCTCGGGAGCCATCGGCCCAGCGTCACCATGGTCGCACGCGACATGCAGGCGGCCGGGCTCATCAGCTACAGCCGCGGCATGATCAAGATCACCGATCGCCCGGGGCTCGAGCGCGCGTCCTGCGAATGCTACCGGACCGTCCGGACAGCTCTCGAAGAAATTCTTTTCCGACCGCCCAGGGAGGACTAGCCATCGAGTGTCATTAACCGTACTATGTATGGAGAGTGACATGGCGGTGAGACCGAATCGAAGTGAGCGGCCTGGACTGGAGCAGACCGAAGCATGACCGGCGCGGGACGCATGCCCGGCGCCGATGTTGGCCGGCCGTCATGGGCGCCGTTGGGTCCGCGCCGGCCGCGCGGCGCGATCGCCTGCCGTCGCCGATATGCGCCCGGTACGGTGCCAGGTCATGACAAGTTGCGAAGCCTGCAAGCTGCGCCGCAAGCGCATGTTCCGTTGCACCTCCGCCGGGGAGCTCGCCGCGATCGCGGCGATGAAGACGGAACATCGCGTCGTGACCGCCGGCAGGGACGTCATTCGCCAGGGCGAGCGCGGACGGATCTTCTGCACGCTGTATTCCGGGTGGGCCATCCGCTATGTCCATGTGGCGGACGGCACCCGCCAGATCCTGGAGGTCGTCCTGCCGGGGGAGACGGTCGGACTGGCCGGTGTGCTGCGGGGCACCCACGCGCATTCCGTCCAGGCGCTGACCGAAGCGGAGTTCTGCATCCTCGACGGCCGTCACTTCGTTCCCCTCGCCCAGCAACACCCGGACCTCGCCATGGACATTCTGCGGGCCCGCGTGGAGGACGAGCGGCGAGCGGACATGCGCCTCACCGCGCTCGGCCGCATGAGCGCCGCCGAACGGATCGGCTATTTTGCGCTCGAGATCTATGATCGGCTGGGACAGCGGGGCATGGCGACCGGGACCGACGCGCCTTTCCCGCTGCGCCGCATCGACGTGGCGGACGCCGTCGGCCTGTCCCGCGTGCACGTCATCCGCGCCCTGCGGGAACTCCGATCCGAACGCCTGATGCAGATCGAGGCCGGCACGCTGTCCATTCCGGACGTCGGCCGGCTGGCAGAGTTCGCGGGCTTCGTTCCCGCACCGCGCAACAGGAAGCGTGTGATCCTGTAGCGCCTGACGGCGGGCCGCCGCGGCCGCCGTCAGGCGCGGTCCGGGCAACATTCTCCGGGGCGCGGGATGCGCGGCCCCGGCCGCCTGCAGCGCCGCCGCTCAAAGCTCCTGAAGGCGTCCGGCATACACGACCGGCCCGGTCGGCAGGCCGGTCGGGGAGCCGCCGGCCGGCTCCAGGCTGACCATGATTTCGGTGCCCGGCCGCATCGGCATGCGCAACCGGCGGCCGCCGGGCGGCAACATGCCCAAGGCGCGCGGCTGGCGGGCGCCCGGGGGCAGCGCCCACAGCTCCATCTCCCGTCCCGGTGGCACGGGGGCGAGCACGCTGGCCGGACGGATCATCATCTCGCCGGCCCCGGCGGTGACCGCGAGCATCGCCGCCGGCCCGCCGCCCTTTGGCATCAGCACCGCGAGGCCGGGCGTCATCGGCGGGCGCAGCACGATGAACCCGGCCAGCGCCGCGGCCAACGCCAGCGCACCGAACGTTGTCGCCTGCCAGAACCGCACCCCGAAGCGGAACGGACGCGTCATCGCCGGCGACAGTCCGGAGTCCCGGCCGACCGCAGGACCACCCGCGGATTCGGCCGCCGCCGCGCTGGCAGGCAGCCCGCGCGCTTGCCGCGCCGGAACCGCAGCCGGCAGCGCATCAAGGGAGGCGGCGATCCGTTCCCAGACCTCCGGCGGCGGCGCGGCCGGGGCGGCGAGGTCCGCGAGCGGCGCAAGACGGCGTTCCCACACCGCGACCGCGCGCGCGAAATCGGCGTCCTGCGCGGCCAGCGCGGCGGCGGCGGCACGTTCGGCCTCGTCGAGCGTGCCGAGCACGTATTCGCCGGCGAGCAGATCGCGTTCGGGCGTGTCGCTCATGGCTCAAGACATGTGCGCAAGGCCGCGAGACCGCGGCGGATCCAGGATTTGATCGTCCCCAGCGGCGCGTTGCGCCGACGCGCCAGTTCGGCATGCGACAGGCCCTGGACGAAAGCCAACAGAATGAGCTCGCGCCGATCCGGTTCCAGCTGGCCGAGGCAGCGGTGCAGCGCCGCGCCTGCCGCGCTCTGCGCCAGCACGGCGAGGGCGTCCGGGCTGGCGTCCTCCTGCTCGGGCAGATCGTCGGTCAGCACCTCGCGGCCGCGGCGACGCACGATGTCGAGCGCGCGATAGCGGGCGAGGCTGACCAGCCACGCCTCGCCGCTGCCGCGCGCCGGATCGAACCGCCCGGCCTGTTGCCAGATCTGCAGGAAGGCATCGTGCATGGCATCGGCCGCCAGCGCGGGCTGGCCGGTGATACGCAGCGCAACGCCGTGCAACCGGGCGGACCAGCGTTCGTACAACCGGCGCAACGCCGCCCGGTCGCCCTCGGCGCAACGGCCGAGAAGATGGGCGGGGTCGTCCTCGTCCAGGATGGCGGCGTCGGCCAGCGCGAAGTCCTCGGCATCACATGGGGACCGCGACTATACGCGGGGCGGCGCGCGCGGATGCAACGGCACTGCGGGCGCGATCGCCAGCAGCGTCGCTCAGGGCCCCCGCCGCCGCCGGCCGCCGCCGCGTCGGGCCGGATCGTAGCCGCCCCCACCCGGGCCCAGCGGCTGCGGTGCCCACTCCTTGCCCCCTCGCCCTCCGCCGCGCGATCCGTGCGGACGTTGCGTGGCCGAAGCCGCCGGCGGCGGCTCGATCCCGAGATCGAGCGCTTCCAGCCGCTTGATCTCGTCGCGCAAGCGGGCGGCCTCCTCGAACTCCAGGTCGGCGGCGGCGGCGCGCATGCGCTTTTCCAGCTCGGCGATGGTGGATTTCAGGTCCTTGCCGACAAACTCCGCCGGCGCCGCGTCCTTGAGCGGCGCCACCGTCACGTAGTCCTGCTCGAACACCGAGGCGAGCACGTTGCCGATCTGCTTCCTGATCGATTGCGGGGTGATCCCGTGCGCCGCGTTCCATTCGGTCTGCTTGGTCCGGCGACGGTCGGTCTCCTCGATCGCACGGCGCAGGCTGCGGGTCATCACGTCGGCGTACAGGATCACCCGCCCCTCCACGTTGCGGGCGGCGCGGCCGATGGTCTGGATCAGGCTGGTCTCGGAGCGCAGGAAACCCTCCTTGTCGGCATCCAGGATGGCGACCAGCATGCATTCGGGAATGTCGAGCCCCTCGCGCAGCAGGTTGATGCCGACCAGCACGTCGATCACGCCGAGGCGCAGGTCGCGGATGATGTCGATCCGTTCCAACGTGTCGATGTCGGAATGCAGGTAGCGGACCTTCACCCCGTGTTCGGTGAGGTACTCGGTCAGGTCCTCCGCCATCCGCTTGGTCAGCGTGGTCACCAGCACCCGCCCGCCGCGCGCGGTGACGCTGCGGCATTCCGCCAGCAGGTCGTCGACCTGGTGCTCCACCGGGCGGACCTCGACCACCGGATCGACCAGCCCGGTGGGACGGATGACCTGTTCGGCGAACGCCCCGCCGGTGCGTTCCAGCTCCCACGGGCCCGGCGTGGCGGAGACGAACACCGTCTGCGGACGATAGGTTTCCCACTCCTCGAACTTGAGCGGGCGGTTGTCGACGCAGGACGGCAGGCGGAAGCCGAAATCGGCCAGCACCGACTTGCGGTTGAAGTCGCCGCGATACATGCCGCCGATCTGCGGCACGGTGACGTGGCTTTCGTCGACGATCAGAAGGGCGTCTTCCGGCAGGTACTCGAACAGGGTGGGCGGCGGCTCGCCGGGGTTGCGGCCGGTCAGGTAGCGCGAATAGTTCTCAATTCCTTTGCAGGAGCCGGTGGTCTCCATCATTTCGATATCGAAGGTGCTGCGCTGCTGCAGGCGTTCCACCTCCAGCAGCTTGCCCTGCGCCGCCAGCTCCTCCAGCCGGACCTTCAGCTCGCGTTTGATGTCCACCACCGCTTGCGCCAGGGTCGGACGCGGCGTGATGTAGTGGCTGTTGGCGTAGACCGCGATCTGCGGCAGCGTGGCGGTCGCCTCTCCGGTCAGCGGATCGAATTCGTGGATGGATTCGATCTCGTCGCCGAACAGGCTGACCCGCCAGGCGCGGTCCTCGTAATGGGACGGGAAGATATCGACGATCTCGCCGCGCAGCCGGAACGTGCCGCGCTGGAAGGCGGCGTCGTTGCGGCGGTACTGCAGCTCCACCAGCGCCTTGGCCAGCTTGTCGCGGTCGATCCGGCCGCCCTGTTCCAGCTTCACCACCATGCGCGCATAGGATTCGACCGAGCCGATGCCGTAGATGCAGGACACCGAAGCGACGATCACCACGTCGTTGCGCTCCAGCAGCGCCTGGGTGGCGGCGTGGCGCATCCGGTCGATCTGCTCGTTGATCTGCGCGTCTTTTTCTATGTAGGTGTCGGTGCGGGGGACGTACGCCTCCGGCTGATAGTAGTCATAGTAGGAAACGAAGTATTCCACCGCGTTACCGGGGAAGAAGCTCTTCATCTCGGCGTAGAGCTGGGCGGCCAGGGTCTTGTTCGGCGCCAGGATCAGGGTCGGCTTCTGCACCGCCTCGATCACCTTGGCCATGGTGAAGGTCTTGCCCGAGCCGGTGACGCCGAGCAGCACCTGGTCGCGCTCGCCGGTTTCGACCCCGCGGACCAGCTCGGCGATGGCGGCCGGCTGGTCGCCGGCGGGCTCGTAGTCGGACACCACGCGCAGCCGGTTGGTGCGCGGCCGTGCGGGCTGCTTGGCGGGAATGAACAGGACCGGCGGCGGGGCGCGCAAGGCGGTGGCGGACATGGCCGCAAGATGGGGCCGGACGGCCGCGCTGGCCAGGGGTAGATATCGGGGGCGGCCCCAACCGGGGCACGCCGGGGACGAGACGGCGCGCGGTGGCGGCGCGAGCGGTCGCGCGGGCCGGCTCCGGTCCGCCCTGCGCAACCGGACGATCGTCGGCGGAACCCGGCGGTCCCGCGTCCGCTATGGGCGGCCTCCTCGGCCCCTGCTTCAGCGCGGCGGCAGAAAGCCCACCAACCGCTCCGCCTCCGCCAGGATCGGATCCGCGACCGAGGCCGCCCGCGCGGCCCCGGCGCGCAACGTCGCGTCGATCTCCGCCGGGTCGGCGAGCAGCCGGTCGGTCTCCCGCGCGATCGGGGTCAGCGCGCTCACCAGCAGGTCCGCCAGCAGCGGCTTGAAGGCGCCGAACCCTTTGCCGGCGTGCTCGGCCAGAACCGCGGCGGGCGTGATGCCGGACAGGGCGGCGTAGATGCCGACCAGGTTGCGCGCTTCCGGCCGGTTGGCCAGCCCTTCCGGGCTTTCCGGCAGCGGGTCGGGGTCGGTCTTGGCGCGGCGGATCTTCAGCGCGATCGTGTCGGGATCGTCGTTCAGGTTGATCCGGCTCTGATCCGAAGGATCGGATTTCGACATCTTCCTGGTGCCGTCGCGCAGGCTCATCACCCGCGCCGCGGGGCCCAGGATCAGCGGCTCGATCGGCGGGAAGAACGCCGCGCCGTAGTCGTGGTTGAACTTCTGCGCGATGTCGTTGGCGAGTTCCAGGTGCTGGCGCTGATCGTCCCCCACCGGCACTTTCGTTGCGTGGTACGCCAGGATGTCGGCGGCCATCAGGTTGGGATAGACGAAAAGCCCGGCCGAGGCCGCTTCCCGGTCCTTGCCCGCCTTGTCCTTGAACTGGGTCATGCGGTTGAGCCAGCCGAGGCGGGCGACGCAGTTCAGGATCCAGGCCAGTTGCGCGTGCGCGCGCACATGCGACTGCACGAACAGGATCTGCCGCACCGGATCGAGCCCGCAGGCCAGCAGCACCGCCGCCATCTCCCGCGTCTGCCGCGCCAGCGCCGCCGGGTCCTGCCAGACCGTGATCGCGTGCAGATCGACGACGCACCAGAGGCACTCGTGCTCGTCCTGCAGCGTCACCCAGTTGCGGATGGCGCCGAGATAGTTGCCCAGGGTCGGAATGCCAGAGGGCTGGATGCCGGAGAAGATGCGAGCCATGACGATGCGATCGATTGTGGGTGCGGTCAGGTTTCGGTGCCGGGGGTGATGGCCGATCCCCCGGCGGGGCGCAAGCGCCGGCGGGCGAGCAGGCCCAGCGCCTGGCGCGCGCCATACGCACCGGTCAACGGCAGCGCCGCGAAGTAGCTGGCGGCGCCGGCAGCCACCAGGGCGCACAGTCCCAGCCAGCGCACCATGCCGCGCTCCGCCAGCGCGCCGGCCAGCATGTGCCGGGTCCCGAGCAGCACCGCCGCCATCGCCACCGCAGCCAGCAGCATCCGGGGGGCGCGCCGGCGCAGCGCGGCATCGAAGCGCAGATGCCCGCGCCGCGCGAGCACGATGCCGAGGCAGGCGAGGTTCACCATCGCCGCGAGGCTGGTCGCCAACGCCGGCCCCATCTGCTGCAGCGGCCGCATGAAGGCGATGTTCAGTGCCAGGTTCAGCACCACCGCCCCCACCCCGATCTTCACCGGCGTCGCGGTGTCGCCACGGGCGAAGAACCCCGGCGCCAGCACTTTCACCAGCACGAACGCGGGCAGGCCGAGCGCGTAGGCGGACAGCGCATGCGCCGACAACACGACGTCGGCATGCCCGAACCGCCCACGGCCGAACAGCACGCCGACGATCGGCCCGGCCGCCACCATCAGCGCCAAGGCGGCCGGCAGGGTCAGGAACAGCGCGTATTCGATCGCCCGGTTCTGGGTGTCCTCGGCCGCCTGCACCTCTCCCGTTCGCACCTGGCGCGACAGCAGCGGCAGCATCGCCGTGCCCACCGCAGTGCCGATGACGCCGAGCGGCAGTTGCTGCACCCGGTCGGCGTAATAGAGCACCGAAACCGTGCCCGCCGGCAGCAGGCTGGCGATGATGACATCGACGGCAAGGTTGAGTTGCGTCACCCCCGCGCCGACCAGCCCCGGCGCCATCCGCCGCATCAGGGTGCGCATCTGCGGCGTCAGTCTTGGCCGGCGCAGGCGCAGCCCCATGCCCACCCGTCGTACCGCCACCAGCAGCACGCCCAGCTGGGCCACGCCGGACGCCGCGACCCCCACCGCCAACGCGTGCCCGGCACTCGCCATGTAGGGCGTCAGCCACAGCAGCGCGGCGATCGTCACGACGTTGAACAGCACGTAGCTGGCCGACGCGGCGGTGAATCGGTCGAGCCCGTTCAGCATCCCCGACACCAGCGCCGCCAGGCAGATGAGCAGCAGATAGGGAAAGGTCAGCCGCGAGAGGGTCACGGCGAGGGCGAATTTCGCCGGGATCGCGGCAAACCCGGGGGCCAGGCCGAGCATCACCTGCGGCATGAAGACCTCGCCGGCGATCGTCAGCAGGCCGAGGATCAGGATCATCCCGGCAAAGGCCTGCTCGGCGAAGTCCCGCGCCGTCTCCGGCCCCTCGGCGGCGAGCACGCCGCTGAAGCTGGGGACGAAGGCGGCGTTGAATGCCCCTTCGCCGAACAGCCGGCGGAACAGGTTGGGCAGGCGCAGGGCGACGAAGAACGCATCGGCGACCGGCCCCGCCCCCAGCCGGGCGGCGATCAGCATGTCCCGGGCGAAGCCGAGGACGCGGCTCACCAGGGTCCAGCCGCCAACCGTGAGGATGCCGCGTAGCATGGGGCCGGCACGGAAGGGGCCGGCGGGCCGGTTTGTCAACCGACGTCTCCGGCAGGTCGTGTCTCAGTCTGCCAGAAAAGCCGGGAAACGACCCGCCGGCGCATCCGCGATCACGCGGCGCCGCCTCCCTGCCGGGAGACCGGCCCGCCTTCCAGCGCCGCCAGTGCCAGGGCGGCAGCCTGCTGGCAGGGCTCGATGACCGGCACGCCGGCGGCATCCTCCACCGCCCGGCGATGGTGCGCCATGCCGGTGCAGCCGAGGATGATCGTCTCGGCTCCGCCCGCGGCGCAGGCGCGGGCGGCGGCGACCAGTGCGGCCCGCGCGGCGGTGGGATCGAGCAGGCGGTCCATCGAGACGTTCAGCGCCTCGGTCGCGGCCAGCCGCGTCTCCAGCCCCATGGCGCGCAGCGCGGCGCGATGCCGCGCCTTGGACGCCTCGACGATCGCCAGGATGCCGAAGCGCTCGGCCCGCGCCACCGCAGCGGCGACGGCGGCGCGGAAGATGCCGAAGACCGGGGCGGCGGTGGCCGCGCGGGCCGCCTCGATCCCGGGGTCGGAGGCGCAGGCGATGATGTAGGCATCCGCCGGATCGGCCGCGATGCGGCGCAGGATCGGTCCCACCGCGGCGTGCCAATCGGCCCAGGAATAGATCGCCGGCGGCCCGTCCGGCAGCGACACCACGTCCAGCAGCGTCCCGCCCGGGCGCGCGAAGGGGGAAATCGCGGCGGCGATGCCGGCGCCGCACGCCTCCGACCGGTTCGGATTGATGACCAGAATGCGCATCATGCGGGTCGGAGCCGGGCGATGCGCTCGACGGCGCGCAGCCAGGCATCGGCGTCCCGCTCCTGCGGCTCGACCAGCAGGTGCTGCACGCCGGCCCGCGCGTACGCCGCGAAGGCGGCCGCCATGGCCGGCTCGTCGGCGCCGTCCCAGCGCGTGCGCAGCGAGAGGGTGAAGGCCGGATCGGGACGCAGCGCGCGCAGCCGGGCCACCAGCGGGCCGGCGTTCTCCGGGGTGACGCGGCTGCCGTGCCAGCCGTCGTGGCGGGCGGCGCGCGCCAGCGCCGGGTCCGAGGCGCCGCCGATCCAGACCGGGATCGGCGCGCAGGGCAGCGGCTGCATGCGCATGTCCTCGACCAGCGCCTCGATATGCCGGGTCGGGAAGCTTACCGGGTCCTGGGTCCAGACCGCGCGCATCAGCGCCAGCCCTTCGTCCATGCGCTTGCCGCGCTCGTGGAATTTGGCGCCGAGGGCAGCGAACTCGGCTTCCATCCAGCCCACGCCGGCGCCGAGGATCACGCGGCCTTCCGAGAGGTTCTGCAGGGTGCCGAGCTCCTTCGCGAGCGGCAGCGGGTGGCGCATCGGCAACACCAGCACCGAGGTGCCGAGCCGGACCCGCTTCGTGCAGGCGGCGGCCCAGGTCAGGGTGAGCACCGGGTCGTAGAACGCCGGCGAAGGCGGATACGCGGCGCCGCGCGGGACGATGATGTGTTCGCTGACCCAGACGTCGTCGAAGCCGAGCGCCTCCGCCTGTTCCGCCGCCCGCCGGATCAGCTGCGGGGAGGCCTTGCGGCCGATATGGGGGAGATGGACGCCGAACTGCATCTGATTTTCCTCCGCGGCGTGGGCGGCGGCAGGCGTGAACGTCAACCGGTCTCACGCGCCGCGCCTGCGCCATGGGCGCAGTGTTGCATGGTCTCGTATTCCCGAGCCATCAGCGTGCAGCGCAGGGCGGGCCTGCCATGGCGCTGCACGACGCCGCTTGGTCGCAGGCCGAGCTTTTCGGCCACCCTCAGCGATCCGGCGTTGTCAGGATCGATTTCGGCGATCACCTCCGGCAGGTTCAAGGTCGTGAAGGCGTGAACAATGAGAAGCCTGGCCGCCTCCGTGGCGAACCCGCGCCCCCATGCCGATCGGCGCAACCGCCATCCGATTTCGACCTCGGGTCCGATCGTATCCGCCGGAATCAACAACACCCAGCCAATGAACGAGCCCGCGTCGCCGCGATGGCGAACGGTCCAGTACCCCTGCCCGGGCGGGTACGGGCCACGGGTGCGCTGTTCGATGAAGGCGCGGTGCGCCACCGGATTCGACCAAGGCCCGGTCACGAACCGCGTCACCTCAGGGTCGCCGTCCATGGCCATGCACGCACCGGTGTCCATCAGGGTGCGCGGACAAACCAGGAGACGGTTGGTTTCGAAGATGGGCTGCATGGAGGGAATATCCATCACCCTATGAATGGAACCGATCACGGTCGGCGTCGCGCGGCCGGCGGTCCGAACGGGGTTAGCCGCCCGGCCCTGGCGCATCGCCCGCGACGCGGTCCTCCGGCTCGATGTCGCTCACCCGGCTCAGATCGGCGATCGGCCGCCCGGCCTCGTCCACCGACACCGCCTCGCTGTAGCGCATGC
>JAGWSV010000114.1 GCA_028869315.1 Rhodospirillales bacterium
CGGTGCTCGCGGCGCTGCCGCCGGGCGAGCGGATCACCCTGATCGGCCTGCCGGCGCCGTGGCTGGAGCCGTTGTGCCGGCGGACCGGGATCGCCGCGCCGGCGCATTGCAACCCGCCGCGCGGCTTCGCGCAGGACAAGGCGGCGCTCGCCGCCGTGGTGCGGTTCGTGGAGGCGCATCCGGCCCGGTTCGTGCTGCTGGCGGTCGGCGCGCCGCAGCAGGAACGGCTGGCCGCCGCCATCGCGGCGCGCGGCGCAGCCACCGGGCTCGGCCTTTGCGTCGGCGCGGCGATCGACTTCCTGGCCGGGCGCGCGCGGCGGGCGCCCGGCTGGATGCAGCACGCGGGCCTGGAATGGCTGCACCGGCTGGGACAGGAGCCGCGGCGGCTGGCCCGGCGCTATCTTCGCGACGACCCGGCGATCTTCGCGCTGCTGCTCGCCGAGCGGCAGCGGCGCGCGGCAGGCGGGCCGGAGGCGGATGCCGGGGCTTCGCGAGGGTATGGTTGAGCGGCGGTGGCCGGCGAGCCGTACGGTGCCTGGCAACCGTGCGGCGCCCGGCCGACCGGACGCGGCGGCGGCCGGGCCGGCCCGCCGCCCGGCGGATCATGGCGCCGGCGGCGGCAGCGCGTGCGCGACGGCCTCCAGTTCGCGCAGCATCCAGCCCTGGTAGCTCTCGCCGGGCGGCTCCGTCTCGGTGGCGCCGACCACCGGGACATGCGCGGCCCGCGCGATCCGCGCCATCCGTCGCGCGATCGGGTCGGTCGCCTGGCTGTTGTAGACCAGCAGCCTGACCCGATGCATCCGCAGGTCGGTCTCGAACGCGGCAACCTCCGCGGCGCCGGGCTCGGTGTTGTTCATCAACGCGAGCTGGAAGCCGGCGTTGCGCACCCTCAGGCCGAGCGCGGCGAACATCTCCCCGAAGATCGGCTCCGTCGCGGTGACCGGCGTGCCCGCGAGGCGGCGGCGCAAGGCTGCGATCCTGGCCTGCAACGGCTGCAGGGAGGCGAGGAACCGCGCGCGCCGGCGCCGGTAGCCGGCAGCGTGGGCCGGATCCGCGCGGACCAGCAGCCGGGTCAGCGCGCGCGCCAGGGCCGGCATGGTGGCCGGGTCGTACCAGATATGCGGATTGTCCCCGGGCTTGCGCCCCACCAGGTCGGCGACGACGAGGCTCTGCCGGTGGGCGGCCCGGTTGGCGGCCCGGTTGGCGGCGAGCAGGCTCCGCATCCACGGATCGTAGCCGATGCCGTTGGAGATCACGATGCGCGCCGTTGCGACCGCGCGTGCCACCGAGGGGCTGACCTCGAACAGATGCGGGTCCTGGTCGGGATTGCGCAGGATGCTGGTCACGGCGACATCCGCCCCGCCGATCTGGCGCGCGACGTCGCCGTAGAAATTCTCCGCCGCGACGATGCGGACCGGGCCGGCGGCCAGGCCGGCCGGCGCGGCGAGCAGGACCGCGAGCGCGGACAGGAGGAGGCGTTTCGGCATGGCGTTGTCCGGCAAGGCAGGGCACCGGTGGCGGCCCGGGAGCGCGGACGTTATAACATATCATTTCCCTGGTCCAGCCGCCCGCGGCGGTCTCAGGGTCCGTTCGACACCTATCGAATCGATCGGCGGTGTCGAACGGGCCTGAGATTTTGTTTTGATCGGCATCTTTGTCGGCGTGCTGGCCCACGTGTTTGCCGACGATGCCTCAGGTGCCGATCCTGCTATCGTGTCGGTCGCGGACGCCAACCAGGCTCTGTGATGCGCGACGAAAGATGGAGGGCCCATGTGGTGTCGTGATTGCCTGCTCCCGGCGCTGACTGGCGCCGTGCTCGCCGTTTCGGTGGCGGGTGCCGCGGCACAGGGCGCCCCGCCGCCCGCTGCGGCCGAGGGCACGTCCCCGGCGCCCGATCCGGGCGGGCTGTGGCAGCGCAGCGCCCTGCTCGGCGACGCGGGCGGGCTGCGCCCGTGGCTGGCGCGGCAGGGCATCACGCTTGGCCTGCAGGAAACCAGCGAGGTGTTCGCCAACGTCTCCGGCGGGGTCCATCGGGGTGCCGACTATGACGGGCTGACCCAGATGAACCTGGGTCTCGACACCCGGAAAGCCTTCGGCTGGGCGGGCGGCACGTTCACCGTGAGCGCGCTGCAGATCCACGGCCGCAGCCTGAGCGCCGACAACCTCGACAACCTCCAGACGATCAGCGGGATCGAGGCGGCGCCCACGTCGCGGCTGTGGGAGCTGTGGTACCAGCAGGCCTTCCTGCACGGAAGGCTGGACATCAAGCTCGGCCAGCAGAGCCTCGACGAGGAGTTCATGACCAGCCGGGGCTCCGGCCTGTTCGTCAACACGATGATGGGCTGGCCGATGGTGCCTTCGGCCGATCTTTACGCCGGCGGTCCGGCCTACCCGCTGTCCTCGCTCGGCGTGCGGCTGCGCGTCCGTCCGACCCCGGCGCTCACCGTGCTGGCCGGCGTGTTCGACGACAACCCGTCCGGCGGCCCGTTCGCCACCGATTCCCAGCTTCGCGGCGCGGAAGCCGACGGGGCGGCGTTCAGCCTGAACACCGGGGCGCTGTGGATCGCCGAGCTGCAATACGCGGTGAACCGGGCGCGGCCCGGCGCGCCGCCGCCGCGCGGCCTGCCGGGCACCTACAAGCTGGGTGTCTGGTACGATTCCGCCACGTTCCCCGACCAGCGCCTGGACACGACGGGGCGGTCGCTCGCCGACCCGGCCTCCAGCGGCGTCGCGCGCATGCACCGGGGCAATTTCAGCCTCTACGCGGTGGCCGACCAGACGGTCTGGCGCCCGGGCCCGCAAAGCGCGCGCGCGGTCAGCCTGTTCCTGCGGGTGATGGGCGCGCCGCCCGATCGCAACCTGATCTCGTTCAGCGCCAATGGCGGCCTGACGGTGACGGACCCGTTGCCGGGCCGCGACGACGACACGTTCGGCATCGGCTTCGGCGTCGCCAAGGTGAGCGGGGATGCCGCTTCGCTGGACCGCGCCACCGCCGCCTTCACCGGCACGCCCTACCCGGTTCGCGGTACCGAAACGTTCCTGGAGCTGACCTACCAGGTGCAGCTCGCCCCCTGGTGGCAGGTGCAGCCGGATTTCCAGTACGTCTTCAACCCGGGCGGCGGCATCGAGAACCCGTCGAACCCGCCGCGGCGCATCGCCGACGAGGCGGTGTTCGGCGTGCGCACGGTCGTCACGCTCTGGTAGCGCCGGCCGGCATGGTGCCGCGAGGCCGGTTTCCTTGCGCCGGCTGAGCC
>JAGWSV010000115.1 GCA_028869315.1 Rhodospirillales bacterium
ACCGAGGCGATCGTCATGATCGGCGAGATCGGCGGGCAGAGCGAGATCGAGGCGGCCGAGTTCCTGGCCCGCGAGAAGGTGAAGAAGCCGACGGTCGGCTTCATCGCCGGCGCCACCGCCCCGCCGGGGCGGCGCATGGGCCATGCCGGCGCCGTGATCAGCGGCGGACGCGACACCGCGGCGGCAAAGATGGACGCGATGCGTACGGCAGGGATCCGCGTGTCCGAAAGCCCGGCGGCGCTGGGGTCGACGATGGTGGAGTTGCTGCGGTAATGTCATCGGCTGTCCCGTCATCATGGCCCCAACCCTGACCCGCACCGAGTTCCGCCGCTGGTCCGAGGCCCAGCCACGCCGCTACGAGCGGGTGGGCGGCCGACCGGTCGCGATGTCACCCGAACGGGCCACGCATGCGTGCATCACGAGCCGCGTCTGGGCGGCGCTGGACCGCGCGATCCGCACCGGTGGCCTCCGCCGCGAGGCGCTGCCCGACGGCATCCCCGTCGAGATCGACCAGGACACGGATTTCGAACCCGATGCGGTCGTCAATTGCGGGCCTCGGCTGCCGCCCGACGCGATCGCCGCCACCACACCGGTGATCGTCTTGGAGGTCCTCTCACCCGCAACCCAGGCGATCGACGTTGGCGAAAAGCTGGCAGAGTATTTCCGGGTACCGTCGATCCAGCACTATCTCGTGGTGCGCGCACGGCGGCGGGCGGTGATCCATCACCGGCGGCCCGGGGTCGAGCTGCTGACCCGCGTGATCACCTAGGGAACGATCCGTCTCGACTCGCCGGGCATTGCCGTCGATATCGCGGACTCCTACCCCCGACAACGGCCGACGGTAGGGTGCCTAAGGCGATGAGGCCGATACCTCGATGCGACGAACAAGCGTCAGCAAGACGCTTCCGGCTTTCGCAGGAGGCCTGCGCCATATAAAGCCGTACCATGACCTGGTCCCGGCATGGCGGAGCTTTCGAACGGCGCGGTTACCACCACGGCAACCTGCGCGAGGCCCTGGTTGAAGCCACGCTCGCCCTGATCGCCGAGAAGGGCCCCTCCGCCTTCACCGTCGCCGAAGCGGCGCGCCGCGCCGGCGTGAGCCCGGG
The DNA here is from genome assembly GCA_028869315.1 of Rhodospirillales bacterium. GTDB lineage: Bacteria > Pseudomonadota > Alphaproteobacteria > Acetobacterales > Acetobacteraceae > JAJZVS01. The sequence goes on from JAGWSV010000115.1 coordinate 1,107, forward strand.
TGCACCGTACCGGCATTTCCGCGACGCCGACGCCCTGCTTGCCGAGGTCGCCCTGCGCGGGTTCGAGCGGCTGGAAGCCGCGCTCGCGAGCGCCTGGCGGGACGGGCGCCCGGACCCGGTCAGCGCCTTCGAAACCCTCGGCCGCGCCTATCTCGCCTTCGCCCGTAGCGAGCCTGCCTATTACGCGGCGATGTTCGAAACCCGCATCGCCGCCGAGGACCACCCGCCCCTCGCCACCGCCTCCGACCGCGCCTTCGGCCTGCTGCGCCAGGCCGCCGAGCGCATCACCGCGTTCCTGCCGCCCGAAAACCGACCGCCGTCGCTGATGATGGCGCTGCATGTCTGGGCGCTATCGCACGGGATCGCCTCCCTGTTCTGCCGTCCCGACCGGGCCCGCCGGTCCTTGCCGATGGCACCCGAGGACCTCCTGGAAGCGGGCGTGCTGCTCTACCTGCGAGGTCTCGGGCTCGCCGGCGGTCCGCCACCGGCCAAGGAGAGCTGATCGCCCGGTCGCAATCGACTGCCAGCCGCCGGGATCTGCTTGACACCTCGTGGGCCTCCGCCTAAATGTGAATGTGCCTTACATTTACATAAGGCCTATGATGATGACCACTGCCAATCACTACGCGGACCCGCGCGCGGGTTGGACCCCGCCCATGCGGCCCGGCCCGCCCGGCCCCGGTTTCGGCCCCCCCAGTTTCGGCCCTCCCTGGGTCGGCTCATGGGCATGGCACCGCCTGCACCGCATCACACGCGGCGGGCCATTCTGGATCGTGGCGAGCATACTCGGCTTCCTCGTCTGGTGGCCGATCGGGCTCGCCCTGTTGCTGCTCGGACTTGGGAGACGATCGATGGGATGCAGACGTTACCGCCGCTGGGCCATGGCGCAGGGCCCCGATTCCAGCACCGACGGCGAGCGCTGGAGTCCGCCCTGGGCCGGCTGGGGCTTCTGCTGCGGCACCGCGAACACGGCGCCGGCCAGCGGCAACCGCGCCTTCGACGAATACCGTGCCGACACCTTGCGCCGGCTCGAGGAAGAGCAGAAGGAATTCGCGACCTTCCTGGAGCGCCTACGCTTTGCCAAGGACAAGGCGGAGTTCGACCAGTTCATGGCGGAGCGGCGGCAACCTCCGCAGCCGCCCACCGAACCGCCGGCGGACCCCACCCAAGGCTAGGGCCGACTCTGGCGTGTGTCCCCCCGCTTTGCGGGGGGCACACGAGCCCTTTGTTTTCAGGGGCCTGCTGATCGATGACCTTCGCTGCGAAGGGCAGCAAACGTCAGGGTCAGGACACGACAACGCCATCCCTGGCCGGCGTCATCGGCCGGGCGGCCGTCGCTTGAAACGCCGCCCGGCCGGCCGCGCGTGACGACCCAGCTCGCTGCCGCCCGGCTCCCCTCGCCTCCCCGATCGGAGGCCCGGACGTGATGCGCAGAACGCGCCGGAGCCCCCGCCCCCGGCGCGGTTCGCGTGGCCGGCGGCGCACGGCGGACCGGACAACCCGCCCGCACGGCGATCGGGGCCCCGATGCCGCGCGGGTGAGCTCCATGTGCATTTGGTTGAGGGCCCGGGCGCCGTCGATCCCCGCTTCGCCACTTTGACGCATGGAGGAACGTTCCGCCGCCCACTCCGACCGGCTGCCCGAAGCCGGCCCGCCGCAGGGTACCGCCCCTGCCTTTCGGAAACATGAAACACTGGTCGGGCAACACGCCACGGTGGTTTTCGGCTTGAAATGCCGGGCGCCTCGCCGCAAGTGGGGGCGGGCTCCGACCGTTGGTTCCCGGCCGTCCGTCCTGATCAGCGCCGTTGCGCCGAGAGCGACCGCTCCCGGCGCATTGCGTATGGCGGCGGCCGGACAGGCCGCGCGACATGCGGACGGAGCAACCCCGCTCGGGCCTGAAAGTGGGTCCCGGTGCCGCGCGGGCTGCTCTATGAGGCCCACGGCATCACGGAGACGACCCGATGGCTGGCGTTGACATCCTCGCCTCGGCCTTTACCGGCGCGAACGCGGCATTCCTGGGCGAACTCTATGCTCGCTGGGCCGCCGATCCGGATTCCGTCGATCCCAGTTTCGCCGATTTATTCGCCGCCCTGAACGACGACTCCCGCTCGGCGCTGGAGGATGCGACCGGCGCCTCCTGGGCGCCGCGTCCGGCCGCCATCGCGCCCGCCAAAGCTCCGCCGCCGGCGGCCGGCGAGCAGCCCAGCGACGCCGTTATCCCTTCGCTCCGTGCCTTGATGCTGATCCGCAGCTACCGGGTGCGCGGGCATCTGGAAGCGCAGCTCGACCCGCTCGGCCTGACGGTGCCGAAGCGGCACCCGGAGCTCGATCCGGCCACCTACGGGTTCACCGACGCCGATCTCGACCGGCCGATCTTCATCGACAACGTGCTGGGACGCGAACGGGCCACCCTGCGCGAGATCATGGAGATCCTGCGCTCCACCTATTGCGGCCATATCGGCGTCGAATTCATGCACATCCAGGATCCAGACCAGAAGGCCTGGATCCAGCGCCGCGTGGAAGGCGCGCCGTGGACGAGCGCGTTTGACGCGGATGCCAAGCGGACCGTCCTGCAGCAGCTTACCGAAGCCGAAGGGTTCGAGGCGTTCTGCCAGCGCCGCTACGTCACGACCAAGCGCTTCGGATTGGAAGGCGGCGAAGTCACCATTCCTGCCCTGCACGCAATCATCGCCACCGTTGCGGAACAGGGCGTGAACGAGGTTGCCATCGGCATGCCGCACCGCGGCCGGCTGAACACTTTGGTCAACATCGTCAAGAAGCCGCTGACGGCGCTGTTCTCCGAATTCGGCGGCGAGAGCTTCAAGCCGGATTCGGTGCAGGGCTCCGGCGACGTGAAATACCACCTGGGCACCTCGACCGACATCGAGATCGGCGGGCACAGCGTTCATCTTTCGTTGCAGCCCAACCCCTCGCACCTGGAAGCCGTCGATCCGGTGGTGGTCGGCAAGGTCCGCGCGCGCCAGGACGAGGCCGGGGACACCAAGGGCCGCCGCTCGGTCATGGCGATCCTGATGCACGGCGACGCCGCCTTCGCCGGCCAGGGACTGGTGTACGAAACACTGGCGATGAGCCAGTTGATCGGCTACCGCACCGGTGGCACGGTGCATGTGGTGGTGAACAACCAGATCGGCTTCACCACGGTCCCGGCGCACGCCTTTTCGGGGCTCTATTGCACCGACGTGGCGAAATCGATCCAGGCGCCGATCCTGCACGTGAACGGCGACGATCCGGAAGCGGTGGTGTTCTGCGCCCGCATGGCGGCCGAGTTCCGCATGACCTTCGGCTGCGACATCGTGCTGGATATCGTCTGCTACCGCCGCCACGGCCATAACGAAACCGACGAGCCGGCGTTCACCCAGCCGACCATGTACCGCGCCATCGGCGCGCTGAAGACCACCCGCACCCTGTACGCCGAACGCCTCGCCGCCGAGGGCGTGGTGGCGGAAGCGGAGGCCAAGGCGATGTGGGACAGCCTGGCCACGACATTGGACGAGGCCAACGCCGCGGCGAAATCCTACAAGCCCAACAAGGCGGACTGGCTGGAAGGCCGCTGGGCCGGGCTGTCGCAGCCGGACGACGACACCGAGCGCACGCAGGAAGCGACCGGAGTCGATCCCGCCATGCTGCGCCAGGTCGGGCTGACCCTGGCGCAGGTGCCGGAGGGCTTTGCGGTGAACCCGAAGATCGCCCGCCAGCTGGACGCCAAGCGGACGATGATCGAGACCGGCCAGGGCATCGACTGGGCCACCGGCGAGGCGCTGGCCTTCGGCACGTTGCTGGCCGAAGGCCACCGGGTGCGGCTGTCGGGCGAGGATTGCCAGCGCGGCACGTTCAGCCAGCGCCACGCGGTGCTGATCGACCAGCAGAACCAGCACGAATACGTGCCGCTGAACAACATCTCCCCCGACCAGGCGAAGATCGAGATCTTCAATTCGCTGCTGTCGGAAGCCGGCGTG
>JAGWSV010000116.1 GCA_028869315.1 Rhodospirillales bacterium
CGCCCGGCCCGGCGGAGGCGCTGCTGGGGGTGGAGACGGGCGGCATCGCCCCCGCTTTCTCGCCGCTGGCGTCGGGCGGCGGGCTCACCCGGGCCGCGCGCGCCTGGCTCGCCGCGCATGGGCGCGATGCCGAAGCCGCGGTCGCCGCCCTGCTCGCCGGCGCCAGCCCGTTCCCTGCCTTCGATGTCGCCGCGCATGTGGCGATGCACGACGCCCTCGCCCCGCTGGTGGACGCGCTGCCCACCCGCCCCGTCGTCGCCGAGCCCGTTCCTTTGCCTGGACCGCTGTTCGAGCGTGCGCCCGAGCCGGCCGCGCCCGGCCGGCGGCGGGACCTGCCGCCGCGCCGTGCCGGATACACCCAGAAGGCGGCGGTCGGCGGGCACAAGCTCTATCTGCGCACCGGCGAATACGCCGACGGGACGCTGGGCGAGCTTTCCGTCGCCCTGCACAAGGAGAGCCCGGCCTTCCGCGGCCTGATGGACAGTTTCTGCACCGCCGTCAGCCTCGGCCTGCAGCATGGCGTACCGCTGTCAGAGTTCGTGGAGGCCTTCACCCTCACCCGTTTCGGCCCCGGCGGCGCGGTGGAGGGGGACCCGGCGGTCGCCCAGGCCTCCTCGCTGCTCGACTACATGTTCCGCCACCTCGCCGCCAATTATCTGGGCCAGCACGACCTGCCGGTGCCGGAGCCGGAGGATGTCGAGCCCGCCGCCGGCGGCGCGCCGCTGCTGCCGCTCGAACTGCCGGCCGAAACCAGCGCGCAGGCGCGGCGGCGGCGGTTCCGGGTGGTGGCGCCGGAAGACCGCCGGCGCAGCGCCTGATCACACCGGCCGCGGCGGCCGATCGGGATCGCGGGCAGCGGGGCCAGGGGCACCGGAACGCGGCGTCGCGCGAAACCCGGCCCGCGACCATCCGGCGGCAGGAGGGGCGTGCCGCGGCCTCGGGGTTTTCGCCGCGACCCGGCCGGATCCGGCTCATCTTCGCCCCGGCCTTCGGGGCGGCGCCGAGGCCTGGCAAGCAAGCCGACCCGCGTCCCAGTCCGGTGCGGGGCGTCCCGTGCGGGGCGTCCGGTCAGGGCACCGGTGGGGCATCCGGCCCGGCGCGGCCGGCGCCCGCTGCCGCCGCCAGCCGGGCCAGGCAGGCGGTGCGGTCGGCGCTGCACCCGCCGTCGCGCCACCAGCTCCGCACGGCGGCGAGCAACCGGCCCACCTCCGGTCCGGGCGGCACGCCGAGTTTCAGCGCGTCGCGCCCGGCGAGCGGAAACACCGGGCGCGGCAGCGCGGCGAGCCGCGCGCGCAGCCCCGCCCAGCGCCGCGCGCCGTCATCGGCGAGCCAGGCCCGGCCGATAAGCACCGACGCGTCGAGCCTGGGGTCGAGGTCGGCGAGCATCCGGCGCAGGTCGTCGTCATCCGCCTCCGGCCGCGGAACCGGCGGCGCGCGCAGGGCGCAGAGCCTGGTGCGTTCGGCCGCGGACAGGCGCAGCCGCTCGGCCAGCGCGTGCGCCGCGCCGGTCAGCAGCGCGGCGAGGCGCAGCAGCGGGTCCGCCGGCGCCCCCGCTTCGGCCAGCCGGGCCAGCCGGTCCGGCGCCGCCCCCTCCGGCAGCACTGCGTCGAGCACGCCGAGCTCCGCCATCAGGCGGATCGCCGGCAGCGGGTCGGCGGCGGCGAGCAGCCCGACAAGCTCTTTCCAGATCCGCTCGGGCGCGAGGCGCGCCAGGCCGGGCACCGCGGCGCGGAGCGCGGCGCGGGTGGCGGGATCCGGCGGCTGGCGGCCGAACCGGGCGAAGAAGCGGAAGAAGCGCAGCAGCCGCAGATAGTCCTCGGCCAGCCGCGCCGCCGGGTCGCCGACGAAGCGCACCCGTCCCGCCTGCAGGTCGGCGAGCCCGCCCCAGTAGTCGAACACCGCGCCGTCGCGGGTCATGGAGAGCGCGTTCAAGGTGAAGTCCCGCCGCGCCGCGTCGGCGCGCCAGTCGTCGGTGAAGGCCACCACGGCGTGGCGCCCGTCGGTGGCGACGTCGCGGCGCAGGGTGGTGATCTCGAAGCCGCGCCCGCCGGCGGTCGCGGTGACGGTGCCGTGTGCGAGCCCGGTCGGGGCAACGCCCAGGCCGGCCCGACGCAGCGCGGCGATCACCTCCTCGGGACGGCGCGGGGTCGCGAGATCGACATCCGCCACCGCGAGCCCGAGCAGGGTGTCGCGCACCGCGCCGCCGACCACCCGCGCGTCAGGCAGGGACGCGAGCACCGACCGCAGCGCCGGCTCGGCGAGGAACGCGGGCGGAGGCAGGCGCAGCGCCGGAGGTTCGGCGGTCATGGCCGGGCCGGCCCCGGCCCGCCCGGTTCCGGCCCGCCTGGTTCCGGCCCATCCCGCCCGTGCCCCGGCAGCACCCGCCCGGCCGACCATCGGGCCGGCACATAGGTCGCGTCGCGTCCGAGCCGGCTGACCTGGGCGAACCAGACCAGGCCGGCGAGCAGCAGCACCAGCGCGACCCCCGCCGTGCCCAGCACCGGCGTCGACGGCCAGCCGCGCGCGGCGGCGAAGCGCAGCGCGAAGAACAGCGCGAACGGCAGCAGGAACAGGCCGATCTCGGTCAGGCGCTCCAGCATGGTTCGTCCGCGGCCAGAAGTGGTGTCGCAACCGACCCGGCGGCGGCATCGAGGCTGCTTCCCGGGCGCGGTGCCGTGTTATCCGCCCCGCAGCCGCTGCGCCAGATGCACCAGGATCGCCGCGGTCGCCCCCCAGATCACGTGGTCCGGATGCGGCCAGATCCAGACGTCGCGCGCCACGCCGTTGCGGATCTGCCGCTCCTGGCGCGGCGCCTCCGGGTCGAGCACGACGGCGAGCGGGTAGTGGAACACCGTGTCCACCTCGTCCGGGGCGGGACGGTAGGCGAGGTTAGGGGGCAGCAGGCCGAGCACGGGGGTGATGCGAAAGCCGGTGCCGGTCAGGAAATCGCCGAGGGTTCCCATCACCTCCACCTGGCCCGGCTCGATCCCGACCTCCTCCTGTGCCTCGCGCAACGCCGCGGCGGCCGCGTCGGCGTCCGTCGGGTCGATCCGCCCGCCGGGGAAGCTGACCTGCCCGGCATGGCGGCGCAGGTGTTCGTTTCGCTTGGTGAGCAGGATCGCCGGGGTCGGCGCCGCCACCACGCCCACGAGCACGGCGGCCGGGATGGGCGGGGCGGCGGCGGGCGGCAACGGCAGCGAGCCGCGCACGAGCGCGCCGGGCCGCTCGGCCTGCACCACCCGCAGCAGCCGCCTGCGCAGATCCTCCGGGCTCACGCCTCCGGTCCGTCAGTCGTTGCCGGGCGGCAACTCGCCCAGCGGGAAGAACGTCCCGCAGCTCCAGACGCCGAGCATGTGGCGGCCGCCGACATAGTGCGGCACGCCGAGCGCCACGAGCTCGTAATAGACCGCGCGGCTGATGCGCGCTTCGACCGCCGGCACGCCGACGCCGGGACGCACCATCAGGTAGGGCGTCGGCTCGCAGGTCAGCATGTCGTGCGCGATCCGGATCGGATGCTCCGCTCCCGCGGTGATCACCTCGTCCACATTGGTGCGGAACGACAACACCTGTTCGCGGTCTTCGCCGGTCCAGTCCAGCTCGACGGCGACGAACGGCGCGTCCTCGACCTCGATGCGGCCGCGTTCCGCCGGGGTCTGCAGCCAGAAGCTGCCGTCGGCTTCACGCCGCAGCACGGAGGCGAACAGGCAGACCAGCTCCTTCCGGCCGATCGGGCTGCCGCGATAGAGCCAGGTGCCGTCGCGGCGGATCAGGAAAGGCAGGTCGCCGCACTCGACCGGGGCGCGGCGCGGCCGTCCCGCCCGCGGGGTCTCCGCCGTCGGTCCGACCCGATCCGCCAGTGCAGTTGGCAGGTGTCCCGCGCTTGCCGGCTCGACGGCCACCGCGGACGAAATCGCGTTGCTCACCTCGGCATCTCCTCGACGAACCGGCAGGATTCGTCTTTGCACTCCCGGCCGGAGGAGCGTGCCGCTCCGGCCGTTCGACCCCTGGTTCCGGGCACGGTCGCCGCGCCCCGGCGTTCCAGTGGGGGCCTGGTCAGCGCGCGTCGCGTTCCCGGGCCTCATATAGGGAGGCTCCCCCGGCTGCGGAAAGTGCCAATATGACGTTCGGAGCAAGGTCCACGTAACGGAGTGCATGATGTCGGCCGATCCCGGAGCTCTCGCGGACCCTGCCGCCCCCGTCCCCCTGGCCGCGGTCGAGGCCTGCGCCGCCCGCCTGGCCGCCGCCCGGACCGCGGTGGGACGCGTGATCCTGGGCCAGGAGGCGGTGGTGGACCAGACCCTGATCACCCTGCTGTCCGGCGGGCACGCGCTGCTCGTGGGGCTGCCGGGCCTGGGCAAGAGCCGCCTGGTGGAGACGCTCGCGGTGGTGCTGGGCCTGGCGGCGCGGCGCATCCAGTTCACCCCGGACCTGATGCCGCCCGACATCATCGGCAGCGAGGTGCTGGACGACGCCGAAGGCCGCCGGGCGTTCCGCTTCGTCCCCGGGCCGGTGTTCTGCCAGTTGCTGATGGCCGACGAGATCAACCGCGCCAGCCCGCGCACCCAGTCCGCCCTGCTGCAGGCGATGCAGGAGCGGCGGGTCAGCGCCGGCGGCACCGACCATCCGCTGCCGCAGCCGTTTCACGTGCTGGCGACGCAGAACCCGATCGAGCAGGAGGGGACCTACCCGCTCCCCGAGGCGCAGCTCGACCGGTTCCTGCTGCAGATCGACGTCGGCTACCCGGAGGCGGCGGCGGAGCGCGCCATGCTGCTGGCCACCACCGGCCCGACCGAGGCGGTGCCCGAACCGGTGCTGGACGCACCCGCCTTGCAAGACGCGCAGCGGCTGCTGCGGCTCGTGCCGGTGGGCGAACGGGTGCTGGCGGCGATCCTCGGGCTGGTGCGCGGCGCCCGGCCGGAGACGGCTGCCGACGACATGGTGACCCGCTGCGTCGCCTGGGGCCCCGGCCCCCGGGCGGCGCAGGCCCTGATGCTGGCCTGCCGGGCGCGGGCGCTGCTGGACGGACGGCTGGCGCCGAGCCTGGACGACGTCGCCGCGCTGGCGCGCCCGGCCTTGCGCCACCGCATGGCGGTGAGCTTCGCGGCCCGCGCCGAGGGCATCACCGCCGAGGCGGTGATCGATCGATTGGTGGAACGTCTTGGCTAGAAGCGGGCGCCCAGGCTGGCTCTCGTCGGCCGCAGGTCGCCGGTGGGCGTGCGCGCACCCGTGCGCCGGGGCGCCCTGATGTCCGCCCGCGCCGATCCGGCCGGTCGCGACGCCTTCGCCCTCGGCCTGGACGCCGCCGCGCTCGCCAGCCGGCTGCCGCCGCTGCTGGTTGCCGCCGAGCGGGTCGCGGCCACCGTGGCGCAGGGCGTGCACGGCCGCCGCCGGGTCGGCGCCGGGGACAGTTTCTGGCAGTTCCGCCCCTACGCGCCCGGCGACCCGGTGGCCCGCATCGACTGGCGCCAGGCAGCGCGCTCGGGCCGTCCTGCCCCGCTCGGCTGGCACGTGCGCGAAACCGAGTGGGAGGCGGCGGAAACCGTCTGCCTGTGGGCCGACGCCTCGCCCAGCATGCATTGGCAGTCATCGCCGTGGCCCGCGTCCCCCCACGCGGGAGCGCCCGCGGCCACCACCAAGTATCATCGCGCCGCGTTGCTGCTGCTGGCGCTCGCCGCCCTGCTGCTGCGCGCGGGCGAACGGGTCGTCCTCGCCGGCATCGACGCGCGGCCCGCCAGCGGCCGTGCGGCGCTGGAGCGTCTGGCGCTGGCGCTGCTCGCCGCCTCCCCGCCGGGGCCGGCAGGGCATGATAGGGGCCACGCCCTGCCGGCCCCAGCGGACGTGCCGCGCCTGGCGCGGGTGGTGTTGATCGGCGACTTCCTCGGCCCGCTCGACGAGGTCGGGGCGGCGCTCGCGCGCTATGCGGCCTTGCCGGCGGGCGGGGCGCTGCTGCAGGTGCTCGACCCGGCGGAGGAGACCTTGCCCTACGCGGGCCGCGTGCGGTTTGACGGGCTGGAAGGCGAGGAACCGTTCCTCGCGCCCCGCGCCGAGGACCTGCGGGCCGCCTATCGGGACCGGCTGGCGGCGCAGCGGCACCGCCTCGCCGCGATGTGCAGCGCGAGCGGCTTCCGCATTGCCCATCATCGTACCGATCACCCGCCGGAGACGGCGCTGCTCGCCCTCTACGCGGCGCTTGCCACCGGCACGTCCGGCCGGAGCTGAGTGTCTCCATGCTGTTCACCGCCCCCATCGTGCTGGCCGCCTTCGCCGTGCTTCCGCTGCTGTGGTGGCTGCTGCGGGTCACCCCGCCGGCGCCGCGGCGGCAGGCATTCCCGGCGATCCGCCTGCTGCACGGGCTGATCGCGCCCGAGGAAACCCCGGCCCGCACGCCCTGGTGGCTGCTGGCCCTGCGGCTGCTGGCGGCGAGCCTGCTGATCCTCGGCCTGGCCGGGCCGGTGCTGCATCCCGGAACCGCGCTGCCGGGGCACGGGCCGGTGCTGCTGGTGATCGACAACGGCTGGGCGGCGGCGGCCGACTGGCCGGCGCGGGAACGGGCGGCGGCGGCGGTGCTCGACCGCGCTGCGCGGGCCGGCCGCGGCGTCGCCGTGCTGGCCAC
>JAGWSV010000117.1 GCA_028869315.1 Rhodospirillales bacterium
CTCGTTCTGCACCGTCTCCGCGCGCGGATTGACCGGGAACAGATCGCCGGTGAAACCGTGCCGGCGCAGGTAGCGCTGGGCGCGGGCCGGCACCCGGGCGGGATCGGCGGACGCCCCGATCAAGGCGATGCGCCGGGGCGCGAACAGGGCGGCGGCGAGGGAGGTGGGAGCGGTCATCAGGTCCAGCGCTTCAGGCGTCGTCCCGCGGTCGCAGGCGGCGCGGAACAAAAAAACCCTCTCCCGCTCGCGCGGGAGAGGGGCAATCGACGCTGTTGGTTACAACGGATCCCAGGAGAACACCTCGCCCGAGCGGTCGAGCGGCATGAACGCCGCCTTCAGCGCCGGCAGCGCGTGTTCGGCGATGCTCTCCGGCGTCCAGCCCTCCGCGCGGTGCACGATGCGGATCGGCCGCGGCGAGGAGAACAGGATCAGCTCGTTCATCCGCGTGCCGAACACCTGTCCCGTCACGTCCTTCGACGCGTCGGAGGCGAGGAACACCGCCATCGGCGCGTTCTTGTCCGGCGTCATCGCCTGGATCTTCGCCACCCTTGCCTGCTGCTCCGGCGTGTTGGCCGGGATCGAGCTGGTCATCCGGCTCCAGGCGAACGGCGCGATGCAGTTGGAGCGCACGTTGTAGCGCTTCATGTCGAGCGCGATCGATTTCGACAGCGCGGTGATGCCGAGCTTGGCAGCGGAATAATTCGCCTGCCCGAAGTTGCCGATCAGGCCGGAGGTGCTGCTCATGTGCACGAAGGCGCCGCTCTCCTGCTTGCGGTAGTGCTCGGCGGCGGCGCGGCTCATGAAGAAGCTGCCGTTCAGGTGCACGGCGATCACCGACAGCCAGTCGTCCGGCGTCATCTTGTGGAAGATCACGTCGCGCAGGATGCCGGCGTTGTTCACCACCACGTCGATGCGGCCGAAATGATCCAGCGCGGCCTGCACGATCTTCTGCGCGCTGGTCCACTCGGAAACCGATTCGGTGCAGATCTCGGCCGCCCCGCCGCGCTGCTCGATGAGCTGCTTGGTCTGCTGCGCGGGGGTGGCGGAGCCGCCCTCGCCGGACAGCGAGGCGCCGATGTCGGCGACGATGACCTTGGCGCCGGCGGCGGCCATCATGAGCGCGATCTCGCGGCCGATGCCGCCACCCGAACCGGTGACGACGGCGACTTTGCCTTCCAGCATGCCTGGCATGGCGGGTTCCTCCTGTTGTGACGCGGCGAAGGTTAGGCGGCGGGGCGGGGCAAGGCCAGAGGGGGAAAGGCCAACGGGGGTGCGCTACACCGCCAGCTCGATCAGGAACGGCCCGCGCCGCTTGAACGACCCGCCCAGCAGGTCGGCGAAGCCCTCGCAGCTGTCGGTCCTTGCCGCCTCCACCCCCATCCCGCGCGCCAGGGTGACCCAATCGAGGTTCGGGTTGCCGAGATCGAGCATGTCGAGCGCGGTGCGTCCCGGATTGGCGCCGACATTGGCCAGTTCGCCGAGCAGGATCTGGTATTTGTGGTTGGCGAAGATCACCGTCGTGACGTCGAGCCGCTCGCGCGCCTGGGTCCACAGCGCCTGCACGGTGTACATCGCCGAGCCGTCCGCCTGGGTGTTGATCACCCGCCGTCCCGGCGCGCCCACCGCGGCGCCGGTCGCCATCGGCGGGCCGCCGCCGATGGCGCCGCCCATCACCTGCAGCCAGTCATGCGGCGCGGCGGCGAAGGTCCCGGGGAAGAAGCCGCGCCCGTAGGTGATCGATTCGTCGGCGATCACCGCGTCTTCCGGCAGCAGCGCCGCCAGGGTGCGGGCGACGGCTTCCGGCGACAGCGCGCCGCGCGCCGGCTCCGGCCGTCGCCCGGCGTCGGGCACCGGGGCGGGGGGCGCGCCCAGTTCCTCGGCCAGCCGCGCCAGCGCGTCGTGTGGGTCCTGCTCGGGCCGGGTCAGCACGTGAACCTCGGCGCCGGCGGCGACCGGCGTGCCGGGCTTGTTGGGATAGGCGAAGAAAATCACCGGATGGCGGGCGCCGACCAGGATCACGTGGCGGAAGGGCGCCAGCGCCGCCACCGCCTGGTCGACCGGGTAGGGGATGCGGTTGACCGCCACCCGCCCCTGGCCGCGCGCCATCCGCGCGTTCGAGCCCAGCGCCATCAGCGACGCGCCGGTGGCGGCGGCCACCCGATGCGCAAGTTCCAGCCCGGCGGCGTCCAGCACGTCGCCCCCCAGCAGCAGCACCGTCGGCGCCCGCCGCCGCAGCGCCGCGGCGGCGACGGCGACCGCGTGCGGATCGGCGCGCGGACGCGACGGCACCGGCAATGCCTCCGCCACCACGCCGCCTTCGGTCCAGGCGGTGTCGGCGGGCAGGATCAGGGTGGCGATCTGGCCCGGCGCGGTGCGCGCCGCCTGGATCGCCACCGCCGCGTCGCGCCCGACGGTCGCCGCCGCGGTCGCGGTGCGCACGAAGCCGGAGACGCCGCGCGCCCAGCCCTCGGTATCCGCGGTCAGCGGCGCATCCAGCGGGCGATGATAGGTCGCCTGGTCGCCGACGACGTTCACGATCGGCGTCGAAGCCCGCCGCGCGTTGTGCAGGTTGGCCAGCGCGTTCGCCAGCCCCGGGCCGCAATGGAACAGGGTCGCCGCCGGCTTGCCGGCCATGCGCGCATAGCCGTCGGCGGCGCCGGACACCACGCCCTCGAACAGGCCAAGCACGCAGCGCATCCCGGGGATGCGGTCGAGCGCGGCGACGAAATGCATTTCCGAGGTACCGGGATTGGCGAAGCAGGTATCGATGCCCCCCGCCAGCAGGGTGGTCACGAGGGATTCGGCACCGTTCATGCGCATGGCTCCGCAGGGATTCAGGGGGGCCGACACTGCGGGAAGCCGGACCCGGCGGCAACCGGGCCCGGCGAGCGGCGGCGGAAGACACGCGCGGGCGGTTGCGCCGGCGGACGCGGCCGCGCAGACTCGATTCCCGCTCCGTTCATTGCCGCAGGGACCCGATCCGCATGAGCTTCACCGTCCTCTACCCGGAAAAACTCTACGCCGACGATAGCGTGGAGCGCCGCATCTACGGCCCCGGCGTCAACGTGGTGGTCCGCGACACCCACGAACTCAGCGAATTGTCGGACGCCGACTGCGCCAGCGCGGACGGGCTGATGATCCTGCGCCAGTCGGTGCAGGAACCCGACCTCGCGCGTTTCACGCGGCTGCGCTGCGTGGTCCGCATGGGGGTGGGCTACGACAAGATCGACCGCAAGGCGGCGGCGGCCCGCCAGGTCACGGTCTGCAACGTTCCCGACTACGGCACCACCGAGGTGGCCGACCACGCGATCGCCCTGGCCATGGCGCTGCGCCGCGGCCTCCTGCTGCACCACGACTGGCAGCGCCAGCCGGACGGGGCGCCCTGGAAGGCCGTGTTCGACCCGCTGATCCGCCGCACCACGTCTCTCACCTTCGGCATCGTCGGCCAGGGCCGCATCGGCACCGCCGCCGCGCTGCGCGCCAAGGCGCTGGGCTACCGGGTGGTCTTCTTCGACCCCTACCGGCCCAACGGCGCCGAACTCGCGATCGGCGTCGCGCGCGCGCCGACCCTGGAGGCGCTGCTGCGGCAAACCCATACCCTGTCGCTGCACGCCCCGCTGACCCCGGAAACCAACGGCATGATCGGCGCGCGCGAACTCGCGCTGCTCCCCAAAGGCGCGGTGGTGGTGAACACCGCCCGCGGCCCCATCATCGACATCGATGCGCTCGCCGCGGCGCTGAAATCCGGCCACCTCGCCGGCGTTGGCCTGGACGTCATCCCCGTCGAGCCGCCCGCCGACCCGCTGCCCGAACTCGTCCGCGCCTACCGCGCCCGCGAGAAATGGACCGAAGGCCGCCTGATCATCACCCCGCACTCGGCGTTCCATACCCCGGAAGCCTGGGACGACATCCGCAGCAAAGGCGCCGAAACCATGAACGCGTTCATCACCGGCCGCGCCCAGAACGTCATCGCACCGGAGGATTTCTGAGGGGCGGGCGGGGCAGGGAAGGCCCGGGGGACGCTGTCCCCCCAATGGCCCTTGGGGCCCCCCGGCCAGGGGACAAGTCCCCTGGACCCCTCGGGGGGTTCCGTGTGAGAGGGGGGCGCGGGTCCCGGTGCGGCCTTGGGGGGGCAGCGTCCCCTTGGCCTTGCTTGCCCCCGTTCACCCGCAGAAAGGCTCAGACGTGCTGAAGGTTGGTCGAGGCGCCGAGGCGCCGCCGTTTCTGGTGATGGACGTGATTGCGGCGGCGAACGCGCGGCAGGCGGCGCTGCCGCCGGGCGCCCCCGGCGTGATCCGCATGGAGGTGGGCCAGCCCGGCACCGGCGCGCCGGCCGGCGCCGTGGCGGCGGCGATGGACGCGCTGCGGTCGGGCGATCCGCTGGGCTATACGGAGGCGTTCGGCCGGGCGTCGTTGCGCGAACGGATCGCGGCGCATTATCGCGACTGGTACGGGCTGGCGGTGCCGACGGCGCGGGTGGCGGTAACGGTGGGGGCGTCGGGGGCGTTTCCGCTGGCGTTCCTGGCCGCCTTCGATCCGGGCGACCGGATTGCGCTGGCGGCGCCGTTCTACCCGCCCTACGTGAACATCCTGACCGCGCTCGGCATGCGTCCGGTCATTCTGGAGGCGGGGCCGGAGACGCGGTTCCAGCCCAGCGTGGCGATGCTGGAACGGCTTGATCCGCCGCCGGACGGGCTGATCGTGGCGAGCCCGTCCAACCCCGCCGGAACGATGCTGCATCCGGACGAACTGGCGGCGATCGCCGCCTGGTGCGACCGCAACGGGGTGCGGCTGATCAGCGACGAGATCTATCACGGGCTGCACTACGACAGCCCGATCGCGACGGCGGCCGCGGTCAGCCCGAACGCGGTGGTGGTGAACAGCTTCTCCAAGTATTTCTCGATGACCGGCTGGCGCATCGGCTGGCTGGTGCTGCCCGAGGATCTGATCCGCCCGGTCGAATGCCTGGCCCAGAATCTGTTCATCAGCGCCCCGCATATCGCCCAGGTGGCGGCGGAGGC
>JAGWSV010000018.1 GCA_028869315.1 Rhodospirillales bacterium
GGTGAATCTCGACTTCGCCGACATCCGCACCGTGATGGCGGAGATGGGCAAGGCGATGATGGGCACCGGGGAAGCCGACGGCGACAACCGCGCCATCCGCGCCGCCGAAGCCGCGATCAACAACCCGCTGCTGGAAGACACCTCGATGTCCGGCGCGCGCGGCCTGTTGATCAACATCACCGGCGGCGACGACATGACCCTGTTCGAGGTCGACCTGGCCGCCAACCGCATCCGCGAGGAAGTGGACGAGGACGCCAACATCATCTTCGGATCCGCGATCGACGAAAGCCTGAGCGGACGGGTGCGGGTCTCGGTGATCGCCACCGGCATCGACCGTCCGGCGGCGGTCGAGCAGCAGCGGCCGCGGCTGGTCGCCGTGGGCGGCGGCGGCGTGATGGCTGTCGGCACGCAGACCGACGCGCCGGGTCCGGGCGCGCCAGCCGCGGCGGCGCATCCGCCGGCCGGCTTCGTTCCGGCTGGCTACCCGCCGGGCCAGGGGACGGGAAACCCGGCACCGGGAGCCCATCCGTCCCGGTCGGCACCGTCCGCCGAGGGGCCTGCCGTCGCGTTCCGTCCCTCGATCCCGCAGCACTCCGGGCCGCCGCATGCGGGGGCGGCCGAGAGCGAACATGCGGGCTATGCCGTCGCGGAGGCCGCATCGGGGCGTCCCCCGCATGCGCCGCGTCCCCGCCCCGGCCTGTTTGCCGCGCCGCGTGCACCGGAGTCGATCCCGCCGGCCGAACCGGCGCGGTCCAGCCTGTTCGGCACCGTGACCGGCGTGTTCCGCCGGCGTGCGCCGGGCGGGCCGGCGGCCTCGGCCGGCGAGGTCGGGGAGGCGGTGCGCCAGGACCCGGCGCTCGCCCCGTCGCGGAGTTCCCTGCCGCACGAGCCGCGATCGGATCCGGCGCGGGCTTCCATCCGGCCGGTCGCGGGTGATGAGGTGGGACTTGAGATCCCGACCTTCCTGCGCCGCCAGCAATCCTGACGGGCTCGCCGGAGGCTTCGAAGGAATCATCTACTTCCAACAGGTTATGCCGTAACACGAAGAAATAAAGAGTGACTGGCGCAGGGCACGGGCGACCCATTACGTAAGGGTCGCCCGTTTTTTTGCGGTGCAGCGTTTGTCGGCCGCGGCCGACCCGAAGGAGCCCTGCCGGTCATGGATGGATTGCCGCCCAACTTCCCGTCGCGGATCGCGTCAGGCTTGCAGCACACGCTGAAGGCACCGATCGGCTGCGTCGGCGTCGGGCTGCATTCGGGCGAGCGGGTTTCGCTGACCTTGCACCCGGCGCCGGTCGGCCATGGCATCGTGTTCCGCCGGTCTGATCTCGGCCGGGACATTCCCGCCCGGTTCGACCACGTGGCGGACGCCCGGCTTGCCACCACCCTGGCCTTGCCGGGGGAGGCTTCGATCCGCGTCAGTACCGTGGAACACCTGATGGCGGCGCTGTCGGGTCTCGGGGTCGACAATGCGCTGGTGAGCGTGGATGGGCCGGAGCTGCCGATCCTGGACGGGTCGTCGGCCCCCTTCGTGTTCCTGATCGACTGCGCCGGCATCGTGGAGCAGGACGTCCCGCGCAACCGGATTGAGATCTGCCGTCCGGTTCGGGTCGCCGACGGGGAGGGGTTCGCCGAACTGCGCCCAGTGAGTCCTCGGGCGGGCTCCCGGGGGACGACGCTGGCCAGCGGGCTGGACATGTCGCTGTCGATCGACTTCGCTGCGGCCGCGATCGGCCGGCAGGCGATTTCGCTCCGTCTTTCGCCTGACAGCTTCCGCCGCGACCTGGCCGCCGCCCGCACGTTCGGGCTGGCGGAGGAGATTGCGGCGCTGCACGCGGCCGGCCTCGCGCGTGGGGGCAGCCTGGGGAATGCGGTGGTGGTCGACCAGGACCGGGTGCTGAACCCCGGCGGGCTGCGGATGGAACGCGAGTTCGCCCGCCATAAATTGCTCGACGCGGTGGGCGACCTCGCGCTGGCGGGGGTGGCGATCACCGGGCGGTTCGTCGCCCATCGCCCTGGTCATGCGCTCAACAACCGGCTGCTTTGCGCCCTGTTCGCCGATCAGGCCGCGTGGCGGCCAACCACAGGCGCACCGGTCCAGGCGGCGGCGTAGGCGCGGTTTCCGCCCTGCGCGGCGCGGCCTTGGCGGCGGGTACTGGCCGGTAGGCGGGTTTGACACTCCGCCCCCGGCTTGCCTATGGTCCGCGTCTTCTATTGCAGGTGCGAACACGCCGCCGCGGCGGTGATGGACGTTCGCGCCGTTTCCCTCCAGGCGATGCGGTTTTCCCATGAAGATACTGGTCCCCGTCAAGCGGGTGGTTGATTACAACGTGAAGGTTCGGGTCAAGACCGACGGCAGCGGCGTCGAGACCGCCGGCGTCAAGATGTCGATGAACCCGTTCGACGAGATCGCGATCGAAGAAGCGATCCGGCTGAAGGAAAAGGACGTCGCGACCGAGATCGTCGCCGTTTCCCTGGGTGTCGCGCAATGCGCCGAGACGATCCGCACCGCGCTCGCCATGGGCGCCGATCGCGGCATCCTGGTGGAAACCGACGCCGACCTGCAGCCGCTGGCGGTCGCCAAGCTGCTGGCGGCGATCGTCGCGCAGGAGCAGCCGAAGCTGGTCATCCTCGGCAAGCAGGCGATCGACGATGACATGAATGCCACCGGCCAGATGCTGGCCGCACTGCTCGGCTGGCCGCAGGGCACCTTCGCCAGCAAGGTCGCGATCGAGGGCGAGGCCCTGACCGTGACCCGGGAGGTGGATGGCGGGTTGGAGACGGTGGCGCTTTCCGTGCCGGCGATCGTCACCACCGACCTGCGGTTGAACGAACCGCGCTACGCCTCGCTGCCGAACATCATGAAGGCGCGCAAGAAGCCCATCGCGACGATGAAGCCGGCGGATCTCGGCGTCGATCCGGCGCCGCGCCTCACGGTGGTCTCGGTGGCCGAGCCGCCGAAGCGCAAGGCCGGGTCGAAGGTGGGATCGGTCGCCGAGCTGGTGGCCAAGCTGCGTACCGAAGCGAAGGTGATCTGAGCGATGACGTCTCTGGTTCTGCTGGAATTCGACGGGTCCGGAATCAAGCAGCCCTCGCGCAGCGCGCTGGCGGCGGCGGGGAAGCTCGGCGAGGTGCATGGCCTCGTCGTGGGCAGCGGGATCGCGGATGCGGCTGCGGCGGCAGCGAAGCTGCCCGGCCTGTCGAAGGTCCTGGTGGCCGACCAGCCCGCCTTCGCGCATGTGCTGGCCGAACCGCTGGCCGCCCTGCTGGTTGCGCTGGCGCCCGGCTATACGCACCTGTTCGCCGCCGCCACCGCGGTGGGCAAGAACGTGATGCCGCGGGTGGCGGCGCTGCTCGATGCGCAGCCGATCAGCGACATCGCCGGCGTCGTCGATGCCGATACGTTCGTCCGCCCGATCTATGCCGGCAACGCGCTGGCCACGGTGAAGTCGGCCGACGCCAAGAAGGTGGTCACCGTGCGCGCAGCGAGCTTCGATCCGGCGCCGGCCGAAGGCGGCAGCGCGGCGATCGAGCCGGCGCCGGAGGTGCCGCTGCCCGACATATCCCGTTTCGTCTCGGCCGAGCTCTCCAAGAGCGAGCGGCCCGAGCTCACCGCCGCGCGGGTGGTGATCTCCGGCGGGCGCGGCATGCAGAACGGCGATAATTTCAAGCTGCTCGACCCGATCGCCGATGCGCTCGGCGCGGCGGTCGGCGCGTCGCGCGCCGCCGTGGATTCCGGTTTCGTCCCCAACGATTACCAGGTGGGGCAGACCGGCAAGATCGTCGCCCCCGATCTCTACATTGCCGTCGGCATCTCCGGTGCGATCCAGCATCTGGCGGGGATGAAGGACAGCAAGGTGATCGTGGCGATCAACAAGGATGAGGAAGCGCCGATTTTCCAGGTCGCCGACTACGGGTTGGTGGCTGATCTGTTCACCGCGCTGCCCGAGCTGGCGGCGGAACTGGAGCGCTCCTGAATGAACATCGACGTCACGTCGGCCGCGAAAGAGGCCGGTTCTGCTGCGCCGCTGCTGGCGGCGACACCGGAGATTTCGCGCCTCGGCGTGGTCGGCGCCGGCCAGATGGGCAACGGCATCGCCCATGTCGCCGCGCTGGCGGGGTTGCCGGTCACCATCCTGGACGTGAAGACCGAGGCGCTGGAGAAGGCGCGTGCGGTCATGGCCCGCAACATGGACCGCCAGGTGAACCGCAAGCTGATCTCCGTCGAGGACAAGGAGGAGGCGCTTGCCAGGATCGCCACCACCACCGACTACGCCGCGTTCGGCGACGCCGATCTCGTGATCGAGGCGGCGACGGAGAAGGAGGAGGTGAAGCGGGCGGTGTTCAAGACCCTGGTCCCGCACCTGAAGCCGTCCTGCCTGCTGGCCTCCAACACCTCCTCGATCTCCATCACCCGTCTCGGCGCCGCGACCGACCGGCCCGAGAAGTTCATCGGCATGCACTTCATGAACCCGGTGCCGGTGATGAAGCTGGTGGAGATCATCCGCGGCATCGCCACCGACGAACCCACCTTCCAGGCGGTGGACGGGCTGGCCCATAAGCTCGGCAAGACCACCGCCGTGTCGGAGGACTTCCCCGCCTTCATCGTCAACC
>JAGWSV010000118.1 GCA_028869315.1 Rhodospirillales bacterium
GCCGGCGGCCTGACCGCGACCCTCGGCGGCGCGACGACCACGGTCTATGGCGGCGCCGGGGTGATGTCGCTGGACGTTACGGGAACCTCGAACGTCATCGGCGGCTCCGACACTGTTGTGAACGCGACCCTGTCGGGTGCAGGCGCAACCGTCTATGGCGGCGCCGGCGCGGTCACGGCGGACGTGACCAGCACCGCCAGCGCCATTGCCTTCTCCGGTGGCGCCGGCGGCCTGACCGCAACCCTCGGCGGCGGGACGACCACGGTCTATGGCGGGACCGGCGCGGTCAGCCTCGACGTGACCGGCACGTCGAACGTGATCGGCCTCGATCGTGTCGACGCGGCCCCGCCCGTCCTCGCCGATTCGGCGACGCTCGGCGGCAGCGGCAACGTGTTCTACGCCGGGTCCTCCGCCGCGTCGATCGACCTTACCGGGTCGAACAATACGATTTCGGCGTATTCCGGCGCGGTGGCGGTCACCGCCTCGGGTGGAGCAACAAATAACCTGGTCTATGGCGGCTCCGGCACCCTGAGTTTCGTCGGCGGAACCGGAAACGCAACCGTCTTCGGGTCGTCTGGAGCGGCCACGGTCGCCGGCGGGGGCGGAAACACCACGCTCTTCGGCGGCGCAAACGGTGTCCTGACCTATACGGATAGCTCCGGAAGCGCGATCTATTCTGCTGGGTTCGGGAATGAAACCTTGAACGCCAGCGGCGCTGCCAGCAACATGACGATCATCGGCGCGGCATCCAGCGTGAATGGTGCAAGCCTGGTCGACTCTCTGGTGGGTGGCACCGGGCAGGACACGTTCTATGCCGGTACCGGCGCCGACACGATGGTCGCAAACGGCGCGAAAAACGCCTTTGTCTTCAACAAGAGCGTGATCAGCGGCAGCTCGCCACAGGATTTCATTTCGGGCTTCCTGGGGTCCGATTCTGTCGTCCTGGGCGGGTATGGCAGTGCGGCGGCCGCCGCGGCACTGACAAGCGCCGTTTCCGCCGGCGGGAACACCACACTCACCTTGTCCGACAACACCAAAATCACCTTCGTCGGCATCGGGTCCGCCAACGCGCTGAACGGAAATGTCTTTTCCAGCTAGGCCAGGAGCGTAGGCGCGCCGCGGCGGTCGCAGACGCGGACGGGCGGGCGCACGGTCGGCCAAGTCCTTTGGAACGCGGGTGATTTTGACGCCGCCCGAGCAACCGTTCCGTCACCACGGGTTGTATTTGGTGCGGGCACGTTCCTCCTTGGGTCGGGCTTTCGTTCATCCTATAGTCCCTGGTCCCGACGGCTCGCGGCCGGTCACGGCGGGAGTGCGGGGCATTCTGTTGCGTAGGACTTGGATGACCGTGCCCCTGATCGCCCGCCCCTGTCGGCCGCCTGGTCGCGCCCCCTGCCCCACCTGCGTCCCGACCTGCCCGCCATGCTGCTGATCGACGCCTCGCAGATCCTGCGGCGCGACGGAACCGGGATCGCGTCCTACGCGCGCAGCCTGGTGACCACCCTGCATTCGGAACAGCGCCGGGTCGCGCTCCTGCTCGATCGCCGCGTGTCGACCACGCCGGGAACGCCCGAGATCGGCATCTCCGGCCAGGTCTTCGGCAATTTCGCCGAGCAGTCCGCCACCGCGAGAATGGTCGAACTGGCGATCAGCAGTCGCCTGGGTCTCTCCCGTCGCCTCGACGCACGCCGCGTGGCGGTCGAGAGCATGCGCCTGGCCTCGCTCGACCCCGGGCTCCCGCCGAACGACGCGGTTTTTAACGTTTCTAACGGGCTTTCATTTGCGAATGCAATGTTCATGCTGCGCCGAAAGCTGACCGAGGTCACCGTTCCGGCAAAGATCGCGCTCGCCCACTGGACCGGACCGTTTCCGATCAGGGCGCGCGGGGCTCCCAACGTTTATACCATGCACGACGCTATTCCGCTCCGCATGCCGCATCTCGTGGTCGACCGGCGCGGAGAAGCGGCGCGCCGGCACAATGCCATCGCCGCAGGCGCAGACCATATTATTACTGTCTCGGAACAAGCCAAGCAGGACATCGTCGAAACCCTCGGCCTCCCCGAGGACGCGGTCAGCGTCACCTACCAGCCAGTCCCCTACCTGCCGCCGATTGACCGGGAGGTGAGCGAGCGCCTGGTTCGCGACATCTATGGCGCGGAACCGGGCGGCTATGCCTTCTTCTGCGGCGCCCTTGAGCCCAAGAAGAACCTGTATCGGCTGATCGAGGCGTTCACGCTGTCGGGCGTGCGGTTGAAGCTGCTGATCGCCGGGCCTGCCGGGTGGCTCTATGACGAAGTCGAGACGCTGATCGATCAGTTGGGCGCTCGAACGCTCGTGCCCGGACGCCGGCAGGTGCGCTGGCTCGGCTACCTGCCGCGCATGCACCTTGCCGCGCTGATGCAATGCGCGCGCTTCTTCGCGTTCCCCTCGATCTACGAGGGTTTCGGGCTCCCGGTTGCGGAAGCGATGCAGCTTGGGGTGCCGGTCCTGACATCGACCGCGGGGGGGCTCGCGGAGGTCGCCGGAAACGCGGCGCTGCTCGTGAACCCGCTCGACGTCGGCGATATGAGCCGGCAAATCCGCCTGATCGCGGCAGACGCAGACTTGCGCCACGAACTTTCCTTGCGAGGGCCGGTGCAAGCTGCGCGGTTTTCCCCCAACGCCCACCTGCATCGCCTCGCGGCAGCATATCGGCGCGTCGGCGTGTCGATCCCGGTCGACCGCGAATCTGGTTTTCCCTCGGAACGACAGCGCCGCCCGGAAGTGCCGGCGTTCAAAGCCGTCGGATGACGATCTGGGCGAAGATGCGCGGCGGGCGGGGCCGGCGGCCGGCCGCGCAAGGCGGGGCGGCCCGTCTACAAACGAACCTGGAACGTGCGAGCATGGCAGGCGGAGCGGCGACCGATCCCCACTGGCAGGCAACGGCCGCGGCATTGCGGGCCGCCGGCGCGGCCCCCGCGTGCGTGCTCGCCCCCGAGGGGTTTGCCGCCTATCTTCCGAAAGTGCGTGAATATCGCGGCGATGCCAATGTCGCGCGCATCGACGGGCCCAACATCGCCTGGCTCGTGGTCCACAAAAATCACCTCGGCAGCCTCGACGGGCACGGTCTTGCCGCCATGCTGGTAGGGGCGCGCCTGATCTTCGCCAACGAAGTGTTCGGCGTCTTCGCGATGATCGCGCCCGAGCGCCGCGGCGACCCTCATGTCGCATCGTTCATCGCCCGTCTGCGCGACCGGGCCGAGCCGGAAGCCCCCGACCCAGTCGGGCCGCCGCGTTCCCCGGCCGCGTACCGGCCGCGCATCGCGGAACTCGCGCGGCCCGACCGCCGCGGCATGATCGAACAGTATAGCGAGGAACGCTGCTTTGCGGCGCCGATGCCGGACGAGACGATTCTTTGCCGGGTGCTCGGGAGCTACATGATGTGGGTCGATGCCCGGGATCACGGGCTCAGCCCGCACCTCATCATGCAGGGCTACTGGGAGATGTGGATCACCCAGGCACTGGCGAAGCTCGCGGCACCGGGGACCACCGCGATCGATGTCGGTGCCAATGTCGGCTATTACACGCTGCTGCTGGCCGACGCCGTGGGGCCGTCCGGACGGGTCATATCGTTCGAGCCGAACCCACGGATGGCGGATATGCTCCGCCGCTCGGTATCCATCAACGGCTTCGGTGCACGTGTCACGGTCCGGAACGAGGCGGTTTCGGCGACCGCGGCCGGCGGCCTGAGCTTCGCGATTCCTCGCCACGAGCCGAAGAATGCGTCGCTGGTCAGCGACGACGCGCATCGGAAGGCGTTCCTGCAGGCATTCGGCGACGAGCTGGACTTCATCGACGTGCCTGCGATCACCCTGGACAGCCTCGGCCTCGAGAACGTCGGCGTCGTCAAGATCGACGCAGAAGGCGCCGAACGGGCGATCTGGAACGGAATGCAACAGACGATCGCGCGGAACCCGGACATAAGGATCGTGCTGGAATACAATGCCGGAAGGCTGCAGGACCCGATGGGATTCCTGAGCGACATGTCGGGCCTGTTTCGTACTCGCCACATCGACTTCGACGGCGTGATCAAGCCCCTGACGCCCGAGATGGTGAAGACCGAACGAATCGGAGAGGACTGGATGGTGTTCCTCTCCCGGGAATGACCACCTTCGGCCGCGCTGTTTGGACCTGCCCCTGCCCCTGGGCCTGCGCCCGGCGCGGGGGGCCGCGGAAATCGGTCACGCCGCCGGGAGTCGCCCGGCGTGCCGTACGACAAGCCAGGCGTTCCCGCCCGACCGGCGCGTCTCCGCCGGCGGGCAGGAGGGCTCGGTCAGATTTCTCAGTGCGCCGCCGACTGGCAGAGCATGCCTGGAATTTAATCCATCTGGCGATCCGGCGGCACTTCGGCCGCAAAAAAACACCCGCGGTGACGCCAGTACACGCGTGAACGGGCTGGACACAAACCCCGATATCCGCGACATGCTGACCGTGCTGGAAGCGCTGCGCTGATAGGGCCTCGACGTCTGGCACCGCTCCGGTATAAGGCCGGGCCGAGGCCACAAGAACAGCGGGACCGGGCTCCTCCGGCACCTCGACACCTAATTCGGGAGACGACCCAATGGAAAGCACACCCACGCCTGGCGTCGGCCGGCGTACCCTCATCAAGTCCGGCGTCGCGCTTGGGGCCATGTCCCTGGCGGGGCCGGCGATCATCCAGGCGCGCGGGGAAACGCCGGTGAAGCTCGGCTGGATCGACCCGCTGACCGGGTCGCTGTCGGCGCTGGCACAAAGCGAGGTGGAGGGGGCGAAATACGCCGTTTCCGTGCTCAACAAGAAGAACGGCATCCTGGGTCGACCGATCGAGCTGCTGGTCGAGGACTCCGCCAACGACGTCGGCACCGGCGTCGCCAAGGCGCGCAAGCTGATCGACCGCGACCACGTCAACATGATCTTCGGCGACGTGAATTCCGGCATCGCCTACGCGATCGAAGGCGTCACCAACGAGAAGAAGATCTTCCACATCGTCCCCGGCGGCCATACCGACGAGATCACCGGCAAGGACTGCAAGTGGAACGTGTTCCGCATCTGCAACACGACCAGCATGGACGCCAACGCCGTCACCGGGGAGCTGATCAAGCACTACGGCAAGCGCTGGTATTTCATTACGCCGGACTACGCCTACGGCCACACCCTGCAGGCCGCGTTCATCCGCGCGCTCAAGAAGCACGGCGGCGAGTATCAGGCCGCGATGATGCCGATCGCCGCCTCCGACTTCTCGGCGACCCTGATCAAGGCGCGGGCCTACAAGCCGAACGTGCTGCTCAACAACATGGGCGGGCTGGCGCAGATCGACTGCATGAAGCAGTTCGTGCAGTTCGGCATGAACAAGCAGATGGGCCTCGGCGGCGCGCTGTATGAGCTCGAGTCGATCAAGGCGGTGCCGCCGGTGGCGCAGACCGGCTGGTGGGACATGGAGTGGTGGTGGAACCAGCCCAACGTTCCCGAGGCGGTCGCCTTCGTGAAGGCGTTCCGCGCCGCGACCGGCAAGACCCCGTCCGCCCGCCACTGGTTCGGTTGGGTGGCGATCCATACGGCCAAGATGGCGGCCGAGAAGGCGAAGTCGCTGGAAGCCATCAAGCTGGCGCGCGCGACGGAAGGCATGGAGCTGCCGCCGGACGTGGCGCTGCAGCCGGGCAAGGTGTTCTACCGCGCCGGCGACCACCAGCTGATGCCGAACATCTTCGTGGGCCAGGTGCATCCGCCGAAGGGCGATGACAACGTGTTCACCGTCGCCGACGCGGTGCCGGGTGCCAGCATCTGGCCGCTGGCGGACACCGGCTGCCACATGGCCTATCCGGCCTGAAGCCCGACTGAAGCGACCCTGACCGTCGTCCTGGCGCGCGCCGTTATGGTTGCGCCGGGACGGCGGTTCCGCTCCGCAACCCGGAAATTGCTATGCTGACCCTGGTTCTGTTCAACGTCACCAACGGCCTGATCCTCGGCATGTTCTACGTGCTGATGGCGCTCGGCGTGTCGCTGATCCTCAATCTCAGCAACGTCATCAATTTCGCGCACGGCAACTTTCTCGCCCTCGGCGGCTACCTCACCTTCGTGCTCGAGCCCTATCTGGGCTACTGGGGGGCGCTGCTTGCGGGCCCGATCTGCGTCGGCATCATCGGGCTGATCATCGAGCGGACGGCGATCCGCCGGGTCTACGACCGCGATCCGGTCTACAGCCTGCTGCTGACCTTCGGCCTCGCCTTCATCATCCAGGACCTCTGCCGGACGATCTGGGGCCCGAACGGGTTGCCGCTGTCGATCCCGAACGCGCTCAATTCGCCGCTCAGCCAGCAGTTCTTCTTCATTACCGGCTACCGCATCTTCCTGATCGCGGTGGTGATCGTGGCGGTCGCGGCGCTGTTCGGGTTCCTGACCTATACCCGGGTCGGCACGCGGATCCGCGCCGGCACCTTCGATATTGAAACGGTCTCGGCGCTCGGCATCAATATCGGCCTGCTGCGCTCGCTGAACTTCGCGGTCGGCATTTTCCTGGCGGGCCTCGCCGGCGTGCTGGCGGGCGGGCAGATCGGCCTCAATCCGAACATGGGCGACGACCTGCTGCTGCCGGCCTTCATCGCCATCATCGTTGGCGGCGTGGGCAGCCTCACCGGCACCCTGGTCGGCGGCCTGGTCATTGGCGTCGCCTCCGCGGTGACCTCCATCTGGTGGCCGGCGGGCAGCGAGGTGATCATGTATATCCTGATGATCGTGGTGCTGCTGGTTCGCCCGCGCGGGATCATGGGCGAAGAAGGGGTTATGACATGAGCGAGACCACGATCCCCGCGATGGCGGATCGCACGCAGCAGCGCAACTGGCTGCCGCTGGCCGCGATCTGGCTGGTGCTGATCACGGTGCCGATCTGGCTGCCTTATGTCGGTGGCTACAACGCGCTCGCCAGCCGGGTTCTGGTGTTCGGCCTGGCCGCCATGGGGCTCAACCTGCTGCTCGGCTTCACCGGCACCATGAGCTTCGGCCACGCCGCCTATTTCGGGCTGGGCGCCTATGGCGCAGGGTTCGTGCTGCGCTACTGGATCCACAGCACGCCGCTCGCCATGCTGGCCGCCATCCTGCTCGGCACGGCGGCCGGCGCGCTGTTCGGCGCCTTGATGGCGAAGCGGACCGGCATCTACTTCGCGATGCTGACCATCGCCTTCGCGCAGATCTGCTATTATGTCGCCTACAGCTGGAACAGCGTCACCGGCGGCTATGACGGGCTGCGCGGGTTCCAGCGCGCGCCGCTCCATTTCGGCCCCTACATCGTGAACATCCGCGACAACGGGGTTCTGTTCTACTACTTCGTGCTGGCCGTTTTCGCGATCTGCACGGGGCTGATGGCGATGCTGCTCCGCTCCCCGCTCGGCCGATCGTTCATCGCCATCCGGGAGAACCCGCGCCGGACCCGCTTCCTCGGCATCCCGGTGGAGCGGCACGTTTGGATCTCCTTCACCATCTCGGCGTTCTTCACCTCGGTGGCCGGCGGGCTCTATGCGCTGCTCAACAACTTCGCCGATCCCACGGCGCTGTTCTACGTGATCTCGGGCAACATCGTCATCATGGCGGTGATGGGCGGGATGCGGAGCTTCTGGGGGCCGCTCATCGGCGCCGCCGTGTTCGTCACGCTACAGGATTACATTTCCTCGATGACCGTCAACTGGATGAGCTTCATCGGCATGATCTTCGTTGCGGTCGTGCTGTTCTTCCCGCGAGGCCTGCTCGGCTTCATCGGGCGGCGGAGACGCGCATGAGCCTGCTCGAAGTCCGCAGCGTCACCAAGGCGTTCGGCAGCCTGGTTGCGGTGAACGACGTCTCACTCAGCGTCGCCCCTGGCGAGCTGCGCGCCATCATCGGCCCCAACGGTGCCGGCAAGACCACGTTCTTCAACCTGATCACCGGGTTCTTCCCGCCCACCTCCGGCCACATCCTGCTGGACGGCAAGGACATCACCGAGGTCGCCGCGGTCGACCGCGTCGGCATGGGGATGGCCCGCACGTTCCAGATCACGGAGATCTTCCCGGAACTGACGGTGCGGGAGAACATCCGGGTCGCGGTCGAATCCCAGGCCGGTCTGCGCCTGCGGCCCTGGATCAACCGCCGGCAAACCGCCGAGGTGGACGACAAGATCGACGAGATGCTGGTCGCCACCCGGCTCACCGAACAAGCCGACCGCCTGGTGGGGGAATTGTCGCACGGCGACCAGCGCTCGGCCGAGATCGCCATGGCGCTGGCGCTGAAGCCGCGCATCCTGCTGCTCGACGAACCGACCGCCGGCATGGGCGAGCAGGAAACCTTCCAGGTCGCCGGACTGATCCGCCGGCTGCACAAGCATACCGGCTACACGATCGTCCTGATCGAGCACGACATGCGCGTCGTGTTCAATCTCGCCGACCGGATCATGGTGCTGACGGAGGGCACGTTGCTCGCCGAAGGTACGCCGGACGAGATCGCCGCCAACCCGGCCGTGCAGGCCGCCTATCTGGGAACCGCCGAATGAGCGCGCTGGAGGCCGAAGGGCTCAACACGTTCTATGGCAAGAGCCATATCCTGTTCGACGTCAGCCTGAAGGTCGAGGAGGGCATGATCACGACCCTGCTCGGCCGCAACGGCGCGGGAAAAACCACCACCCTGCGCAGCCTGGTCGGCCTGACCATGCCGCGCACCGGAAGCGTGAAGATCTTCGGCGAGGACAGCTCCCGCCAGCCCCCCTACCGGGCGGCCAAGCGCGGCGTCGGCTACGTCCCGGAAGGGCGCAAGATCTTCGCCCATCTGACGGTGGAAGACAACCTGCGCGTGCCGTTGGAGCGCCCCGGTCCCTGGACCATCGAGCGGGTGTTCCAGACCTTTCCGCGCCTGGCGGAACGGCGGACCAACAAGGGACGGCAATTGTCCGGCGGCGAGCAGGAGATGCTGTCGATCGCCCGCGCCTTGCTGCTCAACCCGAAGGTGCTGATCCTCGACGAACCCTCCCAGGGACTCGCCCCGCTGATCGTCAAGGACGTATTCCGGATGGTCGAGCAGGCCAAGGCGGACGGCATGTCGGTCCTGCTGGTCGAGCAGAATGTTCGCGCCAGCCTGGAGATCGCCGATTACGCCTATGTGCTGGACCATGGCGTGATGAGCTGGTCCGGCACCGCCGCCGACCTGGTGAAGGACGAGGAGCGCATCCAGGCGCTCGCCGGCGCCTCCGCGGAGGAATGGAGCTTCGACGACGACCTCAGCACCAAGGAAGCCGAGGCTTTCAGTCACCAGCCAAGCACGGTAGCCTGACCTCCGCATCTGCGGGGGAGAAATTCGCATGAAGACGGTCAGGATCGGCTCCGGCGCCGGCTATTCGGGCGACCGGATCGAGCCGGCCCTCGAACTGGCCGAGCGCGGCGACATCTCCTATCTCGGCTTCGAGTGCCTGGCCGAGCGTACCATCGCCCTTGCCCAGCAGGCGCGGCTGGCCGACCCCGAAGCGGGATACGACCCGTTGCTCGAGGCGCGGATGGAGACCGTGCTCGCCGCCTGCATTCAGCGCGGCATCCGCATCATCACCAACATGGGCGCCGCCAACCCGCACAGCGCGGCCACCGCGGTGGCGCGCATCGCCCGCCGGCTCAGCTTGAACGGCATCAAGATCGCCGCCGTCTCCGGCGACGACGTGCTCGCCCGCATCACCGCCTCCCCGCACAAGCTGATGGAGCGGCCGGACGACACCACCGCCTCGCTCGACGGCCGCATCGTCTCGGCCAACGCCTATCTCGGCATCGGGCCGATCGTGCAGGCGCTGGCGGCCGACGCCGACGTGGTGATCACCGGCCGCGTCGCCGACCCCGCCCTGTTCATGGCCCCGCTGGTGCATGAATTCGGCTGGCACATGGACGACTGGCCCGCGCTTGGCCGGGCCACCGTGGTCGGCCACCTGCTGGAATGCGCCGGGCAGATCACCGGCGGCTATTTCGCCGACCCCGGCTACAAGGATGTGGCCGACCTGGCCCGGCTCGGCTTCCCGCTCGCCGAAGTCGGGGAAGACGGCAGCGCCGTCATCACCAAGGTCGCCGGCTCCGGCGGCACCGTGTGCCTGCAAAGCTGCAAGGAGCAGCTGCTTTACGAAGTGCACGACCCCGCCCGCTATTTTCAGCCCGACGTGGTGGCGGATTTCTCCGCCGTCCGGCTCGAACCCGACGGGGTGGACCGGGTGCGGGTCAGCGGCGGCAGCGGGGCGCCGCGCACCGGCACGCTCAAGGTCTCGATCGGCTATCGCGATAGCTTCGTCGGCGAAGGCCAGATCTCCTACGCCGGCGCCGGCGCATTGGCGCGCGGCAAGCTGGCGCTGGAGATCGTCCGCGAGCGCCTGCGCCTGACCGGCGTGCGGACGAACGAGCTACGCTGCGACCTGATCGGAGTCGATGCGCTGCATCGCGGGCCTGTTGGCGATGCGCCGCATCGCGGGCCTGGGCCGGCGGCCGAGCCGGCGGAAATCCGCATCCGCGTGATCGGCCGCACCGACAGCCTGGCCGAGGCCGTGCGCATCGGCAACGAGGTCGAGACGCTCTACACCAACGGCCCGGCCGGCGGCGGCGGCGCCTTCAAATCCGCCCGCGAGGTGATCGGCGTGGTCTCCACCCTGATCCCCGAAGCCGCCGTCACCCCGACCGTTTCCTATCAGGTGGCGTGATGCGGCTCCGCGAACTGGCCCATGCCCGCACGGGCGACAAGGGCGACATCTCCTCGATCTCGGTGATCGCCTACGACCCCGGCGACTTCGCCTTTCTGGCCGAGCACGTCACCGCCGAACGGGTGGCGGCGCATTTCGCGGGCACCGTGCACGGCAAGGTGGAGCGCTACGAACTGCCCGGGCTCGGCGCGCTCAATTTCGTCATGCATGCGGCGCTTGGCGGCGGCGTCACCCGCTCACTCGCGCTCGACGCGCACGGCAAGAGCCTGAGCTCCTCGCTGTTGGAGATGGAGCTGCCCGATCCGCAGGCGCGCGCCGGTTCCGCTTCAGGTGACGCCTCGGGCCGCCGATGAGCCTGCCGCGGACGCCGTCCTTCCGGCTCGACGGCCGCCGGGCGCTGGTCACCGGCGCCGGGCGAGGCATTGGGCTTGCCGCTGCCGCCGCGCTCGCCGAAGCCGGCGCCCATGTCGTGCTGGCCGCCCGCACCGGCGCCGAAATCGAAGCCGCCGCGGCGGAGATCCGGGCCGAAGGCCAGGCCGCCGAGGCGCTGGTGCTCGACGTCGCCGACCAGCCGGCGGTCGCCGCGGCGCTCGGCGCCGCCGCGCCGTTCGACGTGCTGGTCAACAACGCCGGCACCAACCGGCCGCGCCCGTTCCTCGACGTCAGCGAGGAGGACTACGACGCCATCATGGGCCTCAATGTCCGCGCCGCCTTCTTCGTCGCCCAGGCGGCGGCGCGGCGGATGGCGGCGGCCGGCACCGGCGGCTCGATCATCCACGTCTCGTCGCAGATGGGTCATGTCGGCGGCGCCCGGCGTAGCGTGTATTGTGCCTCCAAGCACGCGCTGGAGGGGCTCGCGAAGGCGATGGCGATCGACCTCGCGCCGCACCGCATCCGGGTGAACACGATCGGCCCGACCTTCACCGAAACCCCCCTCACCCGCCCGTTCTTCGCCGATCCGGCCTTCCGCGCCGACACCTTGCAGCGCATCAAGCTCGGCCGGCTGGCGCAGGTGGAGGACCTGATGGGCGCCGTGCTGTTCCTCGCCTGCGACGCCAGCGCGATGGTGACCGGCACGTCCCTGGTCGTCGATGGCGGCTGGACCGCCGAGTAAGGAAGCTGCCCACAATGATCCGTGTCCTCAAACCCGGCCTCAGCGACGCCGAGAAATTCGCCGCCGACCGCGCGGTGCGCGAAACCGTCGAGCGGATGCTCGACGACATCGCCGCCCGCGGCGACGCCGCCGTGCGCGAGTACTCGGCGAAGCTCGACCACTGGGAACCGGCGTCCTTCCGTCTGTCGCAGGCGGAGATCGACGCGCTGATCGCCTCCCTGCCGGAGCAGACCGTCAAGGACATCGCCTTCGCCCAGGCCCAGGTGCGCCGCTTTGCCGAGGCCCAGCGCGCCGCATTGACGGATATCGAGGTGGAAACCCTGCCGGGGATCCGCCTCGGCCACAAGAACATCCCGGTCGCTTCGGTGGGCTGCTACGTCCCCGGCGGGCGCTACCCCATGGTCGCCTCGGCGCACATGTCCGTTCTGACCGCGAAAGTGGCCGGCGTGCCGCGGATCATCGCCGCCACCCCGCCGCTGAACGGCCTCGCCCCCGCCGCCACCGTCGCCGCGATGGCGATGGGCGGCGCGGACGAGATCTACCTGCTCGGCGGCGTGCAGGCGGTCGCGGCCATGGCGCTCGGCACCGGCTCGATCGCCCCGGTGGACATGCTGGTCGGCCCCGGCAACGCCTATGTCGCCGAGGCCAAGCGACAGCTGTTCGGCCGGGTCGGGATCGACCTGCTGGCCGGGCCGACCGAGACGCTCATCATCGCCGACGACAGCACGGACGCGGAGATGTGCGCCACCGACCTGCTCGGCCAGGCGGAACACGGCCCGACCTCGCCCGCGATCCTGCTCACCACCTCGGCGCGCATCGCCGGCGAGATCGAGGCCGAAATCACCCGCCAGCTGGCGCGCCTGCCCACCGGGGCGATCGCCGGACAGGCCTGGCGCGACTACGGCCAGGTGATCCTGTGCGACACCGACGAGGAGCTGCTGTCGGAAGCCGACCGCATCGCCTCCGAGCATGTCCAGGTACTGACCCGCGAGCCGCGCTGGTTCCTGGAGCGGATGCGCAACTACGGCGCCCTGTTCCTCGGCCCGGAAACCAACGTCGCCTACGGCGACAAGGTGATCGGCACCAACCACACGCTGCCGACCAAGCGCGCGGCGCGCTACACCGGCGGACTGTGGGTCGGGAAGTTCCTGAAAACGGTCACCTACCAGCAGGTGAGCCCGGACGCGACCGCGATGATCGGCGAGTACTGCGCCCGGCTGTGCGAGGTCGAGAACTTCGCCGGCCACGCCGAACAGGCCAGGCTGCGGGTACGCCGCTACGGGGGACGCAACGCCTGAGGGCAGCGGCCTCGCCGGCTAGCCGCGACCGGCAGGCGGCCCCGTCTTGCGGAGGATCAAAACCCCCGCGTCCCGGTGTAGGATGGTGCGGCCGGCCGAACGCCGCGCCAAAACCGACAGGGGAGCTCCGTCCATGACCGAACCCGCGCCCAGCCCCACGAGCACCCCCACGGGAAGCCCCGCGGGAAGCCCCGCGGGAAGCCCCGCGGGAAGCCCCACGGGAAGCCCCACGGGAAGCCCCACGGGAAGCTATGTGCACGGCGTCAGCTTCATCCCGCTGCTCGGCGAGACGGTCAGCGCCAATTTCGCGCGCACC
Source organism: Rhodospirillales bacterium (assembly GCA_028869315.1). Taxonomy (GTDB): domain Bacteria; phylum Pseudomonadota; class Alphaproteobacteria; order Acetobacterales; family Acetobacteraceae; genus JAJZVS01. The sequence goes on from JAGWSV010000118.1 coordinate 13,428, forward strand.
GTCGCCCGCTGGGGCGACCGGCCCGGGCTCATCGTGCCGCCGCAGGACGTGCGCTGGTCGTATCGGGAGCTCGGCGCGCGGATCGACGCCTTTGCCGCCGGCCTGCTCGCGCTCGGGCTGCAGCCCGGCGACCGGGTCGGCATCTGGTCGCCCAACAACGCCGAATGGGTGATCACCCAGTTCGCCACCGCCAAGGCGGGGCTGATCCTGGTGAACATCAACCCGGCCTACCGGCTGGCCGAGCTCGACTACGCGCTCAACAAGGTCGGCTGCCGGGCACTGATCACCGCGACCCGGTTCAAATCCTCCGACTATCTCGGCATGCTGGCGGCCCTGGCGCCGGAGCTGCCGCACGCCCTGCCCGGAAGGCTCACCGCGGCGCGGCTTCCCTCGCTCGAAATCGTCATCCAGATCGGCGGGCCGCCGGCGGCGGGCGCCATCGCCTTCGACCAGGTGGCAGGCCTCGCCGACGCCTCCCACCGCGCCCGTCTCGCGGCGATCGGGGCGACGCTGCAATTCGACGACCCGATCAACATCCAGTTTACATCGGGAACGACCGGCTCGCCCAAGGGCGCCACCCTGACGCACCACAACATCCTCAACAACGGGTTCTTCATCGGCGAGGCGATGAAACTCAGCGAACAGGACCGGCTGTGCATCCCGGTGCCGCTCTATCATTGTTTCGGAATGGTGCTCGGCAACCTCGCCTGCACCACGCACGGGGCGGCGATCGTCTATCCCGGCGAGGGCTTCGACCCGCTGGCCACCTTGCGGACCGTCGCGGAGGAACGCTGCACCGGCCTGCACGGCGTGCCCACCATGTTCATCGCCGAGATGGACCATCCGGAGTTCGCCAGCTTCGACCTGTCCTCCCTGCGCACCGGCATCATGGCCGGCTCCCCCTGCCCGATCGAAGTCATGCGGCGCGCCGTCGCGCAGATGCACCTGTCGGAGATCACCATCGCCTACGGCATGACCGAAACAAGCCCGGTGAGCTTCCAGACCACCACCGATGACCCGCTGGAGCGCCGCGTCTCCACCGTCGGGCGCATCCACCCGCATCTGGAAGTGAAGATCGTGGATGCCGAAGGCCGGATCGTGCCACGCGGCACGCCGGGCGAGCTCTGCACCCGCGGCTATTCGGTGATGCAAGGCTACTGGAACGATCCGGCGCGCACGGCGGAAGCGATCGATGCCGCCCGCTGGATGCACACCGGCGACCTGGCGACGATCGACGCCGAGGGCTACTGCAACATCGTCGGCCGCATCAAGGACATGATCATCCGCGGCGGCGAGAACGTCTATCCGCGCGAAATCGAGGAATTCCTCTACCGCCACCCGAAAATCCAGGACGTCCAGGTGTTCGGCATCCCCGACCCGAAATACGGCGAGGAGATCGCCGCCTGGATCAAGCCGCGCCCCGGCGAAACCCTGACCGCGGAGGACATCACCGCGTTCTGCGCCGGCCAGATCGCCCACTATAAAGTGCCGCGCCACATCCGCTTCGTCGACGACTTCCCGATGACCGTCACCGGCAAGATCCAGAAATACCTGATGCGCGAGCGGATGTCCGCCGAACTCGGCGTGCGCGCCGCGGCGACGGCGTGAGGGACTGAGGAAGCAAGGCCAAGGGGGCGCCCCCCACGCACACGGAACCAACGGATGGGTTCCAAGGGCTCAGCCCTTGGCGGGGGTCCAGGGGGCAGAGCCCCCTGGCCTTGCTACCCGATCCGCCCGGCCGCCAGCCGCACCGCGCGTCCGCAGCGTGCGCTCAGCGCGGCATCATGGCTGATGAGCAGGAGGGTGGAGCCGGCGTCGGCGCAGAGGCCGAACAGCAGGCTCATCACGCCGGCGCCGGTCTCCTGGTCGAGGTTGCCGGTGGGCTCGTCGGCCAGCAGCAGCGCCGGACGCGGGGCCAGCGCACGGGCCAGGGCGACGCGCTGCTGTTCGCCGCCGGAAAGCTGGCCCGGGAGGTGCCGCCGGCGGTGGCCGAGGCCCACCTGCTCCAGCAGCCGCGCGGCCACCGCGGCGGCGTCGCGGCGGCCGGCCAGTTCCAGCGGCACCGCCACGTTCTCCGCGGCGGTCATGCCGGGGATCAGGTGAAAGGACTGGAACACGATGCCGACATGGTCGCGCCGCCAGCGGGCCAGGCTGTCCTCGTCGAGCCCGGTCAGCTCCCGCCCGGCGAAGCTGAGGCTGCCCGACGTCGGCCGCTCCAGCCCGGCCAGCAGCATGAGCAGGCTGGTTTTGCCGGAGCCGGACGGCCCGACCAGGCCCACCGTCTCGCCGGCGGCAAGGTCGAGATCGACGCCGCGGAGGATGTTGACCGGCCCGGCGGCGGCGGGCAGGGTCAAGCGGAGACCGCGGGCGCGCAGCAACGGCGCGCCGGGCGGACGGGACGGCGGAGCAGGATCCATGGCGCTAGCATATGGCCTCCGCGCCAGCAGGCGGAAAGCCGTACTCGGCGCCGGGAGCATCCTGATCGGGACGCTGGCCGGCTTCGCCCCCGCCCTGGCGGGGGCGAAGCCGGTACGGCTGCTGGTGTTCGGAGATTCGCTTTCCTCGGGCTACGGCCTGCCACACGCCGAGAGCTTCGAGCCGCTTCTTGCCGCCGCGCTGCGCGCGCGGGGCCAGGCGGTTGCGATCGTGGACGCGGCCGTCTCGGGCGACACCTCGGCGGACGGGCTCGCGCGACTGGGCTGGGTGCTGGACGGGCTGCAGGCCGGGGCCGGCCCGGTGGCGGCGCTGGTGGAACTGGGGGCCAATGACGGCCTCCGCGGCCTGCCGGTGGCGGATATGCGGCGCAACCTGGCCGCGATCCTGGACCGGCTGGCGGCGCGCGGCATCCCCGTGCTGCTCGCCGGCATGTATGCGCCGCCCAATATGGGCGCCGGCTACGAGCGGCGGTTCCGCGCCGTGTTCGACACGTTGGGGAAGCGCCCGGGCGTGGTCTATGAGCCGTTCTTCCTGGCCGGGGTGGCGCGGGTGCCGGGACTGGTCCAAGCTGACGGCCTGCACCCGAACGCGGCCGGGGTAAGGCGGGTGGTGGCGGAGATCCTGCCGTATGTGGAGCAGGTGATCGGCCGGGCCCGGGCCCTGGCCGGCAGCCCCGGGGCAAAAACGCACCGCGGATGAGAGTGGAAGCGCCGCGCGCATGAGACTGTTCGTCGCCCTCGACCTGCCCTGGGACCTGCGCGAGCGCCTGGCGCTGCTGGCGGGCACCGGCATTCCCGGCGCGCGCTGGGTGCCGGCGGAAAACTACCACCTGACCCTGCGCTTCCTCGGCGAGATCCAGGCCTGGCAGGCCGAGGAGATCGACCACGCGCTGGCGGCGCTGCGCGGGGGCAGCTTTTCGCTGACGGCTTCCGGCGTCGGCACCTTCGACAAGGCCGGACGGCCGACCCAGCTCTGGGTGGGGGTGGAGCGCAGCCCCGCGCTCGACCATCTGCGCACCAAGATCGAGACGGCGGTGCAGCGGGTCGGCCTGGCGGCCGAACGGCGGCGGTTCGTGCCGCACATCGCCCTGGCGCGACTCGACAACCCGGCGGAAGCGCGGCTGGCAGCCTTCGTGCAGCAGCACAACCTGTTCCGCGCGGAACCGTTCGCCGTGGAGCATTTCACCCTGTTCAGCTCCCGGCTGGGCAAGGAGCAGGCGGTCTACACGGCGGAAGCGGAGTACCCGCTGCAGTGACCGGCGGCGTGGTTCCCGGTTTGCGGCGGCGGCCGGCGCCAGGCTTGACGCCCCGAACCCCGCCCGGCGGAATGGGCGGCTTGCAGCAGGCGTCCCCGCGATGATCGAGTTCTCCCCCGCCCCCGGCACGTTGCCGCCGGGACGCCGGATCTATGCCGTCGGCGACGTGCATGGCTGCGCCGGGCAGCTGGCGCGCCTGCACGCCGCGATCGCCGAGGACCTGGGCCGTCGCCCGGTGGCGGCGCCGCTCGTGCTGCATATCGGCGACTATGTCGATCGCGGCCCGGACAGCGCCGGCGTGCTCGCCTGCCTGCTCGCCGGCCCGGACCTGCCGGACGGCGTCGACGTGGTGAACCTGATGGGCAACCACGAACGCACCATGCTGGATGCGCTGGAGGGCGACCGCGCCGCCGGCACCGACTGGCTGTTCCAGGGCGGCCGCCCAACCCTGGAGAGCTACGGCCTCGACCCGGACGGCGCGCGCGAGGGCTGGATGGCCGGGCTTCCGGCCGGACATGCGGCCTTCCTGCGGGGCCTGGCGCTGCGGCACGCCGAGGGCGGCTACCTGTTCGTCCATGCCGGCATCCGCCCCGGCGTCACCTTGGCCGACCAGGCGCCGGAGGACCTGCTGCGCATCCGCCAGCCCTTCCTCTACACCGAGCAGGACCTCGGCGCGGTGGTGGTGCACGGGCATACGCCGGTGAAGGCGCCGGTGGTGCGGGCGAACCGGATCGCGATCGACACCGGGGCGGTGTTCGGCGGCAGGCTGACGGCGGCGGTGCTGGAAGGCGAGACCGTGGGGTTCCTCGCGGTCTAGCCCGGGATGCGGTTCCCTGCGCGGGAGCCGCGCCGGCGTTGGCATCGCAAGGCCGGCCGTACTAACATCGCCGCCGTGCCGCCCGCCGGGGAATCGGCTGAATCCGCCGCGCCGGAACCGGGCGCGCGAACTGGGAAGACGGACTTGGAAAGTTTCGACTACGTGATCGTCGGCGCCGGCTCGGCCGGCAGCATCCTGGCGAACCGATTGAGCGAGGACGCGAACGTCACCGTCGCCGTTCTGGAAGCCGGCGGCCAGGACTGGAATCCGTTCATCCACATCCCCGCCGGCTTCATGAAGACGTTCTACGATGCGCGGGTGAACTGGAAATACGAGATGGAGGCGGGCGCCTGGACCGGCGGGCGGCGCATCTACGCCCCGCGCGGCAAGACGCTCGGCGGTTCCAGTTCGATCAACGGCCACGTCTACAACCGCGGCCAGCGCCTCGATTTCGACAGCTGGGCGCAATTCGGCAACCGCGGCTGGGGCTACGCCGACGTGCTGCCCTATTTCCGCCGGACCGAACGGCGCATCGGGCAGGGAGACGACCTCTACCGCGGGCGGGAGGGCCAGGTGCGGGTCACCGACCTCGAATGGCGCCATCCGCTGTGCGACGCCTTCATCGAGGGCTGCGTGCAGAACGGCATCCCGCGCAACCCCGACTACAACGGCGCGAAGCAGGAGGGCGTGTCCTACGTCCAGCGCACGACCTTCAACGGCCGACGGGTGAGCACGGCGGTCGCCTACCTGCACCCGGCCATGAAGCGGCCGAACCTCCGCGTGATCACCAAGGCGCATGCGACCGGCATCATCCTCGATGGCAGGACGGCGGTCGGCATCCGCTACCGGCAGGGCGGGCGCAACGGCGTCGACAAGGAGGTGCGCGCCGCGCGCGAGGTCATCCTTTCCGGCGGGGCGTATAATTCCCCGCAATTGCTGCAGCTTTCGGGCATCGGACCGGCGGAGCTGCTGCAGTCGCACGGCATCGCGGTGCGCCACGCCCTGCCCGGCGTCGGCGAGAACCTGCGCGACCACTACGCGCCGCGCCTCGTCGCGCGGGTGAAGAACATCACAACGATCAACGAGAAATCGCGCGGCCTCAGCCTGGCGTGGGAAGTCCTCAAATGGGCGGCCACCCGCAAGGGCATCCTGTCGCTGAACCCGACGCTGGTCTATTGCTTCTGGCATTCGGGCGAGCGGGCCGAAAGCTCCGACCTGCAGATGACGTTCACGCCGGCGAGCTATAACGACGGCGTGCAGGGCCAGCTCGAACGCGAGCCCGGCATGACCGTGGCCGCCTGGCAGCAGCGGCCGGAAAGCACGGGATATGTTCGCATCCGCTCGGACGACCCGTTCGCGCAGCCGATCATCCAGCCCAACTATCTCGCGGCGGAGCATGACCGCCGGGTTCTCCTGGCGGCGATGAAGCTGGCGCGCAGGCTGCTCGCCTCCGATCCGCTGAAGCCCTACTACGAGCGCGAGGATGTCCCCGGCCCGCAGGTACAGACCGACGACGAGCTGCTCGCCGTGGCCAAGCAGCGCGGGACGACGACGTTCCATCCGATGGGAACGTGCAAGATGGGGCCCGCGACGAATCCCCAGGCGGTGGTGGACGACCAGTTGCGGGTGCACGGCATGGAGCGCCTGCGGGTGATCGATGCCTCGATCATGCCGACGATGCTGTCGGCGAACCTGAATGCCGCGACGATGATGATCGGCGAGAAGGGCGCGGACCTCGTTCGTGGGCGCGAGCCGCTGCCGAGCGCCGCCGTCTAGGCCGCGCTTCCCGGCCCTGCCCCGGCGTCATCCGGGCGGCTGCGGCGGCGCCGGCGGCGATGCCTGGAACCGGCGCAGCCGCCGGCCGGAACCGATCTCGCCCCACCCGGGCACCGTACCCCGCCGGTCACTCGATTGCGCCTGGCGCGTGATTTGCCGGCGCCGGCGCGGGGATGCCGCAGGACCGGTCGGCCGCGTCGGCGGCGGCGTTCAGCGCGGCGGCGATCGCCGGCAGCGCCGCCTGCCAGCCGGCGCGCGGCACCACGATCGGCGGGCCGCAGACCACGGTGCCGCGGCCGAACGGCAGCGGCAGCACCATCCGGTCCCAACTGCGCGGGACGATCCGCCGGCGCGTGGTCTGCGCCCCGCACGGCAGCACGGTCGCCCCTGACAGCGCCGCCAGCGCGGCCACCCCGGGCGCGGGCTGGCGCGCCGGTCCCTGCGGCCCATCCGGCGTGAGGCACACCACCGCGCCCTCCGCCAGCCGGGCGAGGGCCGCCTTCAGCCCGGCCACCGCGCCTGCCGTGGTGGAGCCCAGGATCAACTCCAGCCCGAACCGGCGCAGGATGGCGCCGATCAGCCGGCCGTCGCGGTGGCGGCTTGCCAGCAGGCAGACCCGACGGCCGCGGAGCTCCGGCCGCAGCCGGACACGCAGCCAAAGCGCCGGCGCCAGCGCCAGCCGCTCGTGCCAGATCGCGACGATCACCGGTCCGCCGGCAAGCGCCGCGAACAACGGCGCATCCCCCTCCAGCCGCCAGCGCGTGCTGCGCAGCGCGAAGCCGAGATAGAGGCCCAGCGCCCGGGCCAGCGCGGCGCGCACCGCCGGCCGGCGCAGCAGCCGTTTCATGTCCGGACGGCCAGGGTGGCAGCGAGGGTGCGGAACATCGATGGCCAGCAGCGCGGGACGGCCGCATACTGCGGCGATCGGGTCATAACGGGAGGCGGCGATGGCGGGAAGGGCACCGGCGGCGATCGTGTTCGATACCTTCGGCAGCGTGGTGGACTGGCGCGGCAGCCTGATCGGCGAGCTCACCGCCTTCGGGCAGGCGCGCGGCATCGCCGCCGACTGGACCGGCCTCGTCGATGCCTGGCGCGCCGCCTACCATCCGTCGATGCAGCAAGTACGCAGCGGCGCGCTGCCCTGGACCCGGCTCGACGATCTGCACCGCGCCTCGCTCGACCGGCTGGTGGCGGAGTTCGCCGTGGCCGGCCTCACCGAAGCCGACCTGCGCCATATCAATCGTGGCTGGCACCGGCTGAACCCATGGCCCGATGCGGTGCCGGGACTGACCCGGCTGAAGGCGAAGTTCATCATCGGACCGTTATCGAATGGCAACGTATCGCTGCTCGCCAACATGGCGAAGCATGCCGGACTGCCGTGGGACATGGTGTTCGGCTCCGACCTGTTCGGCCACTACAAGCCGGATCCGGAAACCTATCTCGGCGTGGCGCGGCTGCTCGATCTGGAACCGGGGCAGGTGATGATGGCGGCGGCGCATAACGGCGACCTCGCGGCGGCCCGTGCATGCGGGCTGATGACGGCGTTCTTTCCGCGCCCGGACGAATACGGGCCGCACCAGGCGCGAGATTTCAAGGCCGACCAGGCGTGGGACGTCGTCGCCGCCGATATCGAGGACATGGCGGCCCAGCTCGGCGCCTGAGGCATCGCCGGCACATCCGGGCGACGGCCGGCGCCCTGGCCGCGCCCGGCGGCAGGCGGGACCCTACCGGTTCATCCCCCGCACCGCCTCCACCACCGCGCGGGTCACCTCCTTGGTGGTCGCCTTGCCGCCCAGGTCGGGGGTCACGATGCCGGCGGCGCAGACCTGCTCCACCGCGCGCATCAGCAGCGCGGCGGCCGGCTTCTCGCCCAGGTGCTCCAGCATCATCGCCCCGGTCCAGAACGTCGCCACCGGGTTGGCGATCCCCTTGCCGGTGATGTCGAAGGCCGAGCCATGGATCGGTTCGAACATCGACGGGCTGCGCCGCTCGGGGTCCACGTTCGCGGTCGGCGCGATGCCGAGCGAGCCGGCGAGCGCCGCGGCCAGGTCCGAAAGGATGTCGGCGTGCAGGTTGGTCGCCACCACCGTATCGACCGTTCCCGGCTTCAGGACCATCCGCATGGTCATCGCGTCGACCAGCTCCTTGTCCCAGGTGACGTCCGGGTAGTCGTGGCTGACCAGGGCGGCGATCTCATCCCAGAACACCATGCCGTGCCGCTGCGCGTTGGACTTGGTCACCACCGTCAGGTGCTTGCGCGGCCGCGCGCGGGCGAGATCGAACGCGTAGCGCATGATCCGCTCCACCCCGCGGCGGGTGAAGATGGCGGTCTCGGTCGCCACTTCCTCCGGCAGGCCGCGATGCGTGCGTCCGCCCTGGCCGGCGTATTCGCCTTCGGAGTTCTCCCGCACGATCACCCAGTCGAGGTCGCCGGGGCCGACGTCGCGCAGCGGCGAGACGATGCCCGGCAGGATGCGGGTCGGGCGGACATTGGCGTACTGGTCGAAGCCCTGGCAGATCGCGAGCCGCAGGCCCCAAAGGGTGACGTGGTCCGGCAGATTCGGGTCGCCCACCGCGCCGAAATAGATCGCGTCTGCGGTGCGCAGCCACGCGAGCCCGTCGGGCGGCATCATCACCCCATGCTTGCGGTACCAATCCGATCCCCAGTCGTACTGATCGACCGCGAGTGCGAACCCGCCGTCGCGGCTCGCCACCGCATCGAGCGCTTCGAGCCCGGCGGAAATCACTTCGGGGCCGATGCCGTCGGCTGGAATGGCGGCGATACGATGGGTGCGCATGAGACCTCGGGGCGGAATGCTCGGAAAACCAGGGAAAGACCGCCAAGGCGGCGGCGCCGCAGACTGCCCCGCAATCCCCGGCGCCGCAACCGGTCCCGCGCGCTGACCGCCGTTGCGCGCGCCATCGGGCCCCCGCCATCGGGGGTCCGCGGTCGGCGGCCCGTCCCGGACGCGGCGGGCGCCTGCCGCCTCAGCCCGGCGTCAGGCCCGGGTTCCGCCACCCCTGGACACCGTCGACGACGACCTGCGGGCGGCCTTCGTGCAGCGCGATGATCGCGGCGCGCTCGATTTCCAGCACCCAGCCGGCCTGCAGCAAGGCTTCGATGATGCGCCCTTCGATCTGCCGGGAGTGCGTGCCGACCAGGATATACGCGACCGTCCGCTGCAGCGAAGGGAGGCAGCCGACGATGAAATCGGCTTCGCCGCCCTGGATGTCGATATGCAGCAGGTCGATGCGGGCGTGCGGCGCGACCAGTTCGTCGAGTGCGATCATCGGCAACGCGTCGTACCGGCCCGACTGCGCTTCCCTGCGGCACGCCTCATCCGTCGCGCCGAAGATCGGCTCCAGGCCCCAATGCGTTCCGGCCGCTTCCTGGCGGGGGAACAGCGCCACGCCGCCGGTCGGCGCGGCGATCCCGCGACGCAACGTCACCTGGTCGGGCGCGAAGCCGTTGGTCGCGAGCGCCTCGCGCGCGAATCCCAGATGTCCCTCGTCGCCCTCGATGCCGATCACGTGCACGTCGCGGCCGTTGCGCCGCGCCGCGACGCCGGTGTTGTTCATCCAGCAGCCCCAGCCGCACCCAAGCTCGATCATGGTGAAGGTGCCGCGCGAGAGATCCACGGCCCTGAGCGCGGCCCCCCACTCCGCGATATCGGCGTGCCAGTTCGCCGGGATCGGAATGTCCTCGACCTGCCCGTCGCGCCCCTGGAGCAGGGTGGGAAAGAATTTTGGATCGATCCGAACTCCCAGGAAATTCGTCAGGTATCCGGGCGACGGCTGCAAGCCGGCCACCGCATGGCGCCGCATGACCTCCTGGGGGTCGAAGACGGCAGCGTAGTGGAAGAACCGGTCGCCCTCGTTCGTCAGCAGCCGGGTCGCCAACTCGTCCCGCTCGCGGAGAAGGGCATCGCGCGCGTCGCGCAGGCGGCGTATCGTGGGAATCCGGACGGCGATGTCGTGAACGAGACTCATCCCGGCTCCGTTGCGTTATCGTCGTTATCTTATCGGCGCGCCCCGCGACGCGGACCGGCGGACCCCGTCCCCCGACCAGCGCGCCGCCGGCGCCGCGATACGGCCAGGCCGGCATCCGGCACTGTGACCGCCCCGGCAGCGTCCCACAAGCTTCCGGCCGTCGGCGCCGGCCGGCCTAGGCGTTGGTGAGCCCGCCATCGACATCGATCGTCTGGCCGGTCACGTAGGAGGAGTCTTCGGAGCAGAGGAACCGGATCACCCCCGCCACCTCCTCCGCCCGCCCCCAACGGCCAGCGGGACGTCCGCCGCGCCGCACGCGCCGCGCTCGGCGATCAGCCCGGCGGCCATCGACGTGTCGACGATCCCCGGCGCCACCGCGTTCACCAGCACGTCCGGCGCCAGCTTGCGCGCCAGCGAACGGGTCAGCCCGACCAGCCCGCCCTTGGCTGCCGCATAGGCCGCCCGGTCGGGGCTGCCGCGGCGGAAGGCGAGCGAGCTTGCGAACACGATCCGCGCCGGCCCGCGCGGCCCGGCGGGCGCGGCTGCCCGCGAATCCGGCCACCTCAGGCCGCCGGCGCAAGGTCGTAGCGATCGGCCATCACCTGCACCCGAAGCATGAAGCGCGGCTCGTCCGGCAGATAGTCGGCGACGGCGTTGTGGTTGGTACCGATATTGTCCCACATCAGCACGTCGCCCACCGCCCAGCGGTGCGCATAGAGATAGTCGGCGCGCTCCTGATGGCGGAACAGGAAGTCGAGGATCTCGCCGGATTCCTGCGGGTCCATGCCGTCGATGAACATCGTGTAGCCGGGATTGGCATAGAGCACCCGGCGCCCGGTGATGGGATGGCGGCGGAACACCGGCTGCGAAACGGGGGGCTTCTTCGCGCGCTGCTCCGGCGTCAACGGCTTGCGGCGCGATCCGGGGCGGGCGCGCATCATGTCCCAGAACTTCGCGAAATCATGCGTCGCGGTGCGGCCTTCCAGCCGCCGCTGCAGATCCTCCGGCAGGTCGTCATAGGCCGCGTGCATGTTGCGGAACTGCGTCTCCCCCAGCGGCTTGCCGTTGCGATGCGGCACGTGGCGCGCATGGAGGACGTTGGCCAGCGCGATGTCGCGCGAGTAGGACATGTCGGTATGCCAGCCCTGGCCGGCATCGTTGAGGCCGAGCGGGCGCCCGGCTGCGTCCTTCATGTTGGACAGCACCATCACCTCCGGCACCGCCGGGTCGTGCGCGACGTTGGCGACGTTGATCTCCAGGGTGCCGAAGCGCCGGCCGAAGCCGGCGAGCGCGGCGGCATCCAGGTCCTGCCCCGGGAAGCACAGCACGCCATGCGCGCCGAGCGCGGCAACAAGGGCCGCATGATCGGCTTCGGCGAGCGGGCGGGAAAGGTCGACGCCCGCGATCCGGGCGCCGAGCGCCTGGCCGGTGGGGATGATCTGCATGGTCGCTGCCTCCTTGCTCCGGCCCGCATTTCAGCGCGGCGCGGCAGGCAGGGAAAGAGCGGCGCGTCGCCCGGCGTTACGGCGGCAGGTTGCGGCGGCCGGGCTTGCACCCGGTCGGCCGCCCGGTATGCTCCGATTCGTCGCGAGCTTTGCAGGAGACAGACCGCGACGCAAAGATCGGAACGTAACCGAAAGTTGGGGGAAGGGAATATCCATGTCATCCCGTGCACGTAGCCTGCTGGCGGCGCTCGCCGTCAGCGCCGCCCTTGGGATCTCGGCGCCGCGGCCTGCGCGCGCCGCCGACGCTGCCCCGATCACCTTCGGTGCGATCCTGCCGTTGACCGGCCCCGGCGCGGTGATCGGCACGGAGCAGATGAAGGGCATCCAGTTCGCGTTGAAGCAGCAGAATGCGAAGGGCGGGATCGATGGCCATCCGATCCGGGTCGTGTTCGAGGACGACCAGGCCAAGCCCGACCAGGCGGTGCTGGCGTTCAACAAGCTGGTCGGCCTGCAGCACCTGCCGATGATCTACACCGCCTATTCCGGGCCCAGCCTGGCGATGGCGCCGCTGACGGCGCGCAAGCACGTGCTGATGCTCAACGCCGGCGCGCAGTCGGACAAGCTGGCCCATGCCTCGCCCTATCTGTTCAACACCCTGCCGACGACCGCCGACGAAGTCGGCGTGATGGTCAAGTACCTCCGCGCCCACGGGAAATCGACTTCCGTGGTGCTGTACGAAAACGACGCCGCGGGGATCGGCGGCCGGGACGATTTCGTGCGGGAATTCAAGGCCGCCGGCGGCAAGATCCTGGCGCAGGAACCGACCCAGTTCGGCCAGACGGACTATCGCCCGGCGCTGCTCAAGCTCGCCGCAGCCAAGGCCCAGGTGCTGTTCGTGGTCACCACCGCCGGCCAGAAGTCGATGGCCGACCAGTTGCACCAGATGAACCAGACCTGGCTGGTCGCCGGCACGACCTTCATGGAAGACCCGCCGACCATCGCCGACCCCAACGCGAAGGGCATCATCCACACCCAGGTGGTGGCCAACGCCAGTCCGGAACTGATGGCCGCGTTCAAGAAGGAGATGGGCGCCGAGATGGGGTTCTTCTCGCGGCAGTATTATAACGCGACCCAGATCATGTTCGCCCTGACCGAGCACCTGCTCAAGGAGCACAAGGCGATCACCGGCGAAAACCTGCGGGCGGCGATCTTCCAGATCAAGACCTTCCACGGGCTGGTGCCGATGACCTTCACCACCAACACCGCGGTGGTTCCGGTCGCGATCAACGAAATGACCGGCGGGTCGGAAAAGACCATCGCGACCGGCACCGCGCACTGACCACGCGCGTTCGTCCGTCATGCTGGCGCTGCAACTCCTGGTCAACGGCATCGTGACGGGCAGCGCGCTCGGGGTGATGGCGGTCAGCTTCGCGCTGATCTACGCCACCACCCGGGTGTTCCACGTTGCCCATGCCGGCGTGTACACGCTCGGCGGCTACCTGGCCTGGACCCTGGTCCACCGCGGCGTGCCCGACCTCCCCGCCCTGGTCCTGGCCATGGCGGGGTGCGTGGTGGTGGGCAGCCTCATCCAGATCCTGCTCTACGGCCCGCTCGACCGCCGCGGCGCCGCGCAGCTCGTGGTGCTGATCGCCTCGCTCGGGGCGCTGGCGGTGATCCAGAACCTGATCGCGGCGGTCTATTCGCCCGACATCCTGGAATTCCCGCCGAACTGGGCCGGGCACGTATTCCCCCTGCCGGGTGGGCTGCGCCTGACCGGCGTGCAGATCGCCACCGTCGTCGTCGATTTCATCGCGTTCGGGCTGACCCTGGCCTTCGCCCATCGCACCTTGCTCGGCAAGCGCATCCGCGCCGTCGCCTCCAACCCGTTCCTCGCCGAGATCACCCGGCTGGAGCCGCGGCGGGTGCATGTCTACGTCATGGCGATCGCCTCGGCGCTGGTCTGCCTGCCGGGCGTGCTGGGACCGCTCGACTACGGCCTGCAGCCCTATGGCGGGGTGACGCCGCTGCTGACCGCGACCATCGCCATGATCGCCGGCGGCATCGGCAGCCTCGCCGGCGCCTTCGCGCTCGCCGTCGCGATCGTGGTGCTGCAGAACCTGGCGCTGCTGGTGATGCCCGGGGAATGGAGCATCGGCGTCACCTTCGCGATTTTCGTCGTGTTCATGCTGCTCCGCCCGCGCGGGCTGTTCGCCGGCAAGGCGTGAGATGGATTATTTCTACAGCTACCTGATCCTGGCGGAGATCTACACGCTGCTGGGCCTGTCCACCAACCTGCTGGTGGGCGTGGTCGGCATCTTCTCGGTCTCGCAGGCGGCGGTGTTCGGCGTCGGCGCCTACATCGTCGGCGATTTCCTGCTCGCGGGCACCTTGTCGTTCCTGCCCGCCCTGGCGGTGGCCGCGCTCGCCTGCATTCTGCTCAACGTGCTGATCTCGCTGCCCAGCCTGCGCGTCGCGGGAGATTATTTCGTTGTCACCTCGTTCGGCATCCAGCTGCTGGCGACGGCGACCTTCACCAACTGGACAGCGGGGACCGGGGGCGCGAACGGCATGCCGGGCGTCCCGCCGCCGGACCTGCTGGGCCTTCCGATCGAAAGCACGCGCGGCATCCTGGCGGTGACGACGGTGGCGACGCTGGTGGCCTGTCTCGCGTTCTGGCTGATCCTGCGGGCGCCGTTCGGCCGGCTGCTGAAGGCGATCCGCGAGGACGAAAGCGCGGTGGCGGCTGCCGGCAAGGGGGTGCTCAGCGCCAAGGTGTCCGCCGCCGCGCTGGCCGGCGCCTTCGCCGGCGTCGCCGGCGGGCTGTACGCGACCTATCTCAGCTTCATCGACCCCTCCTCCTTCGATCTCGACGCCTCCATCCTGCTCCTGACGATGGTGGTGGTGGGCGGCGCGCGCACCCTGGCCGGATCGATCTTCGGCCCGTTCCTGCTGCTCGCGTTGCCGCAGGTGCTGACCTTCGTTGCCATTCCCACGACCTACGCCGCCACCGCACGGCAGTTGGTGTACGGGGCGCTGCTGATCGCCTTCGCCCTGTTCCGCCCGCAGGGCCTGCTCGGGGAACGGCTGTGACCGCGTATCTCGAGGTCTGCGGCGTCACTCATAACTTCGGCGGGCTGCAGGCCCTGAACGACTGCGCCTTCGCCATTTCCCAAGGCGGCATCACCTGCCTCGTCGGCCCCAACGGTGCCGGCAAGACGACGATCTTCAACGTCATCACCGGCTTCCTGCGCCCCGATACCGGGCGCGTCGGGTTCCGCGGCCGCACCCTCAGCGGTCTCGCGCCGCAGGCGATCGTGCACGCCGGGATCGCCCGCAGCTTCCAGAACCTGCGGCTGTTCACCGACCTCACCGCCTGTGACAACGTCATGCTGGCGCTGCCCGACCGGGCCGGCGAAACGCCGTTCGGCGCGTTGTTCCGGCCCTTCGCCACCGCCCGCAGCGACCGCAGGCGCCGTGCCGACGCGCTGGAGCGGCTCGATCACGTCGGGCTCGCCGCGCGCGCCGACGAGCGGGTGCGCAACCTCTCCTACGGCGAGCAGAAACTGCTCACCATCGCCCGGCTGCTGGCCACGGGAGCCGAGTTGCTGCTGCTCGACGAACCGGCCTCCGGCCTTGCCGCCGGGGCGCTCGACCAGGTGATGGTGCTGCTGCGCCGCCTGCGCGGCGAGGGCAAGACGCTGCTCGTGGTCGAGCACAACACCCGGGTGGTCCAGCAGATCGCCGACGAGGTGCTGTTCCTCCATCAGGGCCACCTGCTGGCGCAGGGCCCGCCGGCGCGGATCATCGCCGACCCCGCGCTGGCGGAGATCTATTTCGGTGGCGCGCTGTGATCCTGGAACTGGAAGCCATCGCCGCCGGCTACGGCGCCAAGACCGTGGTTTCGGACCTGACGTTCCGGGTGGCCGCGGGCGAGATCGTGGCGCTGCTCGGCCATAACGGCGCCGGCAAGACGACCACGCTGAAGACCGCCATGGGGCTGATCACGCCGCGCGCCGGCATGGTCCGGCTTGCCGGCGCGCCCCTCACCCGCGCGCCCGTCGCCGAACGGGTGGCGCGCGGCCTGCGGCTGCTTCCGGAGGGACGCGGCATCTTTCCCGATCTGACGGTGGCCGAGAACATCGATGTCGTGGCGGCGCGGCTCGCCGGACGCGGCGCGATGTTCGCGCCCGCCGATCTGTATCGGCTGCTGCCGGTGCTGGAGGAGCGCCGGGGCACCCGCGCGGGCAGCATGAGCGGCGGGCAGCAGCAGATGCTCGCCTTCGCGCTGGCGATCCTGGGCACGCCGCGCTGCCTGCTGCTCGACGAGCCCTCCATCGGTCTGGCGCCGAACCTGGTGGAACGATTGTTCGCCGAGATTCGCAACGTCTGCCGCGCCCACGGCGTCGCCGCGGTGCTGGTGGAGCAGAACGTGGCCGCGGCGATGGCCCTGGCCGACCGGGTGGTGATCATGAACGGCGGCCGGGTGGTGTTCGACGGCACGCCGCAGGCGGCGCGCGAGTCGAACCTGTGGGAGCATTTCTGAGCGCGGCGGCGCGGTCCCGCGCCGGTCAGACCCGCCGCACCACGTAGCATTCCGCCAGCGCGGCGACGATCGCATCCGCATGCGCGGAGTCCCGCGCCTCCACCATCACTTCCAGCTCGGCGGCCTGGACCGAGGCGGCGGCGAACAGCCGCTGGTGCGACACTTCGATGATGTTGCCGCCGGATCCGCCGATCCTTCCCGCGATGTCGGCCAGCACGCCCGGACGGTCCGGGATCTGCATGTGCAGCCGCAACAGCCGCCCGTCGCGCAGCAGGCAGCGCAGCAGCACGTTGGACAGGATGCGGGCGTCGATGTTGCCGCCGCAGACCGGCACGCCGACGCGCCGCCCGGCGAAACGTTCTGGATAGGCAAGAAGAGCGGCGAGCGCGGCGGCGCCGGCGCCCTCGGCCACCACCTTCGCGCCTTCGGCCAGCAGCCCGATCGCCTGCTCGATCGCGCGTTCCGGCACCACCAGCACCGGGACCGCGAGCGCGCGCAGCACGGCGAGCGGCGCTTCGCCGACATCGCGCACGGCGATCCCCTCGGCGATCGTCGGGCCGCCGACCGCGACCGCCTGCCCGGCCAGGCGCTGCGCCATGGCGGCGAATCCTTCCACCTCGACGCCGAACACCGCGATGTCGGGGCGCAGCCCGCGCGCCACCGTGGCACAGCCGGCCAGCAATCCGCCGCCACCCACGGGGACCACCAGGGTGTCGATCTCCGGCGCGTCCGCCAGCAGTTCGAGCGCGAGGGTCCCCTGCCCCGCGATCACCGCGGGATCGTCATACGGGTGGATGAACACCAGCCCATCGCGCGCCGCCAGCGCATGGGCATGCGCGGCGGCTTCGGCCAGGGTCTCTCCGTGCAGCACCACCTGCGCGCCCCAGGCGGCCGTGCGGGTCACCTTGGTGGCCGGCGTGAAGCTCGGCATGACGATGGTCGCGGCGATACCGAGGCGGGACGCGTGGCGCGCCACCGCCTGGGCATGGTTGCCGGCGGACATCGCGATCACCCCGCAGGCGCGTTCCGCGGCCGAGAGCAGGGCAAGGCGGTTCGCCGCCCCACGCTCCTTGAAGGCGCCGGTCACCTGCAGATTGTCGAGCTTGAGCACGACCTCGGCACCGGTCGCGCGCGACACCGCGTCCGCGGCTAGCACGGGGGTGCGCCGCACCGCGCCCGCGATGCGGCCGGCGGCGGCCTCGACATCGGCGAGCGTGATCATGCCCCGCGCGCCCACGCCCGCCGCGGCCGGGCGGCGTTCATGCCGGGCCGCTCACGAGAAGCGGATTTCGAGGATCTCGTAGGACCGGTCGCCGCCGGGCGCCGGCACGGAAACCGACTCGCCCACCTTCTTGCCGATCAGCGCCTTCGCCAGCGGCGAGGTGATGGACAACCGGCCGAGCTTGATGTCGGCCTCGTGCAGCCCGACGATCTGGTAGCTGGCTTCGCGGTCGCTTTCCTCGTCGACCAGGCGCACCACGGCGCCGAACTTCACGTGCTCCCCCGACAATTGGGAGATGTCGATCACCTCGGCCGAGCCGATCACCTCCTCCAGCTCGGCGATCCGCCCCTCGATGAAGGACTGCCGCTCGCGCGCGGCGTGATACTCGGCGTTCTCCGACAGGTCACCGTGGGCGCGCGCCTCCGCGATCTGGCGGATGATCGAGGGACGCTCGACGCCCTTCAACTGGCGGAGCTCCTCCTCCAGCCGTTGCAGGCCGGGCGCGGTCATCGGAAACTTCTGCACGGCGGGTGTCCCTCACGCATAAGCCGGATACGGGTACGGCAACGCCCCCCGATAGCGGCCGGGCAAGCCCGGTCGCTCGGGAAGCGTCAGAACGATCCGCGGAAATAGGACTGCAGGGGCGCCACTTCAAGCGTGCCGGCGCGCAGCGCGGCGATTGCGTGCACCGCGGCCCGCGCGCCGGCCATCGTGGTGTAGTGCGGCACGCCGTGGGTGAGCGCGCTGCGGCGGATGGCGAAGCTGTCGGCCACCGATTGCGGGCCGGAGGCGGTGTTGATCACCAGCTGCACCTCGCCCGACAGGATCGCGTCGACGCAATGCGGCCGGCCTTCCAGCACCTTGTTCACCACGCCCACGGCAAGCCCGGCGTCGCGGATGGTGGCGGCGGTGCCGCGGGTGGCCAGGATGGCAAAGCCCATCTCCGCCAGCCGCCGCGCCAGCGCCGGAACCGCCCGCTTGTCGGTA
The DNA here is from genome assembly GCA_028869315.1 of Rhodospirillales bacterium. Taxonomy (GTDB): domain Bacteria; phylum Pseudomonadota; class Alphaproteobacteria; order Acetobacterales; family Acetobacteraceae; genus JAJZVS01. The sequence goes on from JAGWSV010000118.1 coordinate 31,899, forward strand.
TCCTTGACCGAGAGGAACACGGTGCCCGCCTGCGGCAGGATCACCCCGGCGCCGAGCTGGGACTTGGCGAAGGCACGCTCGAAGCTGGAATCGAGCCCCATCACCTCGCCGGTGGATTTCATCTCCGGGCCGAGGATGGTGTCCACCTCGGGGAAGCGGGCGAACGGGAACACCGCCTCCTTCACCGCCACGTGCGGCGCCACGCCCTGGTCGTCGAGCCGGAAATCGGCGAGCCGCGCGCCGGCCATCACCTGCGCGCCGACCTTCGCCACCGCCACCCCGGTCGCCTTGGCGACGAACGGCACGGTGCGGGAGGCGCGCGGGTTCACTTCCAGCACGTAGATCTCGTCGTCCTTGATCGCGTACTGCACATTCATCAGCCCGACCACGCCGAGCGCGCGGGCCATCGCCTCGGTCTCGGCCTTGAGCTCGGTGACGGTGGCGGGCGACAGCGTGTAGGGCGGCAGGGCGCAGGCGGAATCGCCGGAATGGATGCCGGCTTCCTCGATATGCTCCATCACGCCGGCGACATAGACGGTCTCGCCGTCGCAGATGCAATCGACATCGACCTCGATCGCGTCGTTCAGGTAGCGGTCGATGAGAACAGGATTGTCTCCCGAGACGCGGACCGCCTCGCGCATGTAGCGGTGCAGCCCGGTGCGGTCATGGACGATCTCCATCGCCCTGCCGCCGAGCACGTAGCTCGGGCGGATCACCACCGGATAGGTGACGCGCTCGGCGATCGCCTCGGCCTCGGCGGCCGAGCGGGCGATGCCGTTCTCCGGCTGGCGCAGGCCGAGCCGGTGCAGGAGCTGCTGGAAGCGTTCGCGGTCCTCGGCGACGTCGATCGCGTCCGCGCTGGTGCCGAGGATCGGGATGCCGGCCTTCGACAGCGCCTGGGACAGTTTCAGCGGCGTCTGCCCGCCGTACTGCACGATGCAGCCGAGCAGCGTGCCCGCCTGCTGCTCGCGCCGGACCAGGGCGATCACGTCCTCGGCGGTCAGCGGCTCGAAATACAGCCGGTCGGAGGTGTCGTAGTCGGTGGAGACCGTTTCCGGGTTGCAATTGACCATGATCGTCTCATAGCCGGCCTCGGCCAGCGCATAGGCGGCATGGACGCAGCAATAGTCGAACTCGATCCCCTGCCCGATCCGGTTCGGGCCGCCGCCCAGGATGACGACCTTCCGCCGATCGGAAATCTCCGCCTCGTCGACCGGCTCGCCGAACAAAGGTCCTTCGTAGGTCGAGTAGAGATAGGGCGTGGTCGCGTCGA
>JAGWSV010000119.1 GCA_028869315.1 Rhodospirillales bacterium
CCGGACCTGCTTCCTTCCCCCGGCCTGCAGCCTTCCCTCGGCCCATGACAGCCGGCCTCCGCGGTGTCTCGGCCGCGCGCCGGGACGACCCACCAGAAGGGATCATCGCATGTGCCCTGCTGCCCCGAACGCCGCCCCCGTTGCCGTGGACCAGGCGGCCCCCGCGCCGATCCTGCGGTTTTATCGCCTGATCGACGCCGCGCGTCCGCCGCAGCGTGCCGACCGTTCGGCCGCCGGCACGCTGCCGACCCGTGCGTTTCGCTATTGCGAGGCCGTCACCAGCGCCACCGGCTATGGCTGGTGGGTGTTCCCGCCGACCGGTCTCGCCTTGCGCTGGGACGGATCGGACATCTTCTGGCGCTGCGCCGGGCTGCCGGAATGGCTGCCGCTCGCGCCGGCCGCGCAGTTCCCGCACCAATCGGCGCGGTTCGATGCCGCCGCCCCGCCCGACCTCGCCGGCTGCTCGCCGCCGTTCCTGACCGCGCTGCCGGAACCCGGGGCGGTGCAGATCTGGACCGGGTTGATGGCGCGCAGCGCGCCCGGCTGGAGCCTGCTGCTGCGCGCGCCCGCCAACCTGCCGGCAACCAGCGGCATCGTGCTGTGGGAGGGCATGCTGGAGACCGACCGCTGGTTCGGCCCGTTGTTCACCAACCTGCGGCTGACCCGGACCGACCGCCCGGTGCTGCTGGACGCCGACCTGCCGCTGCTGCTGGCGCAACCGGTGCCGCGGATCGCCTATGCGGAGACCACGCTCGCGGCGAGCGACTTCGTGCCCGACATGGGCGGGCTGACGGACGATGACTGGCGCGACTACCACCGCACGATCGTCGCCCCGTCGGCCGACCCCGACCGGGCACCGGGCCGGTATGCGGTCGCGGCGCGGAAGCGGGCGCGCGCGGGATGCCCGTTCGGCAACGCCGCCGCGGCGCCGGTGACGGTATCCCCGCCTTCCCTTCAAGCCCCGGCCTGACGAGCGGGGACCATGCCGCCGGCTATCGTCGCAGCGCCGCTTCCGGAGACCGTCCACCGCCGGAAGCGGCCGCGGCGCGCAGCAGGCTCGGCACTTCGACGTCGATCTCCAGGGTCGAAACCGGGTCGCCGCGGTCGAGCTTGATCTGCACCTTGTCGCGATCGACCGAAACGTGCCGGGCGATCACCGCCAGGATTTCCTCCTGCAGCACCGCGATCAGGTCGGACCCGCCGACGGCGGAGCGTTCATGCGCGAGCAGGACCTGCAACCGCTCGCGCGCCACCGGGGCGGAATCCCGCCGGCGGAACAGCGCCCGCAGATTCATGCCACGGCCCTCCGCCCGAACAGCTTGCCGAACAATCCGCGCGGCTCGGCCGCCGGCACGGTCACCTGGATCTGCTCGCCCTTCAGCCGCTTGCCGGCTTCCGCGTAAGCCCGGGCCGCGACGGAAGCGGGGCTCGCCAGGGTGACCGGCGCGCCAAGGTTGGAGGCGCGCAGCACATCCTGGCTTTCCGGAATGATCCCGAGCAGCGGAATCGACAGGATCTCCAGCACGTCGTCCACCTTCAGCATCTCGCCGCGGCTGGCCCGCGCGGTGTCGTAGCGGGTGAGCAGCAGGTGCTTCGGCATGCGCTGGCCCTGCTCGGCCCGCAGGGTCTTGGAATCGAGCAGGCCGATGATGCGGTCGGAATCCCGCACCGAGGACACTTCGGCGTTGGTCACCACCACCGCCATGTCGGCGTGGCGCATCGCCAGGGTGGCGCCGCGCTCGATCCCGGCCGGGCTGTCGCAGATGATCCAATCGAACTTCTCGCGCAGCTCGCCGACGATGCGCTCCACCCCCTCGGGCGTCAGCGCGTCCTTGTCGCGGGTCTGCGACGCGGGCAGCAGCGAGAGGTTTTCCAGCCGCTTGTCGCGGATCAGCGCCTGGGCGAGCTTGGCGTCGCCCTGCACCACGTTCACGAGGTCGAACACCACCCGGCGTTCAGCCCCCATCACGAGGTCGAGGTTGCGCAACCCGACGTCGAAATCCACGACGACGACGTTTTCGCCGCCCTGGGCCAGGGCGGCGCCGAGGGCCGCGGTCGAGGTGGTCTTGCCCACGCCGCCCTTGCCCGATGTGACCACAACGACCTGCGCCATCGCGTCGTTTCCTTTCCCCAGAGTATGGTCCGGCACGTTCAGCCCATCGCCGCGAGCAGCATGGTCTCGCCCTCCAGCCAGGCCTGGGCGGCCCGGCCGGTGAGGGCGGGGTCAATATCCTCGGCGGTACGATAGACGCCGTCGATCGCCAGCAGCTCGGCTTCCAGCCGCTGGCAGAAAATCCGCGCCGCCTTGTTGCCGGACAGCCCGGCGATGGCCCGGCCGCGCAGCGGGCCGTAGACGTGGATGGAGCCGCCGGCGATCACCTCCGCGCCCCAGGCGACGGCGCCGAGCACCGTGACGTCCCCCGCTTCGTGCACCACGGACTGGCCGGAGCGGAGCGGATGGTCGATCAGCACGGTGCCGGCCCCGGCCGCCGCCGCGGCAGGCGGCGGGACGGGGGCCGCCGCCGCCGGCCGTTCGTCCGGCAGGTCGATCGGGCGGCCCTGCCGGGCGCCCGGCGGACCGGGCGGGCCGAGACCGCCGCCCCATTTCGCCATCCCTTCCCAGGACGGGTGTGCCCCTTCGGTGCCGATGATGCGGATGCCCCGCCCGGCGATCGCCTCGATCAGCGCCCCAACCCCAGGTTGTTCGAGCGGCAGCAGGCCGAGATCGAGCAGCACCGGGCGCTGGTCGAAAAATCCGGGCGCGCGCGCGATCTGCGCATCGAGCGCGGCGAGCCAGTCGGGCAGCGGCGGCTCCGGCGCCAGAACCAGCGCCATGAAGCTGCGGCCGCGGACACGAAGCGAGGGGCGGGAGTCGGTTTGGGACACGGATGAGGCGTATCCGGCCCGGCGGCTCCGGTCAACGCGAATCGATGTCGGGGACCACAAGATTTTGCGTGAGGAAGGCCAGGTTAGCCCCAGGGAAGCGATTCAACGAAGCGATTCAACCGAGTGATTCAGGGGAGCGATTCAACGGAGCGCGTTCAGGGATAGGGGAGAGGTCGCGCGTCACGCAAGGCCGATCGGCGGCACGAGCAGCGGGGGCGCCCCGAGGGCACCACGGGCTGGAATCATGCCGGGCGCCGCTGGCGTTGCCCCACGGGAACCGGGTCAACGCCAACGGCGCCCGGCATCGCGCCAAAAACGCGACGGCGCGCCGGCGCGCGGATGAGGTCTGGACTTCATCGGTCAAACCGGCTAAGAGGCGTCTCGTGGAATGGGCTATATGCGTTAATTGGGACAGCGGAGATCGTTCATGCGGGACAGCGCGACGGCCCCAGACCAAGAGCTCGATGTGAGCCTCCTGGCCGCGGCAGGCGGGGCCGAGGTCGTGGATCGCTTCCTCAACACGGCGTCCGAGATGAACCGCCCGAACTGGGCCGCTAACCTGGCGCTTCAGGTGTATCGGGCGATGCGCTCTGCCGAGCTTTGCGTGCTTCGGTCGCACGAGCAAACAACAGGGTCAGCTCGAGCGGCAGGGATGCCAGCACGCGATCGAGTTCCCTGAGCGTTCCGGCCGTCACCCGCTTGCACCCGTCATCGGCGGTCAGCATGGGCTGAGCGACGGCACCGATATCCTGCGCCTCCGACAACACCCAGGCCTGGTGCAGCACGCCTTTCCGCTCGTCCTGGGCCGCCAGCAGCCGGGCGAACAGCGCCGCGACCTCGTCGCGTTCCTGCGGCAAGGCATCCTGGAAGCCGCCACACAGCATCCTGGCTTTCCGCTGCAGCCCCATTTCGCGGACATCCTGGATCAGCCCGCTCGGCAGGTCGCCGAACCAGCCCTGCACCAGCAGGTCGAGCAACTGCTCCGCGACCTCGCTGCGGATGGCAATCATGCCGATCAGGATCATGTGCTCATCAGGCAAGGCAATATGGGCCATGGCGGCGTACGGGCCTGGAAAAGCAAGAGGGACAGGAAGG
>JAGWSV010000120.1 GCA_028869315.1 Rhodospirillales bacterium
GACGCCGCGCTGCTCGTGCTCGATCAGGTTCAGATAGCTGGCCGAGATGCCGAGCCGGGACGCCAGCGCCTGCTGGGTCAGGCCGGCTTCGCTGCGCAGGCGGCGGACGGTGCGGCCGATCTGGGGGCGGCGCATGATTTACAACCTTTACGAATCCGATGGCGCGGCGGTGAAGCCAGCCACGCCATTCCGGCCCCATCCTACGGATTTGGGCTGAACTTCGCACCCGCAATGTGAATTATTGACGACTTCGTTGACCTTCATAGGAGACGCGCCGATGCATCCGACCGCAACCTACGCCCCCGACGGCCTCGCCGCCCCCTCCGGTGCCGAGCCCGGCCGCTTCGAGGGCATCCGCCGCGACTACACGCCGGGGGACGTGGCGAAGCTCGCCGGTTCCTTCCGCATCCGCCACACCCTGGCCGAGCGCGGCGCCATCCGCCTGTGGCACCTGCTGAAGACGGAACCGTTCGTGCCGACCTTGGGCGCGCTCACCGGCAACCAGGCGGTGCAGCAGGTGAAGGCCGGGCTGAAGGCGATCTACCTGTCGGGCTGGCAGGTGGCCGCCGACGCCAACACCGCCGGGCAGATGTATCCCGACCAGTCGCTCTATCCGGTCGATTCGGTGCCCAACGTGGTGAAGCGCATCAACGCCGCGCTGCGCCGGGCTGACCAGATCGCCACCAGCGAAGGCGGCGACGACACACCCTGGATGGCGCCGATCATCGCCGATGCCGAAGCCGGCTTCGGCGGCCCGCTCAACGCCTATGAGCTGATGCGGGCGATGATCGAGGCCGGCGCGGCCGGCGTGCATTTCGAGGACCAGCTGGCGTCCGAGAAGAAATGCGGCCATCTGGGCGGCAAGGTGCTGGTGCCGATCGCCACCCATATCCGCACCCTGAACGCCGCGCGCCTTGCCGCCGACGTCGAGGGCGTGCCGACGGTGCTGCTGTGCCGTACGGACGCGCAATCGGCGCAGCTGCTGACCAGCGACGTCGACGAGCGCGACCGGCCCTTCATCTCGCGCGAGCGCACCGCGGAGGGCTTCTTCCGCATCCGTCCGGGCATGGGGGTGGACTACGCGATCGCCCGCAGCCTGGCCTACGCGCCCTACGCCGACCTGCTGTGGTGGGAGACGTCGGACCCGAACCTGGACGACGCGCGCCGCTTCGCCGAAGCGATCCACCGCGAATTCCCGGGCAAGATGCTGGCCTACAACTGCTCGCCGAGCTTCAACTGGCAGAAGAAGCTGCCGGCCGAGAAGATCGCCAGCTTCCAGCGGGACATCGGGGCGATGGGCTACAAGTTCCAGTTCGTGACCCTGGCCGGGTTCCACAGCCTGAACCTGTCGATGTTCACCCTGGCGCGCGGCTACGCCGAGCGCGGCATGGCGGCCTATTCGGAGCTGCAACAGGCCGAGTTCGCGGCCGAGGAGGAGGGCTACACCGCGACGAAGCACCAGCGCGAAGTCGGCGTGGGGTATTTCGATGCGGTGGCGATGGCGATCTCCGGCGGCCGGTCGTCCACCACCGCGCTGGCCGGAAGCACCGAGGCGGCGCAGTTCCACGACGACGCCCCGGCGCCGGCGGCCGAGCCCTATGACGACGGGCTGGTGCACGCCCATGCCTGGGCGGCCAGCGGCGATTGAGCGGCGAAGGGGCGGCACGCGGTCCGTGCCGCCCCGAACCCGCGCCGGGGCCGCCGCCGGGGCGCGCGTTGCTTCCGGGATTGGTCCGGCCGGCGTTTGACGCAGATCATTTCGCATCGACGGGCGCCATGCCACCACAGCGCCGCTCCCCGCGTCGGCGGGGCGCGAACCGTGGGAGAAGTCCCGATGCGACAAGACAAAATGAGCCGCCGTCTGGTCATGGTGGGCGCGATCGCCGCGCTTGCCGGCGGCACCGGCCTGGCGCTGGCGCAGCCGGGTCCCGGAATGATGGGCGGTGGCTACGGGCGAGGCATGATGGGCGGCGGCGCGTGGGGGCCGATGGGCGGCCGGGGCATGGGTGCCGGCGTCACCAACATGCCGGGCTATCTCGACGCGCTGAAAGCTCAGCTCGTCATCACCAAGAGCCAGGAGCCGGCCTGGCACGCCTATGCCGACACGGTCGGCGGTGTCGCCACCCAGATGCAGGGGTTGCGCGACAGCATGCGCAGCCAGATGCCGCAAGCCACCTGGGCGCAGCGGCGCGAGGCCATGAACCAGATGTTCGACGCCCACGAGGAAGCCTACAAAACCGTCCACGAGGCGGCGGAAAAGCTTCTGCCCGCGCTCGATCCAGGCCAGCGCGAGACGGCGCAGGCGATTCTGCCCGGGCTGCGGCCCGGAGGGATGATGGGCGGGCGTGGCATGATGGGAGGCGGACCCGGCATGATGGGCGGTGGACCCGGCACGACGGGTGGCGGGCCCGGCATGATGGGCGGGGGACCCGGCATGATGCGCGGCGGGCCCGGCGGTCCGCCGGCCGCAACCCAGCGCTGACCGCGTCCGCGGCTCAGTGCGCGGGGCGCGATCCGGCCGCGCCCCGCTCGTACCAGCCGCGGGTTGCCCGCACGATCCGCACCACCGACAGCATCACCGGCACTTCCACCAGCACGCCCACCACGGTGGCCAGTGCCGCGCCCGACTGGAAGCCGAACAGCGCGATCGCCGCCGCCACCGCGAGCTCGAAGAAGTTCGACGCGCCGATCAGCGCCGACGGGCCGGCGACGCACCATTCCGTTCCCAGCGCCCGGTTCACCAGATAGGCCAGGGTCGAATTGAAATAGACCTGCAGGATGATCGGCACCGCCAGCAGCAGGATGACCAGCGGCTGGGCCACGATCTCGCTGCCCTGCAGCCCGAACAGGATCACCAGGGTGGCCAGCAGCGCCACCAGCGAGACCGGCCCCAGCCGGCGCAGGGCGCGCGCAAGCGCCGCCGGCCCGCCCGACGCCAGCAGCGACCGCCGCCACAATTGCGCAATGATCACCGGCACGACGATGTAGAGCACCACCGACAGCACGAGCGTGCTCCACGGCACGGCGATCGACGACAGCCCGAGCAGCAGCCCGACGATCGGCGCGAACGCCACCACCATGATCGTATCGTTCAGCGCCACCTGGCTGAGGGTGAAATGCGGCTCCCCGTCCACCAGGTTCGACCAGACGAACACCATCGCCGTGCAGGGCGCGGCGGCGAGCAGGATCAGCCCGGCGATGTAGCTGTCGACCTGCGCCGCCGGCAGCCACGGGCGGAACAGATGGCCGATGAACAGCCAGCCGAGCAGCGCCATCGAGAACGGCTTCACCAGCCAGTTCACGCCGACGGTGGTGGCGACGCCGCGCCAATGCCGCCCGACCTCGGCCAGCGCCGCAGGGTCGATCTTCAGCAGCATCGGAATGACCATCAGCCAGATCAATGCCGCCACCGGCAGGTTGACCTGCGCCACGGTGGCGTCGCCGATCGCGGTGAACAGGCCCGGCAGCGCCTGTCCCAGCACGATCCCGGCGGCGATGCAGAGCGCGACCCACAGGGTCAGGAAGCGCTCGAACAGGTTCATCGCGGGCCTGGCGGCCGGATTGCCCGTGCCGGCCGCGGCGGCGTCCGCACTCATGCCGGCACCCGATGCGCGGCGGCGGCGGATGGCAGCCCCAGCGTGATCGCGAGGCAGATCGCCAGCATGATCGCAGATCCCCACAGGCATGCTTCCATGCCGCCCGCCTCTGTCAGCGCGCCGGACAGCATGATCCCCATCAGCCGGCCGGCCGCGTTGGCGGCGTAGTAGAAGCCGACATCCTCGGCCGCCTTCTCCGATCCCGCATAGGCCAGGATCAGGTAGGAGTGCAGCGAGGAGATCACCGCGAAA
>JAGWSV010000121.1 GCA_028869315.1 Rhodospirillales bacterium
AGTCCCGGCTTGACAGCCCGCCCGACCGGGCGCGCGATACCGGTGCCCTGACCTGGAGGAAACCGCCATGCCCGAAGGCTCCGTCTCCGCGCCCCGCCGGCGACTGCTTGGTCCCGGCGCGTCGCCGCCGTCTTCCTATGTGGATGTGGCGAACATGGCGTGGGAGACCTCGCAGTTCCCCGGCATCCGTCACAAGGTTCTGTTCACCGATTCGGCGAGCGGGATGTCCACCTTGCTGTTCAAGCTGGATCCCGGCGCGGTCGTGCCGCTGCACGAGCATACCGGTATCGAACTGACCTATGTGCTGGAGGGCAGCCTGGAGGACGAGGAAGGCTGCTGCACCGCCGGCAATTTCGTCTCCCGCCCGGCCGGCAACACCCACGAGGCGCGCGCCCCGCATGGCGCGGTGATCCTGGGTGTGTTCATGCGCCCCAACCATTTCGCGGCGGGGCAGAAATTCTTCACCGAGACGCCGCGCTGACCAGCGCCGCATCCGCCCAGGCCTCCAGCCTGACCGAATGGGCGCGCAACGCCTCGGTGCGCGCGCGCAGATCGGCGAGGCTGCCTTGGTAGTCGCGCAGGCTGCCGCCCAGCCCGGTGACGCTGCCATGCAGGGTGGCGAGCGCCGCCTGCCAGGCCAGCACCGCGCTGCGCTGCCCGTCCAGCGCGCGATCGAGCGCCGTCATCGCCTGGCGCAGCCGGCCCATGGCGTCATTCTCGCTGGGGATTTGCGGCTTGCGGGTGGAAAAGGGCAGGATCTGGGCGGTGGCGGGCATGGCACGACTCCGGGGGCGAGGCAAAGGTTAATAAGCCATGAACGCCGCGAGGGCGAGTCAAATCGTCCAGATTGTCGGGAAAAATCCTATATTCCGCGCGCCCGGCCGTGCTGCAAGCGCGAAGGTTGCGCCGCGGCGCGCCCGGTCATAATTTCGCCGCAAGATACCCCGGGTGGTCGCGGCGCCGCCCCTTTTGCAAGGATGTTCCAATGAGCGGTTCGGCCAAGCGGTCCGTCACCATCACCCTGGACGGTTCCAACAAATCCTCGACCCTGCCGCTGCTGGACGGGACGATCGGCCCGCAGGTGGCCGATATCCGCCGCATCTACGGCGATCTCGGCATCTTCACCTACGACCCCGGCTATGGCGCCACCGCCGCCTGCGAGAGCAAGATCACCTATATCGACGGCGATCAGGGCATCCTGCTCTATCGCGGCTACCCGATCGAGCAGTTGGCGGAGCATTCGAGCTTCCTGGAAGTCGCCTACCTGCTGACCAACGGCGAACTGCCGACCCCCGCGCAGTTGCGGGACTACGAGATGGGTGTGCTGCGCCACACCATGCTGCACGAGCAGCTGCGCCAGTTCTACAACGGATTCCGGCGCGACGCGCACCCGATGGCGATGCTGGCCGCCGCAGTGGCCTCGCTGTCGGCGTTCTACCACGACGATCTCGACGTCGAGAACCCGGCCGACCGCAAGCTCGCCGCGATCCGCCTGATCGCGAAGATGCCGACCATCGCCGCGGCCTGCTACCGCTACTCGATCGGCTGGCCGTTCCGCTATCCGCGCAACAACCTCGAGTACGTCGACCGCTTCCTGCACATGATGTTCGAGGTGCCGAGCGAGCCGCTGCAGATGAACCCGGTGGCTGCGAAGGCGCTGGACCTGCTGTTCATCCTGCACGCCGACCACGAGCAGAACGCCTCCACCTCCACCGTGCGCCTGGTTGGCTCCACCGGTGCCAATCCGTACGCCTCGGTGGCGGCGGGCATCACCGCGCTCTGGGGCCCCGCGCACGGCGGCGCCAACGAGGCGGTGCTGAAGATGCTGGAGGAGATCGGCACGCCGGACAACGTGGAGTCGGCGGTGCTGCGCGCCAAGGACAAGAACGACAGCTTCCGCCTGATGGGTTTCGGCCA
>JAGWSV010000001.1 GCA_028869315.1 Rhodospirillales bacterium
CCCATCACGCCGAAGGTGATGGCGAGGCCGGCGGCGGCGAGCAGCAGCACCGCGCCCAGCGAGATGCCGTAATAGACATCCTCCACCAGGCTCCACATCTGCAACTGCCGGTCGATGTGCTCCACCGCGGCCTGCGCGGCGGCGGTGATTTCGGGCGGCTGGCCCTGCAACGACGCCAGCAGGCTGCGCGAGGACAAATCGGCGCGTGCGACCAGTTGGTGGATCGCGGCGAGCCGCGCCGGGACCGTGGCGATGGCGGATTTCAGCAGGGCGGCGGCGCGCGCTTCGCGCAGCACGTCCGCCACCGACGCATTCTTTTCATGCGCGAGCGCACGGTCGATCAGCCCCAGCGCGGCGGGATCGGCCGCCTTGAACAGCGCCTCCGCGGCGTCGCGCCGGGTCGCCGGCTCCGGCGCATAGAGGTCGAGCACACCGGCCGCCGTCTCGATCGCGCCGCGCACCGCGTCGCTGACGATCACCGCGCGCAGGTTGACCGGCATCGGCGGGGAGGCGACGGGCGCGCCGGTCCGGGCGTCGACGAAGCCGGCATCCGTGCGGATGAACAGCGGCGCATCGGGGCGTGGCCAGCGCCAGGAGAACAGCTTGTGGGCCTGGAGCGCCGCAATGACCGCGTGCGCCCGAGGGTTGCCGGACACTGCGAGCGCCCGCACGCCCTGCGCCACCATTTCGGAGTTGGTCGAGGCCAGCTGCGCGAACGGATCGCCGGACGCGTACGCCCGCGGCACGCCGAACAGAAGCAGCACCAGCAACCCGACGAGCAGCAACCAGGGGCTTCGCCCCTGGCGCTGGTGCCCGAAGGGCGCGGCCCGGCTCATGCCTTGCGCTTGCCGAGGCACTTTCCGGCCTTGACGTCGTAGTTGCCGCAGGACATCGGCGGCAGCCAGTCGCCGATCAGGTTCTTCGATTCCGGGAGATAGGGCGACCACGGCTGCGCCACGACCAGGCCGGGGGTTTCCCACACCACGTTGAACTGGCCGTTCGCCTGCACTTCGCCGATCAGAACCGGCTTGGTCAGGTGATGATTCGGCATCATCGTCGCATAGCCGCCCGAGAGGTTCGGGTGCGCCACGCCGATCATGGCGTCGATCACCGCGTCGGGCTTGGTGGTGCCGGCCTTCTCGACCGCCTTCACCCACATATTGAAGCCGATATAGTGCGCTTCCATCGGGTCGTTGGTGACGCGCTTGTCGTTCTTCGCGAATTTCTTGAAGTCGGACACGAAGGTCTTGTTGGCAGGCGTGTCGACGCTCTCGAAATAGTTCCAGGCGGCGAGCTGCCCGACCAGCGGCTTGGTGTCGAGGCCGGCGAGTTCCTGCTCGCCGACGCTGAACGCCACCACCGGGATATCGGTCGCCTTGATCCCCTGGTTGCCCAGTTCCTTGTAGAACGGCACGTTGGCGTCGCCGTTGATGGTGGAGACGACGCCGGTCTTCTTGCCGGCCGACCCGAAGGCCTTGATCTTCGCCACGATCGCCTGCCAGTCGGAATACCCGAACGGCGTGTAGTTGATCATGATGTCTTCGGACTTGACGCCCTTCGACTTCAGGTAGGCTTCCAGGATCTTGTTGGTGGTGCGCGGATAGACGTAGTCGGTGCCGGCCAGCACCCAGCGCTTCACGCCCACCTGGTCCATGAAGTAGTCGACCGCCGGGATCGCCTGCTGGTTCGGCGCCGCGCCGGTGTAGAAGACGTTGCGCGAGCACTCCTGGCCTTCGTACTGGACCGGATAGTACAGGATGCCGTCAAGCTGCTCGACCACCGGCAGTACCGACTTGCGGGAGACCGAGGTCCAGCAGCCGAAGATCGCCGCCACCTTGTCGACCGAGAGCAATTGCCGCGCCTTTTCGGCGAACAGCGGCCAGTTGGACGCCGGATCGACCACGACGGGCTCGATCGGCCGGCCCATCACGCCGCCCTTCTTGTTCTGCTCGGCGATCAGCATCAGCATCACATCCTTCAGCGGCGCCTCGCTGATCGCCATGGTGCCGGAGAGCGAGTGCAGGATGCCGACCTTGATCGGACCGGTGCCGGGCGCCGGCGCGGCATGCGCGGCGGGAATGAGGTCGGGCACCGCGGGCAGGCCAGCCGCGGTGGCGGCCAGCCCGGCGCCGAGCAGGCCGAGATGGCGGCGGCCGAAGGTGAAGCCATCGGATGACATGCGAAACTCCCCGTCTCCCTGTTGACACCCCGGGATGGTGCCTCCCCGGGGTGCGGACGCGGCCTCCCGCGCTTGAGGAGCAGTAACGCAAGCGGCATGCCAGTAGCGGTCCAGCACAGGCAACGTGCGAAAATCGAAACACGGGCCGCTCAATCTCGGTCTTTCCGCGTTATTACTAGGCATCTGCGTGTTTTATGTGCAGTTCGTCGGCCGTCTAGGTCACGGATTTGACCAGGTCGAGGCGGCGCGGAATCCATACGACCAGCGTTCCCGCATCGCGACCGGCAGCCTGCCGCCGACCGCCCCGAGTCCCGTCGGGCGGGCAGCGACGCCGGCTACAGGGCCGGCTGGCGCCCGGGTGGAACCGGCGCGGCCGCCTCCCCATGTGAGCGGCCAGTGCCTCGGATTACCTCCAGTGCCTCGGATCACTCGAAGACGTTACGGGAGTCCGCGTTCGATGAAACACGCTTGTTCCAGCATGGACTCACTGATTTTTGCCGCCCTGGCCGCCATTCTGCTGACAGTGACCGCGGCGGCGCCCGCGCAGGCGCGGGTGCGGGTGTTCTTCGGATTCGGCGCTCCGGTCTGGGGATGGGGACCCGGCCCTTATTACTATCCGCCCCCGGTGTATTACCCGCCGCCGATCATTTATGCGCCGCCCCCGCCGCCGATGGTCTATGCGCCGCCCGATGCCGGGCCGGCGCCGTTCGCCCGCTCCTGCGACGCCGGCGCTTATGTCTGCCCGCTCGAACGCGCCTTGCCGGCCGGGTCGCGATGCTGGTGCCGTGACAACGGCGGACGCAGGGTGTACGGCCAGGCAGGATGAATACGTCGCGCCACACCGAGCATCATGTTCCCAACGGAACCCCCCCTCGCATCGAGGATTACGCGCTGATCGGCGATTGCCGAACCGCGGCGCTGGTCAGTCGAACTGGTTCGATCGACTGGCTCTGCCTGCCGCGCTTCGACAGCGCCGCCTGCTTCGCGGCGGTGCTCGACCGGCCACGGGCCGGCCGCTGGCGGATCGGGCCGACCGAACCCGGCGCCCGCGTCACCCGGCGCTACCGGCCCGGCACCCTGATTCTTGAAACCACGTTCCATACCGAGCACGGTCGCGTCACCCTGATCGACTTCATGCCGCCGCTGGCCGGACCCACCGGTCTGCCGATCTCCAATGCGGGCCCCACGGTCATCCGGATCGTCCGCTGCGACGAGGGCTCGGTAGCGATGCGCCTCGATCTTGCGTTGCGTTTTGATTACGGTTCTTTCATTCCCTGGGTTACCCGCCGACGCACCGGCTTCGGCATCACCGCCATCGCCGGCCCGGATCTCGCGGTGCTGCACAGCACCATTCCGCTCGAAGGCCGGGACATGACGACCCAGGCCCGGTTCACCCTGCACGCCGGCCAGGATGCCTGCTTCGTCCTCGCGCATGGACCCTCCCACCAGCCGCCGCCGGCAGTGCCCGAGCCGATGGTGGCACTGCACGCCACCGAGGCATTCTGGACCGACTGGTGCGAGCACAACCGCTACCGGGGCGAGTGGCAAGAACCCGTCGAGCGCTCGCTGATCACGCTCAAGGCCCTGACCTGCGTAGAGACCGGCGGGATCGTTGCCGCCCCGACCACGTCGCTCCCGGAACTGCCCGGCGGCACACGCAACTGGGATTATCGCTATTGCTGGCTGCGTGACGCCACCTTCACCCTGCTCGCGCTGGTCAACGCCGGCTATCGGGAGGAAGCGCGGGCCTGGAGCGCCTGGCTCCGCCGCTGCGTCGCCGGCAGCCCGGCGCAGATGCGCACCCTGTACGGCGTGGGGGGCGAGCGGCGGATCCCGGAGTCGGAGATCCCCTGGCTGGTCGGCTACCAGGGCGCGCGACCGGTCCGGGTCGGCAACGCCGCCGGCGATCAGTTACAGATCGACATCTACGGCGAAGTGGTGGACGCGCTGTTCGAGTCGGACCGCGCCGGCCTCGCCGCACCCGGGGAAACCTGGGGACTGATGGAACAGATCGTCGAGCACCTCTGCGGCGTATGGGAGCAGCCGGACGAGAGCATCTGGGAAGTGCGCGGCGGGCGCCGGCACTTCGTGTTCTCGAAAGTCATGGCCTGGGTCGCGCTCGATCGCGCAGTGCGCACCGCGGAAGCGCTGGGCGCCACCGAATCGCTCGCAAAATGGCAGGTCCTGCGTGCGCGCATCCACGACGATGTCTGCCGCAAGGGCTTCAACACCGACAAGCAAAGCTTCGTGCAGGCCTATGGCGGCAACACGCTCGATGCGAGCACCCTGATGATCCCGCTGGTCGGCTTCCTGCCGGCAACCGATCGGCGCATGCTCGGCACCGTCGCGGCGATCGAGCGGGAGCTGCTGCATGACGGCCTCGTGCTGCGCTACCGGCCGGACGAAGCGGTGGACGGGCTGGCCGGCGGCGAAGGCGTGTTCCTCGCCTGCAGCTTCTGGCTGGCCGACAACCTCGCGCTGCAGGGCCGGCACGCCGAAGCGCGCGACCTGTTCGGCCGCCTCACCGGCCTCGCCAACGATGTCGGGCTGCTCGCCGAGGAATACGACCCGGTCAACCGCCGCCAGCTTGGCAATTTCCCGCAGGCATTCTCCCATCTCGCGCTGATCGGCTCGGCGCTGAACCTGTCCGGCAAAGGACCCATGCACCAGCGCGGCGACGGTCGCGGCTGACCGCGGCACCGCGCCGGCCTCACCTGGTGGGGCGGCACGGACCGAGCAGTCCGGAGGCGAGCGCCGGCAGGTCGGTGAACCGTCGCGCGATCGCGCTCGCCGCCGCGCCGGCGGCCGGCGGGCCGTAGCCCCAGGACGCAAAGATGCCCGGAACGCCGGCGCCGCGGGCGGCGGCCATGTCGTTTCCGTGGTCGCCCGCCATGACCGCGAGGTCCGGCGTGCCGCCGGCGCGTTGCAAGGTACCGAGCAGATGGGCCGGGTCCGGCTTCCGGGTCGGGAAACTGTCGCCGCCGCAGACCGCGGCGAAGCGGCCCCCGATCCCGAGTGCGTCTAGCAGCGCGCGCGCCGGCGCCTCCGGCTTGTTGGTGCACACCGCGAGCCGCCAGCGATCCGCCGCCAGCGCCGCCAGGGTCTCCGCGACACCGGGATAGAGCCGGCTCGCCACGGCGTAATGCGCTCCGTAATCGGCGGCGTAGTCGGCCAGGGCGCCGGCATCCGCCGCCCTGTCGCGGGCGGCGAAGGCACGTTCGAGCAGCCGCGCCACCCCGTCGCCCACCATTGCCATGGTTTCCGCCTCGGTGAACGCCGCCAGCCCGCGCGTGGCCATCAGCCGGTTCAGCGCGGCGGCCAGATCGGGGACGGAGTCGACGATCGTACCGTCGAGATCCAGGACAAGGGTACGGCTGACAGGGGACAGCACGCAGTTACGCTCCGAAATCCATCGTGAAACACGGTGGTGCATCGAGACTTTGACACGCCCCCGGGGACCCGGCTACCGGACATCATCACCGGAGTTCGCGCCACCTGGGTCTGCCGGTCGCGCGTCGGGCAGAAGCCGGACGCCGGATTCATGTAAGATGGTTGACCGATCGCCCTGGCGAGCCACGGAGCGCACATCAAGGAACCGAGCCAGCAATGCCTGCCACCGCCGTGATCCTCGCTGCCGGCCTTGGGACCCGAATGCGGTCGTCCCTGCCGAAAGCGCTGCATCCCCTCGCCGGCCAGCCGATGCTGCGCCACCTGATCGCCAGCGTCGGGCCGGTGTTCGATCGGATCGTGGTGGTGGTCGGCCCCGGGATGGCGGCGGTGGAGACTGCCGCGGCGCCGCACCCGACCGTGGTGCAGTCGGAACGCCTGGGAACGGCGCATGCCGCCCGCCAGGCGGCCGCGCTGTTCGGCGACGGCGAGGTAGCCATCCTGTATGCCGACAATCCGCTGATCCAAACAGAAACGTTGCAGCAGCTGCGCGCCCGCCGGGCGGCCGGCGATGCCGACCTCGTGCTGCTGGCGATGCGTCCGTCTGACCCCGGCCGCTACGGACGGGTGATCACATCCGGCGACATGGTCGAGCGCATCGTCGAGTGGGCCGACGCCACGCCGGAAGAACGCGCGGTCGGGTTGTGCAATGCCGGCGTGCTGTGCGGACCGGCCGACGACATGCGGCGATGGCTGGAAGCAGTGCGCGCCGACAATGCCAAGGGCGAATATTACCTGACCGACGTGGTGGCGCTGGCGCGCGCCGAGGGCCGCCGGGTCGCCGCGCAGGAAGCGCCGGCCGAGGAGCTTGCCGGCGTCAACTCCCGCGCCGAGCTCGCCGCGGCCGAGGCGGTCGCGCAGGACCGGCTGCGGCACGCGGCGATGGCGTCGGGCGTAACCCTGACCGACCCCGGTTCGGTGTTCCTGTGCGCCGACACCACCCTGGCGCCGGACGTGACGATCGGACCGAACGTGGTGTTCGGGCCAGGGGTGACGGTGGAGACCGGCGCGGTGATCCGTCCCTTCTGCCACCTGGAAGGCTGCCATATCGGCCCCGGCTGCATCGTCGGCCCGTTCGCCCGCCTGCGCCCGGGCGCGGTGCTGGAGGCGAACGCCCATGTCGGCAACTTCGTCGAGCTGAAGGCCGCCCGGCTGGGCGCCGGCGCGAAGGCCAACCACCTCACCTATCTGGGCGACGCCGATATCGGCGCTGGCGCCAATATCGGGGCAGGAACGATTACCTGCAACTATGATGGTGTGGCGAAGCACCGGACCACGATCGGCGCCGGGGCGTTCATCGGCTCCGACACCGCGCTCGTTGCGCCGGTGCGGGTAGGCAACGGCGCAATCACCGCCGCCGGCAGCGTGATCACCGAAGACGTTTCCGCCGACGCGCTGGCGATCGCGCGAGGGCGGCAGGTCGAGAAACCCGGCCGCGCGGCGGAACTGCGCACGCGGCAGCGGAAAGGACACTAACCCATGTGCGGCATCATCGGCGTGATCGGCAGCCGCCCGGCCTCCGGGTTGCTGGTCGACGCCCTGCGGCGGCTCGAATACCGCGGCTACGACAGTGCCGGCATCGCCACCCTGGTGGACGGCGCGATCGTGCGGCGGCGGGCGGAAGGCAAGCTCGGCAACCTTGCGGCAGCGCTGGAGCGCAGCCCGCTCGCCGGTACCACCGGCATCGGCCACACCCGTTGGGCCACGCATGGCGCGCCGACCGAGAGCAACGCGCATCCGCACGGCACTGCCCGCGTGGCGATCGTGCACAACGGCATTATCGAGAACCACGCCGAGCTACGCGCCGAACTCGAAGCCGCCGGACAGGTGTTCTCCACCGAGACCGATACGGAAACGGTCGCGCAGCTCGTCGATCTTTATCTGCAACAGAACATGACGCCGGTGGAGGCGGCCGGCGCCGCGCTTCGTCGACTGACCGGCGCCTATGCGCTAGCGATGATCTTCGCCGGCCATCCGGAGCTGATCGTCGGCGCGCAGAACGGCGCCCCGCTGGCGGTCGGATTCGGCGACGACGAGATGTTCGTCGGCTCCGACGCGCTGGCACTCGCCCCCCTCACCCGGCGCATCGCCTATCTGCGCGACGGCGACTGGACCGTGATCGACCGCAAGGGCGCCCGCTTCTTCGACATGTCCGGCGCCGAAGTGGTGCGGGAGGTGAAGCTCACGCAACTCACCGGCGCGTCAATCGGGAAGGGCAATTTCCGCCATTTCATGGAAAAGGAACTGCACGAACACCCGGCGGTGATCGGCGACACCCTGCACCGCATGGTGAACCCGGCCACCCGCGCCGTCACTCTGCCCGACCTGCCGTTCGACCTTGCGCGCGTCCCACGCATCACTCTCAGCGCCTGCGGCTCGGCCTTCTATGCCGGGCTGGTCGGGCGCTGGTGGTTCGAAACGATCGCGCGCCTGCCGACCGACGGCGACGTGGCAAGCGAATTCCGCTATCGCGCGCCGCCGCTGCCGCCGGGCGGACTAGGCCTGCTGGTGAGCCAGTCGGGCGAGACGGCGGATACGCTCGCCGCACTGCGTTACATGCGCGGCGAGGGCCAGCAGGTGCTCTCGATCGTCAACGTGCCCGAGAGCAGCATGGCGCGCGAATCGGATGCGGTGCTGGAAACCGTGGCCGGGCCGGAGATCGGGGTTGCCAGCACCAAGGCCTTCACCGCGCAACTGGCCGTGCTGGCCTGCCTCGCCCTGGCGGCAGCGCGCGCGCGCGGCATCATCGATGCGGCGACGGAAGCGGCAATGACCGCGACACTTTTGGAAGTACCCGGCCGCGCCGCCGAGTTGCTGGAGCATGACGGCGCGATCGCCGCGATCGCGCAACGTGTCGCCCAGGCCCGCGACGTGCTCTATCTCGGCCGCGGGAATTGCTTCCCGATCGCGCTGGAAGGCGCGCTGAAGCTGAAGGAGATCAGCTACATCCACGCCGAGGGCTATGCCGCTGGGGAAATGAAACACGGCCCGATCGCGCTGATCGACAACTCCGTCCCGGTGATCGCCATCGCGCCGTCCGGCCCGCTGTTCGAGAAGACCGCGTCCAACCTGCAGGAGGCCGCCGCCCGTGGCGGCCAGGTGATCGTGCTGAGCGACGCGGACGGCGTGGCAAGGCTGAGCGGGATTGCTACAGAAACCATTGTGCTGCCGGCAGTCAATCCGTTCGTGGCGCCGATCCTGTACGCGATCCCAGTGCAGTTGCTTGCCTATCACGTTGCGGTTCTGAAGGGGACGGACGTGGATCAGCCGCGCAACCTGGCGAAATCCGTGACCGTGGAGTAGGGTCCATGCACACGCTTCGGCATCCGTCCGTGAAGAAAGGTCTGATCAGCGGGGTCCCGATGGCCCAGATCCCGCCTCACGGATCGCGGTGCGGCCGAAGAGTGCCTTGAAGGCCGCGAACTCCCCGTTATTTCGCTCGCGTCTGCGGCCACATGCCGTGTTTCGGACGCAGGTCTCCTGTCAGGTCCGCAGCAATCGGCTGCGCAGCATGAACAGGTTGGCCCGCGCGCAGGTCACGAACAATCGGCGCGCGTCCTTGTCCAGCCCGCGGTAGCGTTCCTTGGTGAAGCCGAACACGCGCTTGATCACCCCGAAGCAGGACTCGACCTTGGCCCGCACCTTCGCCTTGGTGCGGTTGCGGGCGCTCTCCGCCTCGTTCACCACGCCGCGATGCCAATAGCGGCGGTTGGTGAAATCCAGCGCGCTCGACGCGGCGTCTCGGATAGCCTCACGCTGCCCTCGATACGCCGGATCACCCCACACCCCGGTCTCATCGCCGCGCAGCAGGTCGGGCAGCAGCGTCGCGTCCGCCACGTTGGCCGCCGTCGCCACCACCGAATGGATGGGCTTACTCCGGCAATCGACGCCAATATGCGCCTTCATACCAAAATACCACTGGCTCCCCCTTCTTCGTCTGGTGTATCTCCGGGTCGCGCGCCTAGGCCGCGTTCTTGGTCCAACTCGGTGCGTGGATGATAGTCGCGTCGACGATCGTGCCCCGCTACAGCGTCAACCAGTGCTGCTCCAGATACGCGTGCACCTGCTCGAACAGCGACGATCCCAGCTCGTGCCGCTCCGGCAGGTGGCGGAACTTGCGGATCGTGGTCTCGTCCGGCACCGGTTCGCGGCCAAGGTCGATGCCGGCGAACCGGCGCATCGCAAGCGAGTCATACAGCACCTCTTCCGCCTCCGGGTCCGACAGGTTGAACCACTGCTGCAGGAAGTAAATGCGCAGCATCCGTTCCAGACCGACCGGCGAGCGGCCCCTGCCAGAATTCGGGTAGCCCGGCTCGATCAGCTCGCACAGGTGCCGCCACCGCACTACGCGGTCGATCTCCGCCAGGAAAAGCGCCCGCCGCGTCGGCTTGCTGTGCCAATCGAACCCAGCCATCGCCGAGGTGGTTTGCCGCATCGGGCCGTACTCCCGTTGTATGGACAGCATGATTCTGTCGGGCGTTCCGATGCCGTGTCGGGAAGGAGTTGATCAGAGATTCCCTAGTGTTCTGAACCAAACGTAGGATTCACATCGGGTCCGTTTTGTGCGAATCGGTTTGCATGGCACAGACTGTCAGCCCCGTCGTCAACTCCACGGACCGCGAGCGTTTGGCCTCGGTGGTGGAGGATCGCAACCGCCCGCAGAAGCATGTCCAGCGGGCCCGGATCATTCTTCTGTCGGCGGAGCGGCTGACCGTGCTGGAGGTGGCCGCGCGCAGCGGCGCGAGCCGGCCGTCGGTATGGCGCTGGCAGCAGCGCTTCGCCGAGCAAGGTGTCGACGGACTGCTGCGCGACAAGACCCGCAAGCCCGGCCGCGCGCCGTTGCCGCCGGCAACCATTGCCAAAATCCTGGCGCTGCCCTGCGGCAGGCCGCCGAAAGCCGCCACCCACTGGACCGGGCGGATGGTGGCCGAAGCCGTCGGTGCCAGTCTGAGCGCCGTTCAGCGTATCTGGCAGGCCCATCGCCTGCAGCCGCACCGCATCAGGACCTTCAAGAAGTCCACCGATCCGGCTTTTGCCGCCAAAGTCGAAGACATCGTCGGCCTCTACATGAACCCGCCCGCCCACGCCGTCGTCGTGTCGATCGACGAGAAGAGCCAGATCCAGGCGCTCGACCGCACCCAGCCCGGCCTGCCAATCAAACCGGGCCGCTGCGGCACCATGACCCATGATTACAAGCGCCACGGCACCACCACCCTGTTCGCCGCCCTCAACGTTCTCGATGGCAGCGTCGTCGGTCGCTGCATGCCCAGACACACGCATCGGGAGTTCATCAAATTCCTCGGCGCCGTCGAGCGCGCCGTGCCAGCAGGCAAAATCATCCACGCCATCGCCGACAACTATGCCACCCACAAGCACCCCAAAGTCCGCGCGTGGCTGGCCGATCATCAGCGCTGGGTGTTCCATTTCACGCCGACCTCCGCCTCCTGGATCAACGCCGTCGAAAACTTCTTCTCCGTCATCACCCGACGGCGCATCCGCCGCGGCGTGTTCACCTCCGTCGCCGATCTCCAAGACGCCATCCGTAGCTACATCCGCGAGCACAACCGCAGCCCCAAGCCATTCATCTGGACCAAACCCGCCGACGTCGTCCTCGCCAAAATCAGCCGCCTGCCTGTAGCGTCTGATTGAGTCAGAGCACTAGCGAGATCGCCAAACTCCCTTCGATGTTACCGGATAGCGGTCTTGAGTGGCCGAGCCTCGGCTACAGTCTGACGCCGTTCTTCGGACAGAGCGTCGAAAGCTC
>JAGWSV010000122.1 GCA_028869315.1 Rhodospirillales bacterium
CCAGGGCACCGGACGAAACTCCCGCCGCACCTGTTCCTCCCAATGCGCGAGGCCTTCACGGTCGTCGAACGCGGCGCGAATCTCGCGATAGGCATCATGCAGGTTGTCGGGATCGAACCGCCGTACCAGGTTTCCCCCCGCTTCTGGCAACGACGTCCGGTCCGCGATCAAGCACGGCTTGCCAAAGGATAAGCTCTCGGTCACCGGCAGGCCCCAGCCTTCGTAGAACGAAGGAAACACGGTGAACAGGCAGCCCTCATACAGCGACGTCAGCTCGGCGTCCGTCGGGCTCTCGACCAGCAGCAGGTGACCATCGAGGTTATCGGTGTTGGCGATCTGGTGCATCAGGTCATCGACCAGCCAGCCAACCCGGCCCGCGAAAACCAGGACCGGCACCTGCGCGCGCGGCAGGTCCCGGAGCAGCTGCTGCCAGACCCGGAACAACAGCAGGTGGTTCTTGCGCGCCTCGATGGTCGACACGAACAGCACGTAGGTACCCGGCGGCGGAAGACGCGCGGAACGGCCGCCAGGCTCGGCATGCCGGATGCCGCCAAAACCCGTGCCGACAGGCACCGGCAAGACAGGCCCGGGCAACGAAACCCCGCGCTCGCGCGCATAGGCCTCAACGTCGGACGCCGTCGCGCGCGAGATGGCAAACACCGCGTCACATAACGGCAATACGCTGTCGAACCACGCGCGAAACACGCGTACCAAACCACGGTCGCACCATTCCGGGTGCCGGGCGGGGATGAGATCGTACACCAGCAAGCCGAACCGCAGCCCGCGCTGCTGGCACTGGGCCCGGATCAGCCCGGCGTAATCGGGATGCGACCACGGCGCGCCGAGCACGAGCAGCCAGTCGCCAGGTGCGGCCAAAGTCGCAAAATCGTTGCTGTACGAGCTGGAACCTCTGGCCCGGAGCGACCGAATCCGGGCCGGAATCCGTCCGATCTCGTGCACGGACGCGCCGACCAGTCGATTCCAGGCGCGCCATGCCCCCGCTTGCGTCTGGAGAGCCTCGATCAGCGCGGCGCGAACCGGCGGCGGCAGCCGGTGAAGCAGCCTGCGCATGAAGCGCCATGTCGGCGGTCGTGGGCGGATCGCGGCCAGCTTGGCGGTCGGTGGCCGATCATCGGAGGTCAGCCCGGCAAACAAGGCTGCCACCTCCGGCCATGCCACGCAGAGAAACCCGTTGCGCACCGGATCGTGACGCACGAACCGCACCACGCCGCTGGCGCCCGCCTGCGCCTCCAGGGTCCGATACAGCTCGAAGGCCAGGCGCTGAATTCCGCTCGGGCGCGGGTTGGCATGCGCGTATTCGAACAGATCCTCGACGTCGATCCACAACCGCGCCGCCATGCGTCAGGCTTCCCCTGGCGCGATGCCGGCGCGGGAACGCCAGTCCTCCAGCACGTCCCGCAAGGTCTGCCCCCAAGGCGTGGCGGGCGCCCAGCCGAGCAGCGCCCGCGCCCGCGCGGCGTCACCGAAGTTGCGCCGCGCATCGACCGCCCGCATCCGCGACGGGTCTTGCCGGATCTCCGCCGCCACGCCGGCAAGCTTCAGCAGGTCGTCCAGGATATCGCCGATCCGGTGGGCCTCCCCCGAACACAGGTTCAGGATCGTCCCCGGCGGCAGCACGTCCCGCCGGTCGATGCAGGCGACGTAGGCCGCGCACACGTCGCGGACATCCATGAAGTCCCGCGCCGCATCAAGGTTCCCCACCTCCAGAACCGGCGGCTGCAGGCCAGCGGCGATGCGCGCCACCTGGCGCGCGAAGGCCGGGATCACGAAATCCGCCGACTGCCCGGGGCCGGTATGGTTGAACGGCCGCACCCGCACCACCCGCAAGCCCTGGCTCACCATGCTGCCGAGGGCGAGATCCGCCGCCGCCTTGGTCGCCGCATAGACATTCACCGGCGCCAACGGCGTGTCCTCGTCGATCGCGGCCAGCCGCCCGGCCGCCGGACCATAGGCATCGGCGCTCGAGACGAACAGCACCTGACAGTCCGCGGCGTGCCGCAGGATGGCGCGGGCAAGATGGAGGCTGCCGTGCAGGTTCACCTGCCAGGCCTGGTCCTCGTCGCGCCCCGCCGCGCCCACCGCGGAAATCGCGGCCAGATGCACACACGCGTCCGGCGCCGCCTCGGCGACCGCCGCGGCCACCGCCGCGCCGTCGCGCACGTCCATCATGGGCGTGAGGACCGCGGCTTCCGGATAGGCGGCGGCGAGCGCGGCGCGCAGATGGCGGCCGACGAAGCCGCTCGCGCCGGTCAGCAGAATGCGACGGGGCGCGCGGGTCATCTCAGGTCTGCAGCTGCGCCCGTTGGCGGGCCCGGTGGCGGGCCAGATCCGCCTCCACCATCTCCGCGATCATCTCTTCGAGCCGGATGGTGGGTTGCCACCCGAGCGCGGCCAGCGCTTTCCCGGCATCGCCAAGCAGCACATCCACCTCCGCCGGGCGGCGCAACTCGGGGCGGGAGACGACATACTGCTCGTAGTCGAGGCCGGCATGGCCGAAGGCGATGCGGCACAGGTCCCGGATCGTCGTGGTCCGCCCGGTGGCTACCACGTAATCCCCCGGCTTCTCCTGCTGCAGCATGAGCCACATGGCGCGCACGTAGTCGCGCGCGTGGCCCCAGTCCCGCTTCGCGTCCAGGTTGCCAAGCGACAGTTCGCGCGCGAGGCCGAGCTTGATGCGGGCCACCCCGTCGGTCACCCGGCGGGTGACGAACTCGATGCCGCGCAGCGGGCTCTCGTGGTTGAACAGGATGCCGGAGGACGCGTGCATCCCGAAGCTCTCGCGGTAGTTCACCGTCATCCAATGCGCGTACAGCTTCGCGATGGCGTAGGGCGAGCGGGGATAAAACGGGGTCTGCTCGTTCTGCCGCGGCTGCTGGATGAGCCCGTACATCTCCGAGGAGGACGCCTGGTAGAACCGCGCCTCGGGACGCGCGATCCGCACGGCCTCAAGCAGGTTGGCGGCGCCGAGCGCCGTGACCTGGCCGGTCAGCAGCGGCTGGTGCCAGGACGCGGCAACGAAGCTCTGCGCCGCGAGGTTGTAGACCTCGTCCGGCTTGATCGTCTCGACCAGGCGGATGAGGCTCGCCAGGTCGATCAGGTTTCCGTCAACGAGTTCCACCTGATCCAGAATGCCAAGCCAGCGCAGCCGCTCGCCCACGATGTCGGACGACGAGGATCGGCGCATCATTCCGACCACACGGTAATTCTTCTGCAGCATGAGCTGCGCCAGGTAGGCCCCGTCCTGTCCGGTTATGCCGGTGATGAAGCAGGTTGGCATGCAGCCCCTCGCCTGAGCGCCGTGCACGAGCGCGTTGGATGATAACCGTTGCAGTCGTCGATACCAGCGGGTACAGGCACCCCACGCTTGCGCGAGCGGACCCTCGGGGCCGCGCCGTTGTCTCGGTCATCCCCGGTGAACAGCGGCAGACGATCAGCGGCATGACAGATCCGCCCCCCCACCCCGACAGACCCGGGGGCCGCGGCGCCATCGCCGAGGGTCCCATCGCGGGCACAAAGGAGAAAGACCCCCGATCAGTCGACGCCATGCGGCATCCTTATGCGGGCCGGTCCCTCGCGGCAACCCTGTTCGCGCTAAGCGGCTTTGATCGCCTGCGCCGCCGGCTCCTCCGCCTTGCCGACGACGTCTTCCACCGGTCCGTCCGCCACGATCCGCCCGCTCTCCAGCCGGATCGCGCGTGAGCACCAGGTCCGCGCCGTGTCCATGCTGTGGGTGGCGAGCACCAGGATATCGGCGTCGGTCACCAGCTGTTCCAGGCGCCCCTGCGCCTGTTTCTGGAAGTCGGCGTCACCGGCGGCCAACCACTCGTCCATCAGCAGGATCTGCGGCTCGATCATCGTCGCGATGGCGAATGACAGCCGCACCGACATGCCCGCCGAATAGGTGCGGATCGGTACGTCCAGGAAGGTTCCGAGCCCGCTGAAGGCGCCGATCTCCTCCACCTTCTCCTGCGATTCCGCCGCACTCAGGCCGCGAAACAGGCATCGCAGCTGGATGTTCTCCCGACCCGTCGAGTCCATGTCGATGCCGGCGCTGGGGTCGATCAGCGAGCCGATCTGGCCGTCCACCTCCAGCCGCCCGGCCACCGGCTCGTAGATGCCGGCCAGGGTGCGCAACAAGGTGGTCTTGCCGGCCCCGTTATGGCCGACCAGCGCCACGCGCTCGCCCCGCTCGATATGGAAACTGAGCCCGCGCAGAGCCGAGACCACCACCCGGTTGGACTGGTCGGTCCGCAGCCGCAGCCCGGTCCGCGAGAGCAGCCGCTTCTTCAGCGACCGGGCGCCGACGTGGTACAGGGGGAACTCGATGTCCAGCCCTTCGGCCAGGATGTGCGCCACGGATCAGACCCAGAACGCGATGCGACCGCGGAAGCGGACAAAAAACCCGTAGGTCACCCCACACATCAGAACCGTGAAGGTCAGGGCGGACACCCAGACCAAGGTCGACGCTCCGGTGCCCAACAGCGGCCCGCGCACGATCTGCATCACGCTGTAGAACGGGTCGAACAGCAGCAGCCACGCGCGCCGCCCCAGCGAGGACGGCTGCCACAGGATCGGCGTCATGAAGAACGCCAATTGCATCACGCTGTTGACGATCTGCCCCAGGTCGCGAAACCGCGCGCACAGCATCCCGAGCAGCAGCGCCGCCGCGAAGGCGTTGATGCCGAGCACCGCCAGCCCGACCACCGCCAGCACGACCCCGGGGCCGGGAAACGCTCCGGTGACCGCGAGCACAACGACGATCAACGGCAGATTATGCGCCGCCGTGATGACGTTGCGGAACACGCAGCGCAACGCATGCGTCGTATAGGGCAGCGGCAGCTGCCGGATCATCCCCTCGGCCGAGATCAGGCTTGTGGTTGCGTCCGTTACGATCTGGGAAATCATGTTCCAGACGATCAGGCTGACCGACAGGAACGGCAGGTAGCTGCGCAGAGTCTGGTGCAGCAGCGCCGAATAGAGAATACCGAGCCCGGCGAGCATCAGCCCGGTGGACAAGGTCAGCCAGAACGGCCCCAGGACCGAACCGCGGTAGCGGTTGCGGATGTCGAGCCACGCCAGCGCAGCTGCCAGCCGCCAGCGGCGAAACCCGAGCGAGAGGTCGGTGAGCGCGCGATTCGCCCGGCGCGGATCGGCGGCGTCGTGGAATACACGCGGAACGGCATCGTGGAATACACGCGGACCGGAATCGTGGCCCGCAGCGACGCCCTCCGACTGGGCGACGGCGGGCGCGATCGTCTCAGAACCCATCGACATGGGCGCGCTTATACCGATTGCGCCAGTTCCACGCCAGGGCCTCGACACCGGCGGCTCCACACCGTCGGCTCCCCGGTCGGGGGCCTCCACCGCGAGGCGCTCCACACCGGGATGCGCGATCGAGGGCGTGCTGCCCGAAAACGATCCGGCCCATGCACGCCGGCGATGTCATGGTGGCGACACTGGACCCTGTCCCACCCGCACGGCAGGTTGACCGGCGGATTTCATCTGTCACCTCGCCAAAGAGACCGCCCCCATGCTGATCGCCCAGTTGACCGATCTTCACCTCCGTCCGCACGGCCAGTCCGCCAACCGCGTGGTCGAGACCAACATGCTCACCGCCCGCGCGGTGCGCGCCGTCGCCGCGCTGCGCCCGGCGCCCGACCTCGTGCTGCTCACCGGCGATCTGGCCGACCGCGGCGAGCCGGGGGCCTACCGCCTGCTCGCCGGCATGCTGGCCGATGCCGGACTGCCGCCGGTCTTCGCGATCCCCGGCAACCACGACGACCGCGCCGCGCTGCGCGCCGCCCTGCCCTTCGTGCCGCAGACCGGGACATTCCTGCACGCGACGGTGGAGACCTTCCCCGTCCGCCTGGTGCTGCTCGACACCCTGGTGCCCGGGTCCAGCCACGGCGAACTCTGCGCCGAGCGGCTCGACTGGCTGGACGCCACCCTGGAGGCTGCGCCCGATCGCCCCACCCTGATCGCGATGCACCACCCGCCCTTCGCCACCGGAATCGAGCACATGGACCGCATCGCGCTCCGCGCGCCGGAGGCGTTCGCCGCCATGCTGGCCCGGCACAGGCAGGTGCGGCTTGTCGTCTGCGGGCACGTGCACCGTGCGATCACCACGCGGATCGGCGAGGCGGTCGCCTGCATCGCGCCATCCGTCGCGCACCAGGTCACGTTCGACCTCGGCGCGGACGCGCCGTCCAGCTTCTCGATGGAGCCGGCGGCCTACCTGCTGCACCGCTGGTCGCCCGACGGCGGATGGGTCACCCATACCGCGCTGGTGGAAGCGTATCCGGGCCCGTTCCCGTTCCTGTCCGCCGCGCAGGACTGACCGCTACGGCAGGTGCTGGGAGATATACGGCGGCAGGTTGAACGCGCCGACATGGATCTCCGGGGTCCAGTATTCGGTAGCGCCGGAGATGCCGGCCGCCTCGGCGCGCGCGCGGATCTCCGCCACCGGCAGCCGGGTCAGCCCGGCATCCTTCGCCGCCCAGCCCAGGGTCATGAAGCCGCCGACATAGGTCGGCACCGCGGCGACATAGGCGGTGACGTGCGGAAAGAAATTGGCCCGGCGGGCGGATGTCTCGCGCAGTTCGTCCGCCTGCATGAACGGCACGCCGCACTGGTTCACCACCAGCCCGCGAGAGGTCAGGATGCGGGCACAGTTGGCGTAGAACTCGTCGGTGAACAGCACCTCCCCGACACCGATCGGATCGGTCGAATCGACGATGATGACGTCGAAACTGGCGTCCGCCGCCCGCTTCACATAGTCGATCCCGTCGCCGACGATCACCTCGGCGCGCGGATCGGTCCAGGCGTCGCCGCCGATGCCCGGCAGGAATTCCTTGGACAGCCGGATCACTTCGCCGTCGATCTCCACCATCACCGCGCGCTTGGTCGTGCGATGGGTCAGCACGCGCCTCAGCACGCCGCCGTCGCCGGCGCCGATGATCAGCACATTCGCCGCCTGGCCGTGCGCCAGCAGCGGGACGTGCGCAAGCATCTCCTGATAGACGAATTCGTCCGCCTCGGTGATCTGGATCACGCCGTCCAGCACCATCACCCGCCCGTGCGAACTGGTTTCCAGGATAGCGATGTCCTGGAAGGCGCTTTGCATGCGCGCAAGCTCGCGGGTGACGCGGAAACGCTGGCCCCAGTCGGGGTAGAGGGTTTCATTCACCCAGATATCGGCGGTCATGTGGCGGGTCTCCAAACAGCACAACGGCCCGGGCTGGATGGCCCGGGCCGCTTCAAGACGGTGTCGGGCACGCTCAGGCGATCAGGCCGCGGCGCTGCTCACCGAGGTTGATCGAGGCCGGGCGGAACGCCGCCTTCAGGATCGGCAACGACTTGTACGGGTTGCACTCTCCGCACATGAAGATGTCGACGGCGGCGAAATCCCGTTCCGGCCACGTATGGATGGAGATGTGGCTCTCGGCCAGCACGAGCACGCCCGACACCCCGCCGTTGGGCGAGAAGTGATGGAAGTGCCCATGCAGGATGGTGGCGCCGGCAGCCTCCGCCGCGGCGCGCAGGGCGCGATCGATTTCCTCCGGATCGCACAGCCCATGCGCGCCCCAGAGATCGACCAGCAGATGCGTGCCGGCGAATTTCACGCCGTCCTTGACGACGAAATAATCCTTCTGCGCGTCGGCGCTTTCGGAAACCTGGTTGCTGCTCGGAAACTCCGAGACCATCCCCAGTGGAGCGAGTGCGTCCATAGCGTACCCTGTCCCTACCAGTAGACGGCCCCCGGGGCGGCGCGGCGCGCGGACCCATCGGCCAGAAGGGGGGCTACTTGGCGAAAGCGGCGCCGTCATGCAAGGGGTTTTCATCCCCTGGGGGCGGGAAATCCACATGGCTGGGGCGCACCCGGCCACATGCGCCCGATTGGCGGCGCCGGGTCCGACCGCGGGTCCTCAATGGACGGCCTTGAGCGCATGGCCGAGCTGCCCGGCCAGGGCCGCGTCACTGCCGGCGCGCGCGAGATCGGCGACAGTGCGCACGCCGGGGCCGGTGAGCAGCCGGAACATGTCCGCCAACGGGCCGGTTCCCATCCGCCCCTGTTCGCCGCGCAGGGCTGCCACGCCGGCGCTGTCGCCCGCGCGCACCGTAGCCGTCGCCAGCCGAAGCAGCACCTGCCGCTGCGCCGCATTGAGCGGGCCGGACGCCGGCAGAGCGCGGCCGACATAGGCGCGCAGCGCCTGCTCGGCTGCCGCCCAGTCGCCCGCCCCAGCGGCGATGCGCGCGGCGGCTTTGTCGGCGGGGCCGGTTCCCATGGCGCGCAGGGACGCCACCGCCTCGGTCACATGCCCTTCAGCCGCCCGAGCCTCGGCCGCCAGCACGGCCCGCTGCCCGGCCAGCGCAGCCGGCAACGGCTGGGCGGCGGATTCGGCCAACGCCGCGAGCGCGCCGGCAGGGTCGTTTTCGCGCAGCCGCAGTGCCGCCAGCCGGGCACCGAATCCCGCCCGGCCGGCCGGCGTCGGTGCGCCCCGCATGAGTTTTGCCAGCACCGGCGCCGCCTGGTCCGGCAGGTCAAGCGCGACCAGCCGGTCGGCGAGCTTCGCCTCCAGCGCTTCACCCGCCGGGCCTTTGGGCAGCAGATCCGCATTGGCGTCCAGCAGCGCCACGAACCGCAGGGGCGCGAGGCGGTCGAAACGCGGGTCCTTCAGCATGGCGGCGAACGTCCGCCGCATCTGCGCCCGCAGCGCCGGGCGGGCATCGGGAAAATCCGTGCCCGCGTGCCGCAGGACCGCGAGCGCGCGGCGCCACTGCCCGGCTTTTGCCCGCAGCCGGGCGATGGTCTCGCGCAGCGCAAGCTCGCGCCGGCCGCCGCGCCAGGCATCCCGCAGCCGGTCGAGCGCATCGGCGGCCTCGGCCGGACCGATCTGTTTCGCCGCCAGCCGCAGCGCCACCGCGCGGATGGCGGCGCGGAAGCGCAACAGCCGGTCCGCCCCCTGCGCCAGCCGGTCATAAATCGCCAGCGCCGCGGCCGTGCGCCCACGCGCAGCCGCCAGCATGCCGCGGGCCAGCGCCAGCAGCGGGTCGTGCGGCCGGCGGCCGAGCAGGCGGGCCGCGGCCTTGCGCTCCCCGCCAGCAATCATGGTTTCGGTTGCCAGCGGCAGCAGCCAGCGCCGCAGCGCCGCGGGATAGGTGAGGATCAGCGGTGCGGTTGCCGCGAACCGCTGGGCGGCGGCAGCGGAGGCCGGGTCGATCTCGGCAGCGCGCACCGCCCGCCACAGCGCGATTTCATCGCTGCCGTCCAGGCTGGCCGCCGCGATACCGCCCGCGCGCCTCGGATGCCCGGCCAGCAGGGCAGCCACCGCCGCCAGGCCGACATGCGCAGGCGCCAGACCTTCACGAGGATCCTCCGACGCCGCGAGCCGCAACACCGCCCCGGCTTCCGCGCCCATGCCGAGTGCGATCATGGTGCGCGCCGCCTGACGCAGCCTCCGGCCGCGGGCAAGCGGCGGGCGACGGGCAGCCGCCGCCATCTGCCTGCGCAGCCGCCGCGCCAGGGCGGCGACCGGCAAGGCGGGGAAACGGAAGCGCCGGGTCAGCATCGCCGCGTCCGCCATGGCGCCGGTGGCAACGCTCTCCGGCGTAAGGGCGAGATGGCCACCCGCTACGCTCAGGATGAATCCATCCGCCGCCGCACGCAAAACCAGTCGGTCCGACAGCGCCTCCACCGCCACCCCTTGCCAGCTTGGCAGCAGTTCGAACTGCGGGGCACGGCGGATCACGGAAAGCCCGGCCCCATCCCCGCGCTGGGTACCGACCAGCAGCGGCGCGCCGGTTTCGGGATCGAGCAGACTGACCACCCGCCCCACCTGCCGCGCCGGCAGCCGCAGGTCTCCGCCCTGTACTTGGGGCTGCAACTGGGGGCGGCGACCTTGGGCAAGGCGGCGCGGCGCGCGGATCGCGACCTCCCACCCCGCCGGCAGCCGGCGCAGCGCGACGCGCCGGCCGGGGGCAAGCCGGAAGCTTAGTTCCGTGCCGGCGGCCAGGAGGTGCACGGCGGCCGCCCCGAACGCCGGATCGCCGCGCAGCGCCGAAAGGTCGATCGGACGCCGGGCGTCGAAAACGACGATCGCCTGGTCGGCGCGAGGAAACGCCGCCGCCCCGACCGAAGCCTCGAAAGGAACCAGCATGGCCGCCGCATGGCTCCCGCTGCGCGGCTGCTCCGGCGCGGCGAGCAGCGCCACCGGCCCCGGCGGCGACGCCGGAGCGGTGGCCAGCGGCACTGCTGCGGGACGGGCGGGCGGATCTCCGCCCGGCGCCGAACCGCTTGCGGCCGCCGTCGCGCCAGGCGGGCCGATCGCGGCCACCGCGGCCTGGGCGGGGGACATGGAGGAATGCAGCGCC
This sequence comes from Rhodospirillales bacterium, assembly GCA_028869315.1. Classification (GTDB taxonomy): domain Bacteria; phylum Pseudomonadota; class Alphaproteobacteria; order Acetobacterales; family Acetobacteraceae; genus JAJZVS01. The sequence goes on from JAGWSV010000122.1 coordinate 10,393, forward strand.
GCCGCTTGCGATGGCGCCGCCGAGGCAGCCGCATGCGGGGGCGCGCCCCCTGTCAGCGTGACGCCGGCAGCGGACGCCCCCCGCGCCGGCGCAGACCCCTCCTGTCTCGGCGCCGGCGGGGGTTCCTGTGCCCGCGCCGCGGAAGCGGCTCCGGCGACCCGGGGCGCCGACGCGTGCGGTGAGAGCGGGCCCACAGGCTTCACGCCGGATGCGCCTTGTTGCGGCGCTCCCCGCCCTCGATCGGCCTCCGGCGCGGCCGGATTGGACGGTGCGCCCTGGGGTAACGCCCGCTGGGATAACGCCCGCTGGGATAACGCATGAGGCGGCGCCGGAAGCAGGGGCGCCGGTAGCGCCTGCCGCGTCGCCACCACGGGCTGCTTCCGTGCGGCGGGCCTTCGCGGCGGGTCGAGAACATCGAGCACCAGCCGCGCGCCCACGCGCATCCGGCGTAGGCGCGCGCCGGGCGCAACCGTGACCTCCGCCCATCCCGGAGCGGTCGTCAACGCCCGCACGTTTCTCGGCAACGCCGGATCGGGACCGAACGGCAGGGGGCGGCTGAAGCTCAGGTGCACGCGGGGACCGTCCCGGCTCATGTGCCAGCCGACCCATGTCGGGAAATCGAACACCAACCGACCGAATCCGTGGTGCTCGCCGGACCGGATCGGGACGACACGTCCCGGCGCCGGCGCATGGGGCTCGGTCGGGCGCGACC
>JAGWSV010000123.1 GCA_028869315.1 Rhodospirillales bacterium
AAACGGCGGTTGACCCCGATGGCTTCGGCAACCTCGATCCGGCTCTTCCCTGAGCGCACCATGTTCACTGCGACGCGACGCAGTTCGGCCTGGGTCGACGGCGGGAGTTTCCGGAAATCGCGTTCGCTTGGCATGCCCGCAGCATAGCGCAGACAGGAAGCAACTGCTACCTGTTTGAGTGTTCGATTAGTATTTGCCGACGATGCCTAAGTGGCGGAAGGGGCGGCGGCCATTCCCCGTCCGCTTCCGGTCGATCGTCGGTCAGCCTTCCGTCGGTTCCCAGGCGCCGGGTACTATCACCGCCTCCTGCTCGCCTCGCAAGGGCGGCATGGTGACGCCCAGCACCACCAGCGGCACAGTGCCGTCGCTGCGGAACTGAAACCAGGTGCCAACCGGCAGGTTCAGCGAAACGCCAGGCGTCAGCGCAATGGTTTCCTCGCGTTCAGCCAGCCGGCGCCAGATTCCTCCTTGACCCGCAAGCACGTACCAAATCTCGTCGACCGAGCGGTGGGTCGCCGCGCGCGCGACGGCGCCGGGGGGAGGGTGAACAGCGCCATACTGCCGCGGGATGGTGCCGCAGAGCAGCCGGACCTCGGAGCCGTCTGGCGCGGCCGCGGCGGCGGCCGTTGCCGCGACGCGCGTCTGCAATTCCGCCACCACGGTCATAGCCGAGCTGCTCTGCGCGTCGCCGTCCTGCGCGCCGCGCGTCGCTGACGTGAGGATGCGGGAGGGGCGGCGGCCATCGCGTCGCACCCCCAGCCCACCAGTATGTCAGATTGGTCGTACGGCATCTCGGTCACCGTATTATAGCTTTCGATATGGACTGCCCGCCCGGCGCAATTGCAGGTGAACACCGTGCCGCCGGCTGCCTGAAGTCTCAAGCGGGTACGGTCACCGACGCACGAACACATCGTATTGCGCAAGAACAGCGCGAACATGGCGCCGTCGCGCATGATCCCGACGCCACCGAACATACGCTGCACGGCGCGGCACAGCGGCGCCAGCAGATCGAACACGAAAGCAAGGAATTCGGCACCAACCGGCATCACCCGCCTCGGACTGATCTCGCCTGTTTCTGCAGGGCCGCTCCTCTCTCCGTCCTGGCCGGGCTAGGCCCGGCCAGGACCAACCAAGGACCATGTGAGTGGCTACCTGACCGCCCGCCCAAGTGCCTGCTCATACACCCGCAGCAGCGAGCTGGAATCGTCCCCGCCCATCCCGTGCGCCCGCGCGGTGCGCATCAACGTCATCACCTGCGGAGCAATCATGCCAGGCATACCCACCTCGTCCGCCATCTCCAGCGCCAGCCGCAGGTCCTTGTGGGCGAGATCGAGTGCGAAGCCCGGCTTGAAGTCGCGCGAGAACGCCTTCGGTCCCAGCCCGCGGAAGGCATCGGAATTACCTGACGCATTGCAGATCACGTCATATAGCTTGTGCACGTCGATGCCGGCGGCCGCCCCCAGCAGCAGCGCCTCGGACGCGGCGGCGATGTTACAGAACGCCAGCATGTTGTTGCACAGCTTCGCCACCGATCCCATGCCGACCTCGCCGACATGAATCACCTCCTTGCTGAAGGATTTCAACAGCGGCAACTGCGCCTCGAACACGGCGGCGTCGCCGCCCACCATGATCACGATGGTCCCGTCGGTCGCCCGTGGCACGCCGCCGGACACCGGCGCTTCCAGCATGGCGATCCCTTTAGCCGCCATGCCCGCCTGCACGCGCCGGGCGATGGCGGCGGAGTTCGTAGATAGATCGATATAGACCATGCCGGGACGGGCGTTCGCCGCGATTCCCTCTGCGCCAAGCGCCACCTCCTCCACATGTTTCGGCATCGGCAGCGACGTGAACACTACGTCCGACGCCGCCGCCACGGCAGCAGTGGATGCGCCGGCGGCGGCACCCAGCGCGGTGCAGGTGGCAAGGGCATCCGGGTTGAGATCGAACACCGCAACCTGGTGGTTGGTGTTGCGGATGATGTTGCGGCACATGGGCCCCCCCATGTTGCCGACGCCTATGAAGCCTACTTTCATGGTCGCGTTCCCTCCGATGCCGGCGCTCGCCGGCCGACAAAAGCATGGCAGAGGGGCGACAGGCCGTCACCCCGCACCGGCCGCTGTCAGGCCGACCGCCGCGCCCGCAGCGCCGCCGCCAAGGTGCCGTCGTCCAGCACGTCGAGCGCGCCGCCGATCGGCACGCCTTGGCCCAGCCGCGTCACCGTCACCTCCAACGGGCGCAGCCGGTCGGCCAGCCAGTGCGCGGTGGACGCACCGTCGACCGTCGCGCCCAGCGCCAGGATCACCTCCTTCACGCCGCCCTGCCCGACCCGCTGGAGCAGCGGCGCCAGCCGCAGATCCTCCGGCCCGACGCCGGACAACGGCGACAGCACCCCACCGAGCACATGGTAGCGCCCGCGATGGACGCCGGCACGTTCCAGCGCCCACAACTCGCCCACGCCTTCCACGACGCAGATCACGCTGTCGTCACGCCCGCGATCGGCGCAGATCGTGCAAGGGTCCTGGCTGTCGAGGTTGCCGCAGACCGCACATTCCCGCACCGCACCAGCCGCCGCGGTCAGCGCGTCGGCCAGCGGGCGCAGCCGAGTGTCCGGCTCGGTCAGCAGCCGCAGCGCGGTGCGGCGGGCGCTGCGCGGGCCCAGGCCCGGCAGTTTCGCCAGCAGCGCGATCAGCCGTTCGACCTCGGGTCCGCCCATGCCCGCCTCAGGCCACCGGCGCGATCAGTACCGCGCGAATATCGTTGACATTGGTCAGGGTCGGACCGGTGCGGATCAGATCGTCAAGCGCCGCGAACAGCCGATAGCTGTCATGCCCAGCCAGGACCGCGCGCGGATCGAGCCCTGCCGCGCGCGCCCGCGCCAGGGTATCCGGCCCGACCAGAGCTCCGGCCGCATCCTCGGTGCCGTCGATCCCGTCCGTGTCCCCCGCCACGGCCCAGATGCCCGGCGTGGCCCCGAGCGCCAGGGCCAGACCGAGCAGAAACTCGGTGTTGCGCCCGCCCTGTCCGGCCGGTCCGGCGCCAATCGTCACGGTCGTCTCCCCGCCCGACAGCAGCACGGCGGGCGCCGCCAAGGGCTCGCCATGGGCGCGCACCGAACGGGCGAGGCCGGCCATCACCGTGCCCATTTCGCGCGATTCGCCCTCCAGCGCGTCGCCCAGGATCAGCGGCGTCACCCCGGCTTCCCGCGCCGCTGCCGCCGCCGCGCGCAACGCCATCATCGGCGTGGCGATCAGGCGGAAATCGGCATGCGGCAACTGGCCGGGCTTCGGCGTCTCCTCGGCTGCAGCAGCAAGATCGGAGGCGGCAAGACGGGCGGCGACCTGCGCCGCGGGGACGATGCCATAACGCGCCAGGATCTCCCGTGCATCGGCGAAGGTGGTGGGGTCCGGCACGGTGGGACCGGAGGCGATCACCGCCGGATCATCCCCCGGCACGTCGCTGATCGCCAGGGTGACCACCCGCGCCGGCACCGCCGCCTGCGCCAGCCGTCCACCCTTGATGGCGGAGAGATGCTTGCGGACGGTGTTCATCTCCCCGATCGTCGCGCCGGAGGCGAGCAGCGCGCGGTTGACCGCCTGCTTGTCGGCGAGCGTGATGCCCGGCGCGCCCAAAGCGAGCAGCGCCGAGCCGCCGCCGGAGATTAGAGCCAGAACCAGGTCGTCGGCGGACAGGCCGCGCACCCGTTCCAGGAGGCGGCGGGCGCCGCGCTCGCCGGCTGCGTCCGGCACCGGATGCGACGCTTCGATCACCTCGATCTGCCGCGTCGGCACCGCATGGCCGTAGCGGGTGACGACGGTGCCCTCCAGCGCCACGTCCGGCCAAGCGGCTTCCAGCGCCGCGGCCATCAGTGCGGCCGACTTGCCGCCTCCGACCACGACGCAACGCCCTTTCGGCTTCGCCGGCAAATGCCCGGCCAGCACCAGGCGCGGATCGGCCGCCGCCACCGCCGCATCGAACAGGCGGCGCAACACCGCGCGCGCGCGGGCGTCGTTCCAGCCGACGGAAGCGGAACCGGCGTCTCGGGCGGGATTGGGCAGAACCATGCGCGGCAGCGTCCTTGATGGGTCGAAGTCGAGTATGGCGGAGCAGCCCGACCGGCGCCATGTTGCGGGCATCATGAGACCGGAGGACCAAGCCATGACCGCACCCGCCTTCGACCAGGCCACCCGCACGGCGCTGGAAGCCGCCGCCTTCCGCCGCCTAGTCGAACACCTGCGCGAGCGGACCGACGTACAGAACATCGACATGATGAATCTGGCCGGCTTCTGTCGCAATTGCCTCAGCCGCTGGTACCGGGAGGCGGCAGAGGCCCAAGGACTCGCGCTCGCCGACCCCGATGCGCGCGAGATCGTGTACGGCATGCCGTACAAGGACTGGCAGGCAAAATATCAGAAAGAAGCCTCGCCCGAGCAGAAGGCCGCCTTTGCCCGGTCGCAAGCGGAGGCCGGGTAGCGGGCGCCTCGTGTGCATCAGCCCGGCGTAGTAACCCCGCTCATTGACCCCGTCGGCCCGCACCCGCTATCCCCGCCCGCCTTGCAGGGTCGCCGGACCGGACGCCCTGAAACCATGGACGGAGCACACGGATGGCGGTGGCGGACCCGACGAAACCCGAAACCGGCGGCATCGCCGCCGACCGGCTGCGCAGCATCGTCGACCGCATCGAGCGGCTTGAAGAGGAGCGCAAGGCTCTCGGCAACGACATCAAGGACATCTATGCCGAGGCCAAGTCAGCCGGCTTCGATGTGAAGGTGCTGCGCCAGCTGATCCGCATCCGCAAGCAGGAGCCGGCGGAAGTGGAAGAAATCGAAACCCTGCTCGACGTCTATCGCCGCGCGCTCGGGATGTAGCGCGCAAGGCGCCCCGCCCCTCTTGCGAGGGATGGGGCGGGGGAAAGCGCGATCGGGCCGAGATCCCCCGGCCCGATCCCCACCTTATGCCTCTGGCGCGGCGGCGATCGGTATCTCGCGTGCGTCCGGTTGGTCGCCAGTTCCGGCCGGGTTCGCCTCGGCCGCATCGCCCTGCTCGGACCCGGACTGCTGGGTTTCCTCGCCGTTGTAGCGCCGCGGCTGATGCTGCTGCGGTCCTGCGCCGGGCTGGCTCTGCTGCGCGGCCTGGGCCATGGCATTCAGGATGCGAAAGTAGTGCTCCGCATGCTGGAAATAGCTCTCCGCCATCACCCGGTCGCCGCCCGAGGTCGCGTCCCGCCCGAGCTGCAAATATTTCTCGAACAATTGCTGGGCGGTACCACGGACACGCAGGTCAGGCCCGCTGCTGTCGAACACATGGTTCCGATTGAGCGGAACGCTGCCGCTGCCGCCACCGTGATGCCGCGGCCCGCCGCCGCCGCCAACGCCGCCGGGACGATGCCCGCGGCCACGCATGCGTTTCATGTTCATACTGATGTCGTCGCGCTTTCCTGTTGCCACCGGCGGGGCACCTGGCGGGGCGCACGGAAGTCCCGTTCGCGTTCCGCGGCGTCGTGCCCGGCCGGAATTGACTGCCTTCGACGTACGGAGCGACCAGCGCCCCAGAGGCCAGCTCCTCTTCGCCCAACGCGCCGATTGGCGCAACCCGGGGACGGCGAGCGGCTTTCGTCTGGATGCCCGGGACCGACCGCATTGCGGCGGAGCCCTTCCATGCGATGAGAGGTTAATGCGCCCGGCCGCAAGTGCCAAACCATTTTTTCGCAAAGACGCGACTCACGGCGCTCATCGGCCCGACGATTGCAAAATCAGGGCGCGCCGGGTGCCGGCGAGATCGGCGCGGGTGACCGCGCCCAGCCCGGCGGCGGCGGCCAGCGCGGATACCGGCGCCGCTTGCCCCTGGCCAAGTTCCAGCACGGCAGTGCCATCGGGCTGCAGCAAGCGGGGCAGCTCGGCCAGGATTGCCCGATAGGCGGCCAACCCGTCCGGCCCGCCATCAAGCGCGCGGCGCGGCTCGTGGCCCACCACCTCGGGCATCAGGCCGGGGAGATCGCCGGTCGGGATATAGGGCGGGTTGGCCAACACGAGGTCGAATCTGCCGGCGATCGCATTGGCCCAATCGCCTGCCAGGAAAGCCGCTCGCCCGGCCAGCTCCAGCCGCACGGCATTGTCCCGCGCCAGAGCCGCCGCTGCCGGCGCGCAGTCGACACCGACACCGAACGCGTTGGGAAACTCCGTAAGGGCGGCCAGCAGCAGGCATCCGGTGCCGGTACCGAGATCGAGCAGCCGCCCCGGTGCGGCCCGACCGGCGAACGCAGCCACCGCGGCCTCGATCAGGGTTTCCGACTCCGGGCGCGGCACCAGGGTCTCCGCGGAAACCGCCAGGTCGAGGCTCCAGAACTCCCGCCGACCCAGGATCAGCGCGACCGGCTCGCGGGCGACGCGGCGGGCGATCAGGGCGGCGAATCGGGCCGCCTGTGGGCCGTCGACCCGCGCGGCCAGATTGGCGAGCAAGGCGGCAGGGGCGGTCTCAAGCACGGCGGCGAGCAGCAGTCGCGCATCGAGCCTCGGTGACTCCACCCCGACGGCGGCCAAGTGCTCCGCGCCCCAGACGAGGGCAGCGCGTCGGGTGGCGAACGTGGGCGACGCGGAAATCGCCCCCGGGCCGATCACGCTTCGGCCGCCAGCCGCGCCGCCTGGTCTTCCGCGGTCAGCGCGTCGACGAACTCGTCCAGGTCGCCCGCCATCACCCGATCGATCTTGTAGAGGGTCAGGTTGATCCGGTGGTCCGACACACGCCCCTGCGGAAAGTTGTAGGTGCGGATGCGTTCCGACCGATCGCCGGTGCCGACCTGCGCACGCCGGTCGGCCGCGCGGGTCGCATGCAGCGACGCCCGCTGCTGCTCGTACAACCGCGCGCGCAGGATCTTCATCGCCTTGGCGCGGTTCTTATGCTGGCTCTTCTCCTCCTGCATCGCAACCACGATGCCGGTGGGCAGATGGGTGATGCGGACGGCGCTTTCGGTCTTGTTCACATGCTGGCCGCCGGCACCCGAGGCGCGATAGACATCGATCCGCAGGTCGCTTTCATTGACTTCGACATCGACCTCCTCAGCTTCAGGCAGAACGGCGACGGTCACCGTCGAGGTATGGATGCGGCCCTGGCTCTCCGTTTCCGGCACGCGCTGCACGCGATGCACGCCGGATTCGAATTTGAGCCGGGCAAAGGCGCCGCGCCCGGTGATCTCGGCGACGATCTCCTTGTAGCCTCCCTTGGTACCTTCGCTCTCGGAGAGCACTTCGGTCGTCCAGCCGTGTTTTGCCGCGTAGCGGCCGTACATCCGGAACAGATCGCCGGCAAACAGAGAGGCCTCGTCGCCGCCGGTTCCCGCCCTGATTTCCAGGATGACGTTCTTGTCGTCCATCGCATCCTTGGGGATGAGAGCGATCTGGATGTCATGCGCGAGGGTGGCCCGCCGGGCCTCCGCGACCGGCCTTTCCTCAATCGCGACCTCGCGCAACTCGGGATCAGTATCCGCCGCGGCGATGA
>JAGWSV010000124.1 GCA_028869315.1 Rhodospirillales bacterium
CGGCCGTCGCGGGCCACCGGGAATGGTCGCGGCCCGGCCGCGGATCCCGCTGGTTCGCTGCACCAGCGTGTAGAAGGCCGGCGTGAACAGCAGGCCGAACCCGGTCACACCCAGCATGCCGCCGAAGACTGCGGTGCCGAGCGATTGGCGCATCTCGGCTCCCGCGCCGGTCGCAACCACCAGCGGCGCCACGCCGAGGATGAAGGCGATCGAGGTCATGAGAATCGGCCGTAAGCGGCGCTTCGCGGCGCTGACCGCGGCCTCCGCCGCGGTGCTGCCGGCCTGCTGCGCCTGATGGGCGAACTCGACGATCAGAATCGCATTCTTCGCCGCCAGACCGACCAGCACCACGAAGCCGATCTGCGCCAGGATGTCGATCGGCATGCCGCGGACCATCAGCCCGGTGACGGAGGCGAGCAGGCACATCGGCACGATCAGCACGATCGACAGCGGCAGCTTCCAGCTCTCGTAATTCCCGGCGAGCACCAGGAATACGAACAGCGCGGCAGCACCGAACACCAGCATCGTGGGCGTGCCCTTGTGCTCCTGCTGGTAGGCGAGGTCGGTCCATTCGTACCCGATACCGGGTGGCAGCACCCGCGCGGCCAGCACCTCCATCCGGTGCAGCGCGGTGCCGGTCGCGACACCAGGCGCCGCGACGCCCTGGACCGCGGCCGCCGGATACAGGTTGTAGCGCGGCACGCGGTAGGGGATCGTCGTGTACTTCAACTGCGCGACACTTCCGATCGGCACCATCTGGCCGGCCGAATTGCGCGCTTTCAGTCCCATCAGGTTCCGGCGGTTGCGGCGGAACCGCGCACCGGCCTGCGCGATCACCTCGTAAGTGCGGCCCAGGAAATTGAAGTCGTTGACGTATTGGGACCCGAGATAGAGCTGCAGGGTGTCGAACACCTCGGTCGGCGAGAGCCCAAGCTTCTCGGCCTTCAGCCGGTCGATATCGGCATAGACCGACGGGGACGACGCATTGAGCAGCGTGAACACGCCGGCGAAGCTGGGGTCCCGGTTCGCCGCGGCCACCAGTGTGTTGGCGGCCTTGACGAGCGCCTTGGTGCCGAGGCCCGCCCGATCCTCCAGCATCATCTTGAAACCGCCGGCATTGCCGATGCCCTGCACCGGCGGCGGCGGGATCGTCAGGACATAGGCCCCCTGGATCACCGACAGGCGCTTGCGCAGATCGGCCAGCACCGAGTTCGCCGTGATCCCCGGGATGCTGTGGTTGTACAGCGACGGCAGGCCGGAGAAGATCGTTCCCGCATTGGACGCAACCGTGAACGTGGTCGCGTCCAGCCCCGCGAACGGCGCAACATGCTCGATGCCCGGCGTCTTCAGGATGATATCGGTCGCGCGCTTTACCACCTGTTCCGTGCGCTGCAGGCTCGCGCCCGGCGGGAGCTGCAGGACGGTGATGAGGTAGCCCTGGTCCTGCTCGGGGATGAAGCCGGTCGGCTCATGGGCGAATTCGAAGCCCGCGGTTCCGATCAGGCCGACATAGACCAGCGCGACGATCGCGAGCGCGCGCACCAGGCGCCTGGTCAGCGCGCCATAGGCATCCGACAGGTGCTCGAACCCGCGGTTGAAATAGCCGAACGCGGCGTGCAGCAGCCGCCCCGCAAGCGTTCCAGGACCGGCACCGTGCGGATCATGCGGATGCAGCAGCAGCGCGCAGAGCGCCGGGCTCAGGGTCAGGGAGACGAAGGAGGAGATCACGGTCGAGGCCGCGATGGTGACGGCGAACTGGCGGAAGAACTGCCCGGAGATGCCCGAGAGGAAGGCGGACGGGACGAACACGGCGGACAGCGTCAAGGCGATGGAGACAAGCGCACTGCCCACCTCGTCCATCGTCCGGTGCGCGGCGTCCTTCGGCGTCATGCCGGTGGCGATGTTGCGCTCGACGTTCTCAACCACGACGATCGCGTCATCGACGACGATGCCGACGGCAAGCACCAGTCCGAACAGCGAGAGATTGTTCAGCGAGATACCGACCGCATACAGGATCGTGAAAGTACCAACGAGAGAGACCGGAATGGCGATGACCGGGATGAGCGACGCACGCCAGGTCTGCAGGAACAGGAACACCACGCCGACGACCAGCAGGATGGCGACAAATATCGTCGTCACCACCTCATGCACGGATTTCGCCACGAAGATCGTCGGGTCGTAGATGACGATGTCGCTGACGCCGGGCGGGAAGTCCTTCTTGAGGTGCTGCATGGTCGACAGCACCTCGTGCTCGACCGCCAGCGAGTTCGCTCCGGGCTGCGCGAAGATCAGCAGCGGCAGGCCCGGGAAGCGGTCCATGTAGGCGGTGGAGCTGTAATCCGCCGCACCGATCTCCACGCGGCCGACATCGCGCAGGCGGGTCACGTGCCCGTGCCCGTCATTCTTCAGAACGATGTTGGCGAACTGCGCGGGCGTGGTCAGCCGGCCAAGCGTCTGCACATTGAGCTGATAGGCCGGCTTTCCCGCGACCGGCGGCTGGTTGAGGATGCCGGCGGAGACCTGCACGTTCTGCGCGCGCAACGCCGCAAGCACCTCATCGGCATTCAGCTTGTAGGCGGCCACCTTGTCGGGATCGAGCCAGATGCGCATCGCGTAGTCGCGTGCGCCGAACAGCTGCACGTCGCCGACGCCCGGAAGCCGCGCCAGCGCGTCCTTCACGTGCAGCGTCGCATAGTTGGACAGATAGAGGTTGCTGCGCGAGCCATCGGGGGAATAGAGGTGCACCGCGAGCAGGATGTTCGGCGTCGCCTTGCGCACCTGCACGCCGAGCCGCTGGACATCCCCGGGCAGCCGCGGCAGCGCGTCCTCCACCCGGTTCTGCGTGAGCATCTGCGCGACATTGAGGTCAGTGCCTATCCTGAACGTCACGGTGATCGTGAGCTTGCCGTCGCCGGTGGACTGGCTGCTCATGTAGAGCATGTTCTCGACGCCGTTGATCGCCTGCTCGAGCGGCGTGGCCACGGTGCGGCTGACCACCTGGGCGGACGCGCCGGGATAGCTCGTCGTCACCTGCACCGTGGGCGGCACGATGTCCGGGTATTGCGCGACCGGTAGGATCACCAGCGCGCCGAGCCCGACCAGCGTGACGAAGATGCTGATGACCGTCGCGAGGATCGGGCGATCGATGAAGTGGTGCGTGAAACGCATGGTGATCTCGCTAGCTTGGGCCGGCGCCGCCTGAAGGGCTGGGGGTGTTGTTCGGGGCGATCCTGCCGGGGACTGGCGTGACCTTCGCCCCCGGCCGGGCCCGCACCAGGCCGTCGATGACGACCCGATCGCTCGCCGCGAGGCCGCTGCGGATGACGCGGAGCCCGTGATGGACCTCACCGATCCTGACGACTTTCGGAACGACCGTGCCGTTGGCCGCAACCGTCATCACGATGTGCTGGGACTGGTCGGGGACCACCGCCGCTTCGGGTACCAGCAGGGCCTGCACCGGTTTGCCGAGAGCCACGCGGAGCCGCGCGAACTGCCCCGGCGTGAGCGTCAGGTCCGGGTTCGGCACGGTCGCGCGGGCATGGATTGTCCCGCTGCTGCGGTCCACGGCATTGTCGACGAAATCGAGCGTGCCGTGGAGATCGTAATGCCCATCCCCATCCAGGCTGATCTCGACGGCGGCGTGCGGTGTGGCGCCGTGATCGGCGTGCTGCCAGGCAAGATAGTCGGACTCGCTCATGTCGAAGTCGAGATGAATTGGGTTGAGCGAGACGATCGTCGCCAGCAGCGTTGTCGGGCTGGTGCCGCCCCGGCTGCCGCTGACCAGGCTGCCGACCGATACGAGATGCGCGCCAATGCGCCCGGTGAAGGGGGCGGTGACGTGCGCGAACTCGAGATCGAGCGCGGCGTCCCTGACGGTCGCCCCGGCGGCATCGACGGCTGCCTGAGCGCTGCGCAGTGCGGCGGTGCGCTCGTCAACCGTCTCGGCCGTGCCGTAATTCGTTTTTTTCAGCTGCTGGGCCCGCCATAGCTCCACCTTGCTCAGCGCCGCCTTCGCCTGGGCGGTGTGCAATTGGGCCATCGCTTCGTCGAGCCTGATCTGGAACGGCCGCGGGTCGATGACGAAGAGCGGATCGCCCTTGTGCACGATCTGCCCGTCACGGAAGTCGATGGCGGTGAGCGTGCCGCCGACCTGCGCACGCAGCTGTACGCTGTCGACGGCCGAGAACTGGCCAAGGAAGCGGGCGGTGGGCTGCACCATCCGTCGCAAGGGCGGACTGACGGTCACCTGCGGCGGCGGCGGCGGGGGCGCGGGAGCCGGCACATTCAGGTGCTTCCAGGCCAGCCCACCGCCGATCGCTGCGAGGGCGACCGCCGCGACCGCCACGAGCCAGGCGACACGCCGCCGGGCGCGGGATCCCGCCCGGCCGTCGAGGTTGCGAGCGACCTCGCCGCCCTCCGGCGTGATTTCCGTGATTTCGTTCATGACAGCGCCTTCGGACCAGCCAGCCGCCCGCAGGCGTGCCCCTGAAGTCCCCTTGATCACGATAACTGGAGCTATCGCTCCAATAATGCAAAGTTAAGGTCGGGCGAACCCGCTGTCAAGGAATACTGGAGCGAACCCTGCAATTATCGGATGCGTGCGCCGGCCGGCCGGGCCGCGCGCTGCTTCACGCCCGCGGACGGCGCCGCGCCGGCTGGATCCTGGAGCCCGTGGCGGTCGCATGCGGCGGTGTCTCCGCCCGGCGCGACCTGCTCTCCGACGGCGCGGACGGCCAGGCTTGCATGCCGATCTCGACGACCTCCAGCAGACGCTCCCGCGACGCGCCGTCGCGAGCCTGGAGGGCCATGCCTCCCGACAGGGCGCTGTAGAACGCCGCCAGCGCTTCGACCTTGGCGTCCTTCGGCACGTCGCCTCGCTCGATGCCCCGATGGATCCGCTCGGCCATCGCGGTCTGTGCGCCGCGGCGATATCCCGCCATCATGTCGCGCAGGCCGGCAAGCTCCGGACGGGCCTGCGTGCAGGCCAGCGCGATCATGCAACCCGACGGCAGGTCGTCCCGGGTGAACTCGCGCGCGGCCGAATTGAGGACCTGGTGGAACGCGGTCTTCGTATCCGTGATGGCCGCAAGCTCGCCGCTGAACCATTCGGCGGCATGCGCCACGTAGGCCTCCGTGGCTTCCTGGTACAGGCGTTCCTTGCTGTCGAAGGCGTTATAGAAGCTCGAGGGGCTGATCTGCATGGCGCCTATCAGATCGTCGAACGAAGTGCCCTCGTACCCCCGCTCCCAGAACAGCTTCATTGCCTGGTGCAGAGCCACCGTGCGGTCGAACGTCTTGGGCCGCCCCCGGGCGCGTTTGGGTTGGCCGTCTGCTTGTGTTGCCATCGCTCCAAAGTCCCTGGACGCAGCGTCTCCCACCCCTGCGGCGAATATAGGAGTTGACGCTCCAGATTAAAATACCCCGAACCGGCGCGGGTTCATGACGGTCGCGACGGAAGGACCTTGCCATATGCGCGATCCGAACCGGCCGTTGGTGACGCGCCTGGTTGGTTCGGGACGTTGCTGCGAAGCGGGGCTGCGAAGCGGAGTCGCGCCGTACGAGCCGAACCCCTGTCGCCCGGCGCGAACGTCACGCGCCAGGTCACGCCTGTCGCTCGGCGCACCGCGGTCACGGCGTCAGGGCGTATCCCCGGCCGGTGGCAGCGGCAGGCCGAGCTCTGCCATCACCCGGCGCGCATGATCCGGCCGGTCGGTGATCAGCCCGTCGATGCCCCAGCCGATCAGCCGGGCCATGTCCTCCGGCCGGTTCACCGTCCAGGCATAGACCGCAAGTCCCAGCGCATGCGCTTCGGCGATCTCCGCGGCGGACAGGTCGGCATGCTCCGGCGCCCAGACCGCGCCGCCCTCGGCGGCCACCGCGCGCGGCACGGAGCCGCCGAAATCCTCCGGCCGCGGCCCGTCCCACCACAACGCCGCCGCCGCGACCGTCTGCGGGCAGGTCAGCCAGGCCAGCCGCAGGTCGGGGCGGAGGTGCCGCAGGTGGCGTGGGCCGCGCCAATCGAAGGACTCGAAGGTTACCCGCGCCAGCGCCCCGGCCGCCGCGGCGGCGGCCAGCGCCGCCTCCGCCAGCGCCGCCGCCGGGGCGGTCCAGTCCGGGTGGTCCGGCATGGTCTTCAGTTCGACGATGAAAGCAAACTCCGGCACGGCATCCCCCGGCGCGGCCAGCGCCGCCGCGAGATGCGGGATGCGGGCGCCGTCGATCGGACATTGGTCGGGGAACGTCGCCGCCAGCGCGCTGCCGGGGCGCAGCCGGCCGACATCGTAGGCGGCCAGGGACGCCGCCGTCAGGGTGCGGATCAGCGGGCCGGGCGCCGCGATCCACCCGCCGTCCGGCCCGCGGGTCAGGGCAGGGTTCAGCGCCGGATCGTGGCTGAGCACCGGCACGCCGTCGGCGGTGAGCGCGACGTCGAGCTCGATCCCGTCGATGCCCAGCGCCGCCGCGGCGGCGAAGCCTTCCAGCGTGTTCTCCGGGAACAGGCCGCGGGCGCCGCGATGGCCGATCAGGACCGGGCGATGCGTCATGTCGGTGCATCCTTGGGTTCGCATGGGCGCGGGGACCACCCGCTTGCGCGCGCCGTGCTCAGGCCGGCGCAACCGGCGCGGCGGCGCGGCTGCGTGCCTGATTTCCAGCCCCGTCCGCCAGGCCTGCCGGATCCAGCCGCCGGCCGCTTCCGGCATCGAACACGTGCACTGCGTCGCGGGGCAGCCCGATCCGCAAGCCCGTGCCGTCCGTCATCGTGCCGGGCCCGCCGGTCACCCGCACGGCGAAGGCCGTGCCGTCGCGCAGGCGGCCGTGGACCAGGGTCTCCGACCCCAGCGGCTCGACCAGCTCGACGGCGAGATCGAGCCCCGCCGCGGCGGCGTCGGGGGCCAGCGTGGCGTGCTGCGGGCGGATGCCGATCAGCAGCCGGGTGCCGTCGGGGGCATCGCGCCGGCCATCGGCGAAGCCGATCCGAACGCCCGCGTCCAGCTCCGCCGCCGTGCCGCCGGCGGCCAGCCGGGCGGGACAGAAATTCATCGCCGGATCGCCGATGAACGACGCGACATAGGTGTTCACCGGCCGCTCGAAGACCTCGGTCGGGGTGGCGATCTGGGCGACGCGGCCCTGGTGCATCACCACCAGCCGGTCCGCCAGGGTCATCGCCTCCACCTGGTCGTGGGTGACGTACAGGCTGGTGACCCCCAGGCGGCGCTGCAGCTTGCGGATATCGGCCCGCACCTGGACCCGCAGCTTGGCGTCGAGGTTGGAGAGCGGCTCGTCGAACAGGAACAGCTTGGGCTCCCGCACGATCGCCCGCCCCATCGCGACCCGCTGGCGCTGGCCGCCCGACAACTGGCGCGGCTTGCGCCCCAGCAGCTCGCCGAGCCCCAGCATCGCCGCGGCCTCGTCCACCCGCCGGGCGATCTCGGCGCGCGGCAGGCCGCGCAGCTTCAACCCGTAGGCCATGTTGCCGAACACGCTCATATGCGGGTAGAGCGCGTAGTTCTGGAACACCATCGCAATGTCGCGGCGCGACGGATCGACGCCGGTGATGTCGGCGCCGTCGAGCCGGACGCGCCCCGTGCTCGGCGTCTCCAGCCCGGCGACCAGGCGCAGCAGGGTGGACTTGCCGCAGCCGGAGGCGCCGACGATCACCACCATTTCGCCGTGGTCGAGCACGAGGTCCACCGCGTGCAGGACGGCGGTGGCGCCGAAGCTCTTGCCGAGGCCGATCAGTTCAAGCCGTGCCATGGGTCACTTGTCCGCTTCGATCAGGCCGCGCACGAACCACCGCTGCATCAGCAGCACGACCGCGACCGGCGGCAGGATGGCCCAGATCGTCGCCGCCATCACGAGGTTCCACGGCGTGAGCTGGTCGGTGGTGATCATCCGCACGATGCCGAGCACGATCGTGTCGAGATGGCCGTTGGTGGCGGCGAGCAGCGGCCACAGATACTGGTTCCAGCCGTAGACGAACAGGATCACGAACAGCGCGGCGAGATTGGGGGCCGAAACCGGCAGCACCATGTCGAAGAAGAACCGCATCGGCCCGGTGCCGTCGAGCTTGGCGGCTTCCACCAGCTCGTCCGGGATGGCGAGGAAGACCTGGCGGAACAGCAGGGTCGCGGTGGCCGAGGCGATCAGCGGCAGGGTGAGCCCGGCGAAGCTGTTGATCAGGTGGAAATCCGACACCACGGCATAGGTCGGGATGATCCGCACCTCGACCGGCAGCATCAAGGTGAGCAGGATGATCCAGAACGCCGGCATGCGGCCGGGAAAGCGGAAGAAGGCGATGGCGAAGGCGGAGATCGCCGAAATGGCGATCTTGCCCAGCGCGATCGCCATCGCCATCGCGAAGCTGACCAGCAGCATGTGGCCGATCGAGACATGCGCGTTGACCGGTGCGCCGAAGCCGAGCACGTCGAGGAACGCGCGCAGCCCGGACAGGCGCGGGATCAGCGACAGGTCGCCGCGGTTGATCGCGCCCGCCGATTCGGTCGCGCCGGCGAAGGCGACCCAGATCGGCAGCACGAAGATCGCGCCGCCCAACGCCAGCACCGCGTGGGCGAGGTAGTCGGGACCGCGCCTCATGCGACCGTCCGCCGGCCCACGTAGCGGAACTGCAGGACGGTGAGCCCCACGATTAGCGCCATCAGGATCACCGACTGCGCCGCCGAGCCGCCGAGGTCGAGGTTGATGACGCCGTCGCGGTAGACCTTCACCACCAGCGTCTCGGTCGCGGTGCCCGGCCCGCCGCCGGTGAGCGCGAAGATCAGCGCGAAAGTGTCGAACGCGGCATAGACGACGTTGACCACGACGAGGAAGAAGGTGGTGGGCGTCAGCAGCGGCCAGACGATGGTGCGGAAGCGGGTGAAGCCGCGGGCGCCGTCCAGCGCCGCCGCCTCGGTCAGGGCGCGCGGGATCGATTGCAGCCCAGCGAGGTAGAAGATGAAATTATAGCTCACCTGCTTCCAGGCGCCGATCAGGATCACCAGTGCGAACGCCTGGCGGCCGTTCAGCACGTAGTTCCAGTCGATCCCGAAAGATCGGAACAGATGCGTGAGCAGCCCGATCTCCGGCTGCAGCAGGAAGACGAAGATCACCGAGGCGATCGCCGGCGCGATCGCGTAGGGCAGGATCAGCAGCGCGCGGTAGATCGCCCGGCCGCGGATCTCGCGGTCGGCGAAGACCGCGAGCACGAGGCCGCCCGCCATCGCCAGCAACGTCACCGCGGCGCAATAGACCAGGGTCCGCAGCACCGTTGCCCGGTACGGCCCCGAACCGAGCAGGTCGGCGAAATTCGCCAGGCCGACGAAGCTCGCGTTGAGGCCGAAGGCGTTGACGCTGCGGACGCTCTCGACGAAGGCCCGCCACGCCGGCACGAGGAAGAACAGCACCGTGACGGCGAGTTGCGGCAGCACGAGGAACGCCGGAAGCGCCCATCCGGCGAACAGGGTCCGGCGTTCCATGCGTCGGTCTCAGGTATGGACGGTGCGGGCGAACTGGTCGATCACCGCCTGGCCGCGCCGGGCCGCGTTGCTGAGGGCGGTCTTCGCCGGGGTGCCGTTCTCGATCGCGCGCTCCCACTCCTCCTGCATGATCACGAACACTTCGGCCATGCCGCCGAGGCGGACGCCGGCCGAATAGGGCGTGACCGGCGTGCGGGTGAGCTGCTTCACCGCCAGGTCGGAGCCGGGATTGGCCGCGTAGTAGCCCTGGGTGCCGAGCAGCGTGTTGCCGGCCAGGGTCACCGGGACGTAGCCGGTGCTCTTGCTCCAGTGCGCGTCGTTGTCCGGCTCGGCGATGAAGTTGAGGAACTGCGCGACGCCGCGGTACTCGGCATCGGTGCGGCCGGGCGCGGTCATGGTCCAGAGCGCGGCGCCGCCGATGATCGAGTTGATCGGCGACTTGATGATCGAGGGGTAGTAGGGCAGCAGCGCGTTGCGGAACCCGAACTTCGCGCTCTGCTTCAGCTGGCCGTAGATGCCCGAGGAGTCGAAGGTGATCGCCGCCTTGCCGGCGTAGAAGATCGGGCTCGGCGCGCCGTCGCGGCCTTCGTATTTGAACAGCCCTTCCTTCTGCATCGCAAGCAGGCTGCCGAGATGCTGCACGAACGGCGCGGCGTCGATCAGCAGCCGGGGCTTCGGGCCGCCGAACCCGTTGTCGAGCGTGGCGAACGGAACGTTGTGGATCGCCGCGAACTGCTCGAACTGGGTCCAGACCGGCCAGGCGGTCATCACCGGAATCTCCGCCGCGCCCTTGGCCTTGATGACCCGTGCCGCCTTGATCACGTCGTCCCAGGTTGCAAGCGGCGTCGCGGGATCGAGGCCGGCGCGCTTGAACGCATCGGTGTTGATCCACATCAGGGAGGTGGAGGAATTGAACGGCGCGCCGCCCATCTTCCCGCCGCCCACGCCGTAATAGCCGCGCACCGCGGGAATGTAGCGCGCCGCGTCGATCGCGACGCCGGTCTTCGCCGCGAGCTGCCAGACATCGAGCGCGGCCGGCCCGGCGCCGAGCATCTCGGCGGTGCCGACGTCGAAGATCTGCGCGATCGAGGGCGCCTTGCCGGCCCGCCAGGCGGCGACGGTGGTGGTCAGCACCTGCGCATAGGTGCCCTTGTAGACCGCATCGACGGTGACGGCCGACTGGCTCTTGTTGAACTTGTCGACGATGCCCTGCAGGGTCTGCCCGAGCTGGCCGCCCATCGCGTGCCAGAGGGTGACCGTGGTGCGGCCGGCCGCGCGGGCGGTGGCCACGCTCGCCGCGATCGCGGGGGCCGCGGCGAGCAGGGTGCGACGCTTCATCTTCCGTTCTCCTGTTTGCACCCAGCGCCGTGCGCTGGAGATGCGTTGCGATGGCAAGCCGTGGGGGGCGACGACAGCCGGGCCGGTGCCGCCGCGGCGCGGGCCGCCGGGCCGGTCGTCGGCACGATCGTTGGTGTGACGCACCGGATGGGCATCCCGATCACAAAACGAAACGCCGGACGGTGCGGGGTTGCGGGGGGATCGCCGGACCGGCGGCGCGCAATCGGAAC
>JAGWSV010000125.1 GCA_028869315.1 Rhodospirillales bacterium
TCCGGCGCCACGGTGAAGGTGATCGCGAACCCGGTGCGGCTGTCCCAAACCCCGGTGGATTACCGCCGCGCCGCGCCGCTGCTGGGCGAGCACACCGCGGAGGTGCTGGGGGCGGAGCTGGGGCTGGATGCAGCGGCGATCGCCGCGCTGCGCGCCGAGGGGGTGGTCTGAGCGGGGGGGGCATGCCTATTTCGTTTCTCTTCTCTCTATCGTAGGGTGATGTTCGTCAACTGGAGGAGGAGCAGATGATGGACTTCCTGTCGTTCGAGACATTCATCACCCCGAAGATCATCCGCATCGTGTTCGCGATCGGTCTGGCACTGATCGCGATCGGCGTGCTGGTGCGGGTGGTCGTGGGCTTGGTGCACCTGGAACTGATCGAAGGCGTGATCCTGCCGCTGATCGCGGCGGCGCTGGGGGCGCTGGTGCTGCGGATCTATTGCGAGCTGGTGCTGGTATTCTTCGACATGCGCGACAAGCTGGCTGACATCGCCAAGCGGCCTTAGCACGCGGTGAAGGTCCGAGCTGGACCGTGATCGGGACGCCTATCGGTATCGATCATGGTCCAGCCGGGCGTCATGTCCGCGCGCGGGTCGGCGCGCCGGTGGTGATGGACCGTGCCGGACCTACCCCAACTGCCTTGGCCGGTAGATCGCCACGTGGCGGAATCGCGCGACCGGGCGGGTCCCGTCCGCCAGCGTCAGCGCCTCCAGCTCCACGAAGCGATGCCCCTTGCGTTCGTAATTCGCATCGACCCGGGCGCGGACCGAAATCTCCTCGCCCACCCGCGCCGCCGACAGGTGCCGGATGGTACTGCCGACATGCATCCACGGTCCCAGCACCACGTTGTGGCTGAGCGCCCAGTTGCCGGTGCGCAGGATCATGCCGGGATGCGCCAGGCCCTCGCGCGCATACAGCGGATCGGTCTCGCGCACGTCGTCCAGGTAGCGCGCGGCAAACTCCGCGGTCAGACGCAGCGGAATCATGCCGAGCAGGGTGCCAACCGCGAGGCTGGATTCGTCGGCCGGCGGGCGCGCACCCGTGGCGGGCGGCGGCGGCGGCGTGGCGAAGGTCTCGATCGCGGGCGTATCGTCAGCCATTCCCGCGCTGCCGAGACCGCAGGACGCGCCGTGGCTGTCCACCGTCAGGCTGAGCCCGTCCGGCGTCTCCTCGGCGGTGACGGTCGCGGGATCGCCGTCATAGACGGGCTGGGCGAAACGGCAGGTCGCGGTGCCGCGCTCCAGCCAGGCGCGGCCCCAGCGCGCGACGGCCGGGTGGGTCATGTAGGCATAGACATCGACGCCCGGCACCAGGCCGCCGGTGAAGCCGAAGCGGCGGGCCACCGCGTCGTCGTGGATCTTGTTCTCGGAATTCAGGGCCGTGTTATAGGCGATGACCCGATACGGTTCCATCTCGTTGCTTCCCCAGATTGACGGCGTTATTCGGCGGCCTGGGCGAGAAGCGCTTGCGCGGCCTCGGCCCAGACGGCGGTGTCGTGGAACACCGCGCCGCCGGCGGGCGGGGCGGGATCGTCGCTGGTGAGCGCGTTGATGCCGATGCCGCCTTCGTAGCATTCGCTCGGCCAGACGCTTTCCACCACCAGCACGCCGGGCTGGACGCCGTCAAACAGCTTCGCGTGCAATATCACGGTGCCGCGATCGTTGCCGAGTCGGACGCGCCCGCCATCGGCGATCCCGAGCCGGGTCGCGTCGGTGGCATGCATCAGCGCGGTCGGTCGGCCCTCGCGCTTGCGCGAACCCGGGGTCTCGGTGAAGCTGGTATTCAGGAACTGCCGCGCCGGGGCCGTGACTAACCGGAACGGATGCGCACCGGTACGTTCGTCGATGATTCCGAAATGATCCGGCAGGACGGGCATCGCCGCGCCCAGCGGGCCCAGCGCCGCCCAATCGGGCGCGAACCGGAATTTCCCGTCCGGCTGCGGAAACCCTTCATGGAAATGCGCGCGCGCGACAGGCTCGGCGGCGTCCACCCAGCGACGGCCGTGGACCGTGGCCGCGTCCGGCCAGCCGGAGGCGCGCAAGGTCGCGTCGATCATCTCCCACTCGCTCATGGCGAAGCCGGGATGGCGCGCGCCCAGCCGCGCCGCCAGCGCGTTGATCACCGCGTGGTTGGAACGACATTCGCCCGGCGGGTCGATCAGCTTCGCGCCGATCTGGATGTAGGTGTGGCCGCCCGCCTGGTACAGGTCGTCATGCTCCATGAACATCGTCGCCGGCAGCACGATATCGGACCAGCGCGCGGTTTCGGTCATGAACTGCTCGTGGGTGCAGACGAACAGGTCCTCGCGCGCGAAGCCGCGCCGGACCAGGTTGCTGTCCGGACAGACCGTCAGCGGGTTCTGGTTCTGGATGAACAGCGCATGCACCGGCGGCCCGTCGCCGAGTTCCGCGCGATCGCCGGTCAGCACCGCGCCGATCCGGCTCATGTCCATCGCGCGGACCGACAGGTCGCGGACATCCAGCCCCTCGATCAGGGTCTTGTCCCAGTGATAGATGCCACGATTGCTCCACAGCGCCCCGCCGCCCTCATGCGGCCAGGTGCCGGCAACCGTCGCGAGCGAGGTCACCGCGTGCATGTTCGCCGCCCCGTTGCGGGAGCGGGCGAACCCGTAGCCGAGCCGGATATAGCTGCGCTTCGTGGCGCCGTAGAGCTTGCCGAACGCCTCGATCGTGGCGACCGGCAGCCCGGTGATCCCCGCCGCCCAGTCGGGTCCGCGCGCCGCCAGATGCGCTTCCAGCCGTTCCGGGCAATCCGCGAAGCGCGCCATGTAGTCCCGGTCCGCCCAGCCGTCGCGGAAGCCGATATGCATCAGCGCGCAGGCCAGCGCCCCGTCCGTACCGGGGCGCAGCATCACGTGCAGGTCGGCGACCGCGGCGGTCCCGGAACGATACGGATCGACCACGACCAGCTTCGCGCCGCGCTCCTTCCGCCCGCGCGTGACATGCGTCATGACGTTGACCTGGGTCGCCACCGGATTGCCGCCCCAGATCACGATCAGGTCGGATTTCGCCATCTCCCGCGGGTCCGGCCCGCGATAGCCGCCGACGCCGGCGAACCATCCCGCCTCGCAGATGGAGGTGCAGATCGTCAGTTTCTGGCGCGAATATCTCATTGCGTGACGCAGCCGGTTGATCCCGTCACGCTGCACCAGGCCCATCGTGCCGGCGTAGTAGAACGGCCAGACCGCCTCCGTGCCGTGCTTCGCCGCCACTTCGGTCAGCGCCGCCGCGGTCCGGTCCAGCGCCTCGTCCCACGAAATCTCCCGGAACTGGCCCGATCCCTTCGGACCGGTGCGCAGCAGCGGGTGGGTCAGCCGGTCCGGGTGATGGATCCGTTCCGCATAGCGCGCGACCTTCGCGCAGATCACGCCCTGCGTGTAGTCGTTATCGGCCGCGCCGCGCACCGCGCCGATGCGGCTCCCGTCGAGCACCTCCACCTCCAGCGCGCAGGTGGAGGGGCAGTCATGCGGACAGACCGAAGCGCGCACGGCCATGGGCGGGTCAGCTCCGCCAGTCGGTGCGGTCGTGCTCGATCAGCCGCAGCGCCGCGTCCCAGACCATCGCGTAATGCTCGTCGTTCTCCTGGCGGCGGAACTGCTCGGCCGTATGGCGGCAGACGTCCTCCGGCGGGCGCAGCAGCTTGGCCCCGCCAGCCAGCGCGGCCACCTGCGCGGCGCAAGCGCGTTCCAGCATGTAGGTCATGTGGAAGGCTTCCGCGATCGACGTGCCGCCCATCAGCAGCCCGTGGTTCTGCAACACCATCGCCTTGTGCTCGCCCAGGTCGCGCACCAGGCGGTCGCGTTCGGCGAGATCGAGCGCGATCCCCTCATAGCCGTGATAGCCGAGGCGCCCGTAGAACTTCAGCGCGTGCTGGCTGATCGGCAGCAGCCCCTCGGGATGGGCGGAGACGGCGATGCCGGCGGCGGTGTGGGTGTGCACGACGCAGAGCAGATCGGGCCGCGCCATGTGGATCGCGGAATGGATGGTGAAGCCGGCCGTGTTTACCCGCCGGCTCTGGCCGTCATCGGGTTCCACCACATTGCCGTCAAGATCGATCTTCACCAGGTCGGAGGCTCGCATTTCGTGGAAATTCACGCCGTAGCGATTGATGAGGAAATGGTGCTCGGGGCCGGGCAGGCGCGCGCTCAGATGGGTGTAGATGAAATCGGTCCAGCGATGATACGCGACCAGACGATACAGGGCCGCCAGATCGCAGCGGATCGCCCACTCGGCTTCCGAATAGCCGGCGCGCGCGGCCGGGGCGGCAAGGACGTTCATGCAGGGCTCCATGGCAGGTTCATGGCGCAGCATTCGCCGACCCGGGCGGGGCCGTCAATTCCACCGCTCCCGCCCGCGGGCGGCCGGATGCGGTCCGGCGGGCGAGGGTGCCGCCCGCCCCCCTCACCCCGAAGCGGGAGGAGGGAGAAAAGACCTCACGCCGCCAACGTCTCCGTCACCGCCGCCAGCCCCGGCACGCGCTCCGCCGGGCCCAAAACCGCAAGCGTCGGCGTCGCGCGAAAATGCCGCGAAGCCGCCCGCTCCACGTCCGCCACCGTCACCGCGTTCAGCTTCGCCACCGTCTCGCCCGTGGGCACGACGCGGCCGAACACCTGCATCTGCCGCGCGAGCTGCTCGCAGCGGCTGCCGGTGCTTTCCAGCGACATCAGCAACGACGCCTTCACCTGGGCGCGGGCGCGGGCGAGTTCCGCCTCCGTCACCCCATGCTGCACCTTGCGCAGTTCTTCCAACGTGACCGGCATCAGTTCCGCGGCCTCGCTCTCCCCGGTGCCGGCATAGATGCCGAACAGGCCGCCATCCATGAAGGGCTGGCTGAACGAATAGACCGAATAGACGAGCCCCCGCTTCTCCCGCACTTCCTGGAACAGGCGCGAGGACATCCCGCCGCCGAGCAACGTCGAAAGCAGCAGGGTCGGGTAGTAGTCGGGATCGCTGTAGCCGACCGACGGAAAGCCCAGCACGATATGCACCTGGTCCAGATCGCGCCCTTCCCGGAATTCGCCCCCGGCATAGCGCGCGACTTCCGCCGAAGGTGCCGGATCGGCCGGCAGATCGGCGAAATGCCGGGCCGCCAGGTCCACGATCGCCTCATGCGTCAGCGCCCCGGCGGCGGCGACGACGACGTTGGAGGCGGGGTAGTGCCGGCGCATATACCCCATCAGCGCGGTGCGCGGCATCTCGCGGATCCCCGGTTCCAGCCCCAGCACCGGCCGGCCGATCGGCTGGGCGGGATAGGCCGCCGTCTGGAAATGATCGAAAATGATGTCGTCCGGCGTGTCGTTCGCCTGGCCGATCTCCTGGAGGATCACGCCGCGCTCGCGCTCCAGTTCCTCCGGTTCGAAGGTGGAATGCGTCAGGATATCGCCGATGATGTCGGCGGCGAGCGCGGTGTCTTCCTTCAGCACCTTGGCGTAGTAGGCGGTCTGCTCGCGGGCGGTATAGGCGTTGAGGTGGCCGCCCACCGCCTCGATCTCCTCGGCGATGGCGATGGCGCTGCGCCGTTCGGTGCCCTTGAAGGCCATGTGCTCCAGGAAATGCGACACCCCGTTCTCCGCCGCGGTTTCGTGGCGCGAGCCGGCGGCGACGTAGGCGCCGAGGGAGACGGTTTCCACCCGCTCCATCCGTTCGGTCACGACGGTCAGGCCGGAGGGCAGCCGGGTCAGGCGAACGGCTTGGGAGGGTTCGGTCACGAGCGGATTTATCCTTGTTGCAAACGGCCGGGGGAGACCACCGGGCGGCGGCCGGAGACAGGCGGAGCGTCGCTTCGGGCCGGAGCAAAGCAGGCGGCGGGACGGCAGAGCAGGCGCATGCTCCAGGGGCTCCGCCGCCCCGGCGGGCCGTGGCGCATATGGGGCCGGTCCCGATGCGGCGGGAGGGGCGGGCAGGCGGTTATTCCGCCGCCTGCCGGGCCTTGCGGCGGTCGATCTCGGCCTGCACCGCCGCCTGCGACTGCGCGCGGAAGACCTCGCTGTTGTCGCGGGCGAAGGCGTAGCTGTCCTGGCGCGGCTCCCGCGAGCCCTGGAAATGCGGCAGCACGTAGCGGGCCATCAGCTCGAAATGGCGCTGCGTCGCCGCCCAGTCGGCCCAGTTATGCGCGAGTTCCAGGATCGCCCCGAAACCGCCGGAGCCGTGCAGCAGCCGCTCGATATAGGCGATCGCGTCGTCCGGCGTGCCGATGCAGGCGGCCTCGTTCTCCAGCAGGTACGCGTAGGCGTCGCCGATGCCCGGCGGCACGATCGGGAAGGTGCCGACGTCGCGGAAATACTGGGCGAACTTCTCCAGCCCGAAGCGCACGTTCTCGCGCGCCTGCGCGCGCGTCTCGGCGACGTGGAACATGCTGACCAGGCGCCAGTTGCGCCGGTCGGCGGCCTTGCCGTTGGCTTCGGCCTGCTCGGTGTAGATGCTCCAGTTGCGGGCGTGCTGGGCCATCGCCTCGGGCGAGGTGCCGCCGATCGAGAGCATGCCGATGCCGTGCCGCCCGGCCGCCAGCGCGCCGGCCGGGGAGCGGGAGGCGGCGACCGCCAGTTCCATCACCGGCCGGGAATAGCAGGGAAGCTGCAGCCGCGCGTCGGTCAGGTCGTACCAGCCGGTCTTTTCCGTCACCGTCTCCCCGTGCAGCAGGCGCACGATGACGTCGAGGCTCTGGTTCATCATCGGCCGCTGGTCGGCGGCCTCGACGCCGATCTTCTTGGCGTCGTGCACCAGCGCGCCGGGCCCGACGCCGAACATCACCCGCCCGCGGGTCAGGTGGTCGAGCAGCACCATCCGGTCGGCCAGGATGAACGGATTGTGGTACGGCAGGGAGACGACGCCGGTGCCGAGGCGGATATGGCGGGTGCGCTCGGCGGCGGTGGCGATGAACACCTCCGGCGCGGCGATGATCTCGAAGCCGCCCGAATGGTGCTCGCCGATCCAGGCTTCGTGGTAGCCTAGCCGGTCGAGGTGCTGCACGAGCTCGATGTCGCGCTCGATGGCGAGGGTGGGGTTTTCCTCGAGCGCATGGAAGGGCGCGAGGAAGATGCCGCTGCGCAGATAGGTCTCGGCCATGGGAGGGACGCCTTCGCCTGTGGTGCCGCGACGATAGAGGCGGCCGCCTTGCGGTCAACCGCCCGCTATTTGCCGAACACGAGGTTGGGCAGCCACAGGGTCATGGCCGGCCAGTAGGTGATCAGCCCCAGCACCAGCAGCAGGATCACCAGGAACGGCAGGATGCCGCGGATCACCTCGCCGATCGGCGCGTCGGAGATGGTGGAGAGCACGTAGAGGTTGAGCCCCACCGGCGGATGCACCAGCCCCACTTCCATGTTGTGGGTGAAGATGATGCCGAAATGCACCGGATCGACCCCGAGCGGCAGCAGCACCGGCGCCAGGATCGGCATCACCAGCAGCAGGGTGCTGACCACTTCCAGGAAGCAGCCGATGATGAGCAGCAGGATGTTCATCATCAGCAGGAATTCCCAGGTGCTGAAGCCCTGGTGGACGGCGAACTCCACGAGTTTCGCGGGAATGCCGGAGCCTGTCATCCAGTGGCCGAACACCAGCGCGGTGGCGATGATCAGCATGATCACGGCGGCCGACGACAGCGCCTCGGCGATCACGTCGAGCGTGCGGGTCCAGGGGAAGCCGCGATAGACGACCACGCTCACGAGCAGCGCGGTGACCGCGGCCATCGCGGCCGACTCGGTCACCGTCATGAACCCGCCATAGATGCCGACCAGTACCACGAACGGCACCGCCATCGCCGGCAGGCCGCGCCAGACCACCCGCATCCGGGCGCGGAACGGCATCGGCGGCTCGGCCGGGAAGTTCTTGTAGCGCGCGTACCACAGCACCCACACGAAGAAGGCCGCCGCCTGCAACAGGCCGGGCAGGATGCCGGCCAGGAACAGCCGCGGCACCGATTGTTCCGTCACGATCCCGTACAGGATCAGCGCCAGCGACGGCGGGATGACGACGCCGATGGTGCCCGACGCCCCGAGCACGCCGAGCGCGAAGGAGCGCGGATAGCCGCGTTCGATCATCGCCGGCAGCAGGATGGTGCCCATCGCCAGCGCCGTCGCGACCGAAGACCCGGAGATCGCGGCGAACAGCGCGCAGGAGACCACGGCCACCAGCCCGAGCGAGCCCTTGATGCCGCCCAGAAACGCCGCCGAGAGATCGACCAGCGCCTGCGCGACGCCGCCGCGGCGCATGAAGGCGGCCGCCATGACGAACAGCGGCAGCGACATGAGCGTGCTCGAATTGAGCTGGTCGATCATGTTCTGCGCCAGGCCGATCACCGGCTGGCCGGACACGTTATAAAGCACGGCGGCGCAGGCGCCGAGCACGAGGAAGATGGGCATCCCGGCCGCGAGCAGGCCGAAGAAAAGCACCAGGAATCCGGCGGTCCACATGATGCGGCGCGGCCTACTCGGTGAAAGACGACATCAGGTCGGAAGACGTTTCATGCGCGAGGTTGTGGCCCACGGACATGGTCTTGGGATCGAAGAAGAACAGGTAGCGGACCAGCCGGACGGTGTAGCGGCCGAACATCAGGGCGCCGCCGGTGGGCAGCGCGGTGTAATAGATCCACATCGGAAACTGCAGGTCGGACGAGCTGGTCTGGTCGAGCAGCAGGGCCGTGCCCACCACCGCCCAGCCGTACCAGAGCATGCCGAAGGTGAACGCCAGCGCCATCAGGCAGTTGAACACCTCCACCCAGCGCTGCACGCCGGGCCTGAGCAGCCGCAGCACGAGGTCGGGCCGCACCATCGCATCGTTGCGGACAAGCTGGCTGGCGATGATCATGATCGCCCAGACCATCACGTAGACGATCACTTCCTCGGCCCAGTTGATCGAATCCGCCGGGTCGATGTAGCGGCCGAACACCTGGAAGGCGGCGATGAACATCGCGAAGGCGCCGAGCAGGCCCACCAGGGTCCGCTCGATCCAGTTCCAGGCCTCGGCGGCGCGGGCGAACGCCCGCGCCGCGCCGTTCAGCTCAGGCGCCGACATCCGCCATGACCAGCTTCACGAGCTTCGGCGACATATGCGCGCCGGCGGCGGCCTTGGCCTGCAGCGGCAGCATCTTCTTGCGCACCGCGTCCCGCTCCTCCTGGCTGACGGTGACGAACTTCACGCCGTGCGTGCCGAGCGCCGCCTTGCCGGCCGCCTGCGCCTTGGCGGTGTTCTCGCGATAGGCCGGCAGGTTCTCCGCCCACAGCTTCACCAGGGTTTCCTGCAGCTTCGGGCCCAGCTTGTTCCAGAACGCATGGTTCATCATCGGCACGTAGAGGCCCAGGCCCTGATGGTCCTGCAGCGAGTAGCGCAGGCCGGAGTCGAACAGCTTGGAGCTGTTGGCGCTCTCGTTCGTGGTGATGAGCCCGTCGAACGTGCCCTGCGACATCGCCAGCGGCACGTCGGGCCACGGGGTGACGTTGGGGATGCCGCCGAAGAAGCGGATGCGCCAGGAATTCAGGATGCCGCCCGGGCTGCGCAGCTTCATGCCCTTCAGGCTGGCCAGCGAGGTCAGCGGCTTCTTGGTCGAGTACCAGTTGTTGAAGCCGAGATCGAACCAGCCGCCCAGCACCTTCAGGTGCAGCTTGCGGGTGATTTCCGCGTTGATGAACCTGCCGGCGCTGCCGTCCGAGGCCTTGTGGAAGTCGGCGATCGGCCGGCCATAGAGGCCCGGAAGCTGCGAGAAGTCGGCATCGGGGATGAACCCGGTGATCGTCCAGGTGCCGGGGCAGGCCATTTCCACCTGGCCCTGCACCATCGCCTTCACCACGTGCAGGTCGGGGAACAGCGCGCCCGACTGGAACAGCTTCGTCTGCACCTTGCCGTCCGAGGCCTTCTCGAACTTGGCGAGGAAGTCACGGAACGCGACGTTGCGCGGATGGGAGGGTTCGGTGTCGAGCGAGCAGCGCAGCAGCAGCGGCGCGGCGGCTTCGGCGTTGCCGATGAAGGGCGCCGCGAGCGGGGCCGCCAGGCTGGCGGTGGCCGCGGCGCCGAACGCGCGGCGGGTCAGGTTCGTGGACATACGGTCCTCCCGGGATGGTGAGCGAGTGCGGCGCGGTTACTGCACGGGGGGGAGGGGGGCGTCAAGCAAGCCTTCCCGCCGGCCGCCGGCCGTTCGCGGGCGCTGCGATGCAGCGTGCGTCTGCGAACTGTCCTCCCTCCGCCGCCCGGTCGGGATCCGTGACCAGCGTCCGGGATAGGTGTCCACCGCTCTCCGGTCGCCCGCGAGCACGGCGGCGGTTCCGGACAGCACGACCCGGCCGTGGTCGAGAACACAGGCACGGTCGGCCGCCGACAGCCCGACCGTCAGGCCCTGCTCGGCCACGCGGACCATGCGCTCCCTGAACGCCCGTCTGCGGGCCGGCGAGGTCCAGATCGTCGGCCTCGCCGCGATGCGGTCACGGCGGGCGCCCGCTCGCCACGGAACCCTTCACGCCGCGGTCCGCGCCGCCGTCCCGGTTCGCTTCGCCACCGCCGACAAAGACATCATCGGCTTCGTGCATATTCCCGCAAGGCGCCGCAACCATGTTTGACACGACACGAATCAGCAACGATCCGGCAGGCTCGCCCCACCAGCTTCCGCCCCGGCGGTCGCCATCCCGTCGGCCGCCGCCTATGCTGCGCCCAACCGACCCGCAGGAGGACACGTCCATGACCGTCACCGCCACCATCGCCGCCCCCCGCCACATGCTCGTCGCGGCCGGGGCTGTCCGGCAGCTGCCGGACGTGCTGGCGAAGTTCGGCCTCTCCCGCCCGCTGGTGGTGTCCGACCCGGTGATGGTCTCGACCGGCCTGATCGCCCGGTGCCTCGATCCGCTGTCCGCGGCCGGCATGCGGCCGGAGGTGTTCTCCGACACCGTCTCCGACCCCACCGACACGGTGGTGGAAGCCGGCGTCGCCGTCATGGCGGGCGGGCGGTTCGACTGTCTGGTCGGTTTCGGCGGCGGCTCGCCGATCGACACCGCCAAGGCGATGGCGATTCTTGCCGCGGGCGGCGGCAAGATGCGCGACTACAAGGCGCCGGCGCAGGCCGATCGCGGCGCCGTGCCGATCATCGCGGTTCCCACCACCGCCGGCACCGGCAGCGAATGCACCCGCTTCACCGTGATCACGGACACCGAACGCGACGAGAAGATGCTGATCGCGGGGCTCGGCGCCCTGCCGCTCGCCGCGGTGGTGGATTACGAACTCACCTACACGGTGCCGCCGCGCACCACCGCCGACACCGGCATCGACAGCCTGACGCATGCGCTGGAGGCCTATGTCTCCAAGCGCGCCAATCCGTTCTCCGACGCGTTCGCGCTGTCGGCGATGGCGCTGATCGGCCGGCACCTGCGCACCGCCTATGCCGAGCCGCGCAACGCCGCGGCGCGGGAGGGGATGATGCTCGGGGCGACCCAGGCGGGGCTCGCGTTCTCCAACGCCTCGGTGGCGCTGGTGCACGGGATGTCGCGGCCGATCGGCGCGCATTTCCACGTGCCGCACGGGCTTTCGAACGCCATGCTGCTGCCCGCCGTCACCGCCTATTCGGTGTCCGGCGCGCCGGCGCGCTATGCCGAGGCGGCGCGGCGGATCGGCTTCGCGGCGGCGACCGACCCGGATGCCACCGCCACCGCCAGACTGCTCGCCGGCCTGACCGCCTGGAACCAGGAGCTGCAGGTGCCGACCCCGGCCGGCTTCGGGATCGCCGAGGCGGCCTGGCAGGACAAGATGGCGCTGATGGCCGAGCAGGCGCTGGCCTCCGGCAGCCCGGCCAACAACCCGCGGGTGCCCGAGGCGGGCGAGATCGTCGCGCTGTATCGCGCGGTCTGGACCGGGGCGCCAGTCAATCTATAGGCGATAGCGGCGCGGCCCCCGGCCGCCGGGCGCACGTCTCGCCCGGCCGTCCCGGCGCGGCGCCGCACGCGTCCCACACCGCGCGCCAGCCGGGCAGGGCGGCGGCCGGCA
>JAGWSV010000002.1 GCA_028869315.1 Rhodospirillales bacterium
ACGTGAGCTACCTGGAAGGCTGCACCGCGCCCCAGCGCGACGAGAACCAGCTGCACGCCGCGGTGGTGGAGCTGGTGGCGCTGGAGGACGCGCAGATCAAATACAGCACGGTGCAGAACTGGTATCCCGGCGACGCGGAAGGCCGTGGCGGGATCTACAACTTCGTGACCAAGCGCGGCGCCTGCCGCGGCGCGCGGGCGAAGATTTCCTGGACCCAGGTGGAAACCGGCTCGGCGATCACCTGGAAATACCCGTCCTGCGTGCTGGAAGGCGACGACAGCGTGGGCGAGTTCTACTCGGTGGCCGTCACCAACAACCGCCAGCAGGCGGATACCGGGACCAAGATGATCCATCTCGGGCGCAACACGCGCTCGACCATCGTCTCCAAGGGCATTTCGGCCGGGCGGTCGGACAACACCTATCGCGGGCTGGTGCGGATCGGCCCGCGCGCCGCCGGCGCGCGCAACCACACCCAATGCGACTCGCTGCTGATCGGCGAACACTGCGGCGTGCACACCGTGCCCTACATCGAAAGCCGCAACCCGAGCGCGAAGGTGGAGCACGAAGCCACCACCTCCAAGATCGCCGAGGACCAGCTGTTCTACTGCCGCTCGCGCGGGCTCTCGGAAGAAGACGCCGTGGGGCTGATCGTGAACGGATTCTGCAAGGACGTGTTGAAGGAGCTGCCGATGGAATTCGCCGTGGAGGCGCAGAAGCTGCTGGCCGTCAGCCTGGAAGGCTCGGTCGGCTGATGCTGGAGATCAAGGGCCTCGCCGCGTCCATCGACGGCAAGCCGATCCTGCGCGGCATCGACCTCGTCGTGCCGTCGGGCGAAGTGCACGCCATCATGGGGCCGAACGGGTCGGGCAAGTCCACCCTGTCCTACGTGCTGGCCGGACGCGAGGACTACGACGTGACCGCCGGCTCCGCGACCTTCGAAGGCGCCGACCTGCTGGCGATGGAGCCGGAAGCACGCGCCGCCGCCGGCGTGTTCCTGGCGTTCCAGGCCCCGGTCGAGCTGCCCGGCGTGGGCAACGCGAATTTCCTGCGCACCGCGCTGAACGCGGTGCGCCGCGCCCGCGGCGAAGCGGAGCTGGACGCGGTGCAGTTCCTCAAGCTGGCGCGGGCCGAAACGAAGCGGCTGGCGATGGCCGACGACATGCTGAAGCGCAACGTCAACGTCGGCTTCTCCGGCGGCGAGAAGAAGCGCAACGAAGTGCTGCAGATGGCGATCCTCCGTCCGCGCCTCGCGATCCTGGACGAAACCGACAGCGGGCTCGACATCGACGCGCTGAAGATCGTCGCCGACGGGGTGAACGCGCTGCGCCGGCCGGAATTCTCGGCCCTCGTCATCACCCATCACCAGCGCCTGCTGGACCGGCTGGTGCCCGACCGGGTGCATATCCTGGCCGGCGGGCGGATCGTCCGCACCGGCGGGCCGGACCTGGCGCGCGAGCTGGAAGCACGCGGCTACGCGGCGGTCACGGCGGACGCGGCATGACGATGCCGGTTCCCATCGGTGCGGCCGGGTTCCTTGCCCGCTACGACGGGTTGCGCGGCCGCCTGCCGGGCGACGCCGCCGTGCGCGACGCCGCGGCCGAGGCGTTCCGCGCCCTCGGGCTGCCGGGCGCGGCGCCCGGGCGGCGGGAAGAAGCATGGAAATACACCTCGCTCCGCCCGCTGGCCGACGCGCCGTTCCAGGAACCGCTGAGCGCGGCCGACGCAGGCGCGGCCGGCCTGCCGCAGCTTGCGCCGGCGCGCCTGGTTTTCCTCGACGGGCGTTACCGTCCGGAGCTGTCCGCCCCGCCGCGCGGGATCGCGGTCGGCAGTTTCGCGGCCGAACCAGGGTTCGGCAGCCTGGCCCGCCCTGACCGCGATCCGCTGGTCGCGCTCAACACGATGCTGGCCGGCGACGGCGCGCGGATCGACGTGCCCGACGGCGTCGACGGCGGCGTGCTGCACATCGCCAGCCTCGCCACCGCGGCGGCCGGGCGCGCCACCGCCTTCCATCCGCGCCACAGCCTCCGCCTCGGCGCCGGCGCGCGGCTCGTGCTGCTCGAAACCGCCGGCGGCGACGGGCGCTACCTCCATAATCCGGTCACCGAGATCGTGCTCGGCGCCGGCGCCCGCCTGTCGCACGTGCGCTGGCAGGACGACGCGGCGGAGGCATTCCATCTCGCAACGATCTACGCCGAACTTGCCGAACGCGCGGCCTATGAGGGGTTCACGCTCAATCTCGGCGCCCGCGTGACCCGCACCGAGTTCCATGCCCGTCTCGCCGGCCCGGAAGCGCATGCGGCGATGCACGCCGCGCAGATGCTGGCCGGCAGCCAGCATGCCGACGTCACCTCGGTCGTGCGCCACGACGCGCCGCACGGCACCTCCCGCCAGGCGGTCAAGTCGGTGCTGACCGGGCGCGCCCGCGGCGTGTTCCAGGGACGCATCGAGGTCGCCCGCGCGGCGCAGAAGACCGACGGCTACCAGATGAGCCAGGCGCTGCTGCTGTCGGACCAGGCCGAGATCGACACCAAGCCGGAGCTGGAAATCTTCGCCGACGACGTGAAGTGCAGCCATGGCGCGACCGTCGGCGCGCTCGATCCGGAGCAGATGTTCTACCTGCGCTCCCGCGGCGTGCCGGAAGCCGAGGCGCGGTCGATGCTGGTGCACGCTTTCCTCGCCGAAGCCCTGGACGCGGTCGCGCACGAGCCCACCCGCGCGGCGCTGGACGTGGCGGTCAGCCAGTGGTGGGACCGGGTGGCAGCATGAACGACGCAACCCCGACCGCCCGGCTCGACATCGAGCGGATTCGCGCGGACTTCCCGATCCTGCGCGAGAAGGTGCGCGGCAAGCCGCTCGTCTTCCTCGACAGCGCCGCCTCGGCCCAGAAGCCGCGGGCGGTGATCGCGGCGATGACGACCGCGATGGAGACGCAATACGCCAACGTCCATCGCGGCCTGCACTGGATGAGCGAGCGCACCACCGAAGCCTACGAAGCCGCGCGCGACGCCGCCGCCGCGCTGATGAACGCGCCCGACCGGCACGAGATCGTGTTCGTCCGCAACTCCACCGAAGCGCTGAACCTGGTCGCGCACAGCTACGGCCGCGGCGTGCTGCGGCCGGGCCAGGCGGTGGTGATCTCGGCGATGGAGCACCACTCCAACATCGTCCCCTGGCAGCTGCTGCGCGACGAACGCGGCATCGAGCTGCGGGTGGCGCCGATCACCGATGCCGGCGAACTCGACATGGCGGCGTTCGAGGCGCTGCTGGAGGACGGCAAGGTGGGGCTGGTTTCGATCACCCACATGTCCAACGTGCTCGGCACCTACACGCCGGCGGAACGGATCGCCCGCATCGCGCACGCGCACGGCGCCAAGGTGCTGTTCGACGGCTCGCAGGCGATCGTGCACCGCGCGGTGGACGTGCAGGCGCTCGGCGCCGACTTCTATGTCTGGACCGGGCACAAGCTCTATGGCCCCACCGGCATCGGCGTGCTGTGGGCCCGCCGCGAGCTGCTGGAGCGGATGCCGCCGTTCCTGGGCGGCGGGGAGATGATTTCCTCGGTCAGCTACGAACGGTCCACCTGGGCCGCGGTGCCGCACAAGTTCGAGGCGGGCACGCCGGCGATCCTGGAAGGCATCGGGCTGAAGGCGGCGATCGACTACGTGCGCGCCATCGGCTACCCGGCGATCGCGGCGCACGAAGCGGCGCTGACCGAGCATGCGCTCGCCCGCCTGTCGGCGGTCGAGGGGCTGCGTATCCTGGGCGCGGCGCAGGACCGCGGCGGGGTGGTGTCGTTCGTAGTCGACCGCGCCCACGCGCACGACGTGGCGACCCTGCTCGATCGCTTCGGGATCGCGGTGCGCGCCGGGCACCACTGTGCCGAGCCACTGATGCATCGGTTCGGCCTTGAAAGCACCGCCCGCGCCAGCTTCGGCATCTACACGACGCATGCGGAAATCGATACGCTCGCCGATTCCCTCGCGCGCGTCCGGGAGTTCTTCGCATGACGGGTTGGACGTGACGAGGTGGACATGAGCGGCGGACTCGACGACCTGCGCGATCTCTACCAGGACGTGATCCTGGACCACGGCCGGCGCCCGCGGCACGGCAAGCGGCCGGCGGCGTTCGACGCCTCCGCCAAGGGCGACAACCCGATGTGCGGCGACCGGGTGGAGGTGTTCGTCCGCCATGCGCCGGACGGCCGCATCGCCGAGGCCGGGTTCGAGGCGCGGGGCTGCGCGATCAGCGTCGCCTCGGCCGACCTGATGGCGGAAACCGTGGCGGGCCGGCGCCCCGAGGACGCGCGCGCCCTGTTCGCCTCGTTCCGCGAACTGGCGCGCACCGGCGCCTGCCCGGCCTGCGACCCGGCGCTGGCGGACCCGCTGGAGCGCCTGGCGCCGCTCGCCGGCGTGCACGAGTACCCATCCCGCGTGAAATGCGCCACCTTGCCGTGGCACGCGCTGATCGCCGCGCTCGAAGGCGCGAAGGAGGCCAGCAGTGAATGATTTGGCACAGTCGCCGCACGCCACCTGGACCCCGAACGGCGAAACCGGGCCGAAGGTCACGGAAATCGCCGTGATTGACGCCGTCGCCACCGTGTACGATCCGGAAATCCCGGTGAACATCTATGAACTCGGCCTGATCTACGCGATCGACATCGACGACGCCGGCAAGGTGAAGGTGGAAATGACCCTGACCGCGCCCGCCTGCCCGAGCGCACAGGAACTGCCCGAGCAGGTGCGCGAGGCGGTGATGGCCGTGCCCGGCGTCGCCGATTGCGAGGTGGAAACCGTCTGGGATCCGCCCTGGGACCCGAGCCGCATGAGCGAAGAAGCCCGCCTGCAGTTGAACATGTACTGAACGAAGCCACATCGGACAGCATCATGAGCACGACCACGCAAACCCGCCGTCC
The DNA here is from genome assembly GCA_028869315.1 of Rhodospirillales bacterium. GTDB lineage: Bacteria > Pseudomonadota > Alphaproteobacteria > Acetobacterales > Acetobacteraceae > JAJZVS01. The sequence continues at coordinate 4,913 of JAGWSV010000002.1, forward strand.
CGCCCGTCCCCTGCCGCCGCTGATGACCCTGACCGAGGCGGCGGCGGAACGCCTGCGCACGCTCTACGCCAAGGGCGAGCAGGGCAAGCTGCTGCGCATCGGGGTCAGCACCAAGGGCTGCTCCGGGCTGTCCTACGACATGTCCTGGACCGACGCTCCGGGGCCGGGCGACGAAGTCGTGACCGACAAGGGGCTGACCGTCCTCGTCGACCGTCGCGCCAGCCTGTTCCTGATCGGAACCGTCATGGATTACGAGACGAAGGCGCTCGCCTCCGGGTTTACCTTCGTCAATCCGAACGAGAAGGGCCGCTGCGGCTGCGGCGAGAGCTTCCACGTCTGAGCCGGCCGGGGCCGCGGCATGGCCCCGGCCCTTCCCGGCGTACTCGGTGCCGGCCGCAACCTTCGGCACCGCGAGGCGGTCCGCAGGACGAAGCCTTGATCTGGGTCAATACCGGCCGCGCTCGCCTGGGCTGAATTCCCTCCGCCCTTCCGGCGCGGATGGCGTGCCGGGGACCTTCGAGGAAACGTCCCGATGGCTTATGTCGGTCGGATCGATGCTCCCGCAACGAATCCGGTCAGCCCGCTGATGCTGTCCGATCACCTGCTGCGCCTGGCGGAAGCGACGGACGGCGCCGGGTTCCGCGCGATCGCCGAAGACCTGCTCGCGCTGGCGGACCGGGTGCTGGACCGGCCGCGCGCCGAACGCACGCGGCTGCATCACGGCTGAACCGTCGCGCGGCCGGGCGGATCGTCGCGCATCCGCCGCTCAGTCGGCGCGAAGCGCGCTGAACGCCGGGCATCCGATCCCGCGGCATTAGGGCCCGTTCGACACCCATCGAAGCGATCAGCGGTGTCGAACGGGCCCTGACGTTTTGTTTTGATCGGAATCTTTGTCGGCGTGCTGACGCGCTTATTTGCCGACGATGCCTTAGGCCTTCGTTAACCCGTCTGGTCGATTTTTTGAGACGGCAGAGATGCCTCCCTGCTGGCAGCCCTGGCAGCGGACCGTCCAACCGCCTCGAAGGAGCAATCGACCATGATCGCGTATCTGAAGCTGCTGCGGGTCCTGTATGGCGACCGGCGTGGGGTGACGGCGCTGGAATATGCGCTCATCGCCGGTGTCCTGGCGACGGTGCTGGTGACCGCGTTCACCACCCTGGGCACCGATCTCAGTACCGCCCTCACCAAACTCGCCGCCAGCATTCCCGGCGCCTGACCGGCGCGCCCGGCCGGCGACGGCAGACAGGCCCGGTGCCCGAGCGGGGTACCGGCCTCGTCGCCGGCCTGAGCGCCAGGGCCGCGACCGGATTCATCGATCCGAAAGGAATTGGCGCCAGGGTCTCCCGGTTTCGTGGAAGCCGCCGATGCACGCTCAACACAGCCCGTTCGGTGCCGTCCCCGGCCGCAGCGGCCGGGGCAGGACGGCCCTGACACCCCTCCGGCCGCAAGATGGCCTGGCATGACGGCGCTGCTTCCGACCCTGCTCGGCATCTCCGGCCTGTTGCTGGTCGCGGCGGCGGCGGTCCATGACGTGATGGCACGCACGGTGCCGACCTCGCTTTGCCTCGCCATCGCGTCCGTGGGGCTTGCGGCCCGGATCGGGTCCGGGGACGCGCCGTCCGCGCTGGCGGCCGCCTGCCTCGTGTTCCTGGGCACGGCATGGTGCTGGCGGCGCGGTTGGCTGGGCGGGGGGGACGTGAAGCTCCTCGCCGCCTGCGCGCTGCTGGTGCCGCCGCATGCGGTCCCCGGCCTGGTGGCCGGGACCGCGATCGCCGGCGCCGGGCTCGCCGCGGTCTATCTGGCGGCGCGCCGCTGGGTCCGCCCGTCCTACGGCTCCCGCCCCTTGGGCCTGCTGGCCCGGGCCACCCGGGCGGAGCGCTGGCGCATCGCGCGCGGCGGGCCGCTGCCCTATGCGGTGGCGATCGCGCTCGGCACGGCCGCCATGATGATGTCCGCGCCGCGGCCGGCCGCACCCGCCGGCGCCGCCGCGACGAAAGCCCAGGCCCTTCCTGCCCACCCGCCCGTTCCGGCGGCCCGGGCGGATCGCGGTCCGGCGATTGCCTGGACCGGCCGGCGCGCCGACCGCGCATGATCCTGCGCATGACCTTGGTCGGGCTGATCGCCGCCGGGCTGCTCGGCTTCGGCCTGCTCGCCTGGGTGGCGACGCATCCGGCCGGCGGGCATCCGGCCTCCGCGCGCGTCGCGGTGCTGGCGGCAGCGCATGACGTGCAGCCGGGCGAACTGCTGAAGCCGAACGACCTGACCGTACGCAAGGTGAAGGGGCCGCGGCCGGCCGGCGCGTGGATCGACACGCCGCAGGCGCGGCAGGCACTGGCCGGGGCCATGGTGCGCCGTCCGCTCGGCCCCGGGGACATCCTGCTGCCGCCGGACGTGCTGCGCCCGGGCGATCATGGGTTCCTCGCCGCGGTGCTGAAACCCGGCATGCGGGCGATCTCGGTCGGCGTCGATCTGGTGAGCGGCACCGCCGGGCTGATCTGGCCCGGCGACCGGGTGGACCTGATCCTGACCCAGGCGACCGCAGACCCGAAAGTGCCGCCGGATCGCCGCGTCTCGGCCGAAACGGTGCTGGCGGACGTACGGGTCATCGCGATCGACCAGCGCCTGGTGGAAGGCGCCAAACCCGGCGGCCCGACCGGCCGCACCGCGCATACCGTGACCCTGGAGGTCACGGCCGGCGAAGCGGAACGGGTGGCGGTCGCAACCAAGCTCGGACGCCTGTCGCTTGCCGTGCGCGCCGCCTTGCCGGGACCGGAGAGCGCCCGCATCGCCATGCAGGCCGGAAAGCCGGCCGCGGTCTGGGCAGGCGACGTCGCGCAGCCGCTGGCGGTGCGGGCGGCGCCGGCCGC